>CAZINF010000031.1:0-26319 GCA_964540555.1 uncultured Syntrophus sp. | reverse complement strand
AGGCAAACTGGATTTCAGCAAAACAGGATTACCCACTTGAGATGAGAAAGAGCCATACATATTCGCATCATTTCGGATAGCATGGTAACAGCGACTTAAAGTGAGCTTCATAAAACCTTGAAAATTTGTACCCACACCGACACCAAGAGTATCCCATGCATTCATCTCTTTAAAGATAATTTTATGTGCCTGCTCTTCACCTTTTAGCCTCGGTTTAATCCCTTTCCTTGCTTGAGAAGCTCAAACCATCTGTCAATCTGCGATAGCATGAGGAGATCGAAGAGATAAAGAGGAATGCCGTGCTCTTCCCTGCCGTTCACCGCCGCCGGTATGGATTCTCCCGCTTGAAGCCTTTTATTAAGGGCTTTGAAATGGTCCGTAGCATATCGTTCCTTGGCTGGCGTGGTTTCGTCGTCGTCATCATCGGACTTGATTTCCACCACCCGGATGATGCTTTCGATGCCATGATCCTGGAGATTGTGTAAACCGGTGCAATCGATCCCGTCCTCTCGCAGAATACGGATGTAGCGATCCAGATCGACACGGATGAAGAAATCCGGGTTGAAGCTCCCCCGGGTCCTGTCCTTCCCCTTCCGAAAATATTCGTATTCGATTGCGTAAAAACCCATGTCACGCGACTTGACCCAGGCGTCGATGTATCGGGCATTTTCGAGCAGGCCGAAGACGAAGAGGGTTTCTCCGTGGGAGGAAAGCCGTACCAGGTTCTGAGGGGTCTTGAAGACGGAGGTATTCACGACAAAGGGGGAACGAAAACCAGCGTAACAGCGGATCAGGTCAGACTTCTTGCCGATAAACGGCTCTTCTTTGTCGAAGAGGGATAGCTGTTTTTCGTCTATGCGGCCCCGCATGGCCTTGACATATTCCAGGACAAAGAGGTTTTCCTTCCCCAGCTCCTCTTCGTAGTCTTCGGAAATGAAAACGACGGCGTCCCGATCCAGCTCGCTTGCCCGCGTGCTGCTCCTGTCCATCTTGGACGTCTCCTGTAGGATCAGATTCCCGGGCCGGCTTTCCTTGCGTGGGCGTTTCTTGCCCACGGGCAGATACTGGCTGAAATAAAGATCTACCAGGCGAGCGTTCTCTTCGGAAAGCCGCTCACCGGCGATGCCGGCCTTTTCCAGGGCATTGGCGATGACCTGGCGGATTTCCTCCGCCTGCGGGATGCGGCCGTCGATCAAGGTTTCCCCGAACTGGAAATGCCTTTTCTCGAAAACCCGGAGATTGAACCGCTTGAACTGGTTGTAGGCCACCTCGTCGGCGGTGAAGAAGTTCTTCCGGAGTTGGAATTTCTTGTCTCCCGTCTCCTGGTAGGTCACGGTGTATCCCAGCTTTTCTTTCTGAAAGTTCAGGGTCAGCTCGGGTGAAATCTTGCCGCCATTGCCCGTCCTATCCTCCAGGGATGTGACCGGCGTATAGGCCATGTCGATCAGGCTGAAATGATGTCCGGCCCGGGCAAACCCGCCATCCACCGGCAACGGCGCGGAGGTCAGGTACACCTCGCACTGGGTGACGGAATCCACGAGTTCCCTGATATGGTCGGCGAACTTTTCGTGATTCGTCACCGTGACGATAGGGTAATTCCCGAGGATATCCCCATGGGATGCCTTGCGCGGAATACGCAGACCCCGCCCCAGTACCTGGGAGATCAGGAGCTTCGACTCGAAAACCCGCTCCTGCATGGGAACGATCTGGAAGACGTTGTCCACGTCCCATCCTTCGGAGAGTTTGTTCACGGCGAAGATGAATCCCGCCGGTTCGTCCAGTCGTTCGATTTCATCGAGGCTTTTCTGGTAGTCAGCTTTCGCCAGTCTGCTCAATACGCAAAGCACCTTCTCCCTGGCCTTGGTCTCGAAATGGGAGGCCGGTAGTCCTTGATCCTTCGATACGGCCTGGATCTCCTTCGCTAAAAACTGGATGAATTCTTCCGACTTTTTCTGGGCCGCCCCCTGTTTCGGAGCGATAAAGACGGTGATGGGCTTGACGGTGGGCTTCCCGCGCTTCGGATAAGCGAATTTCTGCTGATTGTCCATGTGTGTCTTGTAGATCAACTCGAAGGCCTGATCCTGGGTGAGGGCGCGTATTTTCTCATCCGACTCGGTGTGCAGAATGGGATTGATCCTTTTGATCATCTGGTCCTGCTGGGCGTCGGCGATGGAATAGTTGACGAGGATGTCCGTGAAGTATTCATCCTGATTGTAGGGTGTGCCGGTGAAGCCGATATGACGCTTGATCTTCGGCTCCTCCCGGAGGAATTTCATCCAGAGGCGTTCGTTTCGTTCCTCGCCCCGGCCGCCTTCGCCCTCGAACAGCAGGTCCGTTTCCGTGAAGGTCAGATGGCTGTAAACGTGATGGACCTCGTCGGACAGGACAAGAACCTCGTCCGCCTGTGAGAAAAGCGTATCCCCGATGGCGTTAACATCCTTGTTGTAAACGGCGTTGATGTTCTCGATCATGATGGAGTAGTCTTCCGCCGGTTTCGTCTCGTCGATGATCGTCACGGGGATATTCCGGTACTTTGGCGGCAGCTTGCCAATGAGGGTCGCGTCTTCCATGAACCGTTTAAACTTCTCTCTGAGGCCCGCCTCGATGATGGTGGAGGGCGGACCCAGGACGAGGACCCGCTTCGCCTTCTTCATCACGATGGAAAGGTAGGCAATGGCGAAGATCACCCAGGACTTGCCCGTCCCGGTGGCCATGTGAATGACGCCGGAGAGACGGTCCGGGAGGGGCAGATGCCGGAGGAAATTCTCTTCCGTGAAGAACCGCTCCTGGATGGACTGTTTCCGTTTGAAGTTCTCCGCCGCCAACTGGCGCAGATTTTTGTATCCCCCGCCCCAAAGATAGATCATCGTCCGCCGGATGGCGTCGTACTGATAGGTCCGCGATCCCGTCAGGGCCTTGATATATTCATCGACCTCCCGGAAATCGAACAGCTCATAGTTGCACTTCCGGACGTTGACATCCAGGGTGTGCTCCGAGAGGTTCAGTTTGATGGCTTTGGGTTTTCGGGCCATGATCTATTTATAACCATTAAACTTCGTTTTCACATAAACCGGTTTTGATTCATTGCCGTGACGGTCGATGGCGATGACCGCCGTCCTCTCCGTGACGCCTTCCATGCCGATGCAGCCGTCTTCCCCGATTTCTTTCCGGTAAACGGCCTTGTGAAGATTGAACACCTTCCCGTCATAATTCAGATCGATCAGGATCAGAGACAGGCCTTCCAGCCCCTCGTACGTCTTTCCCTCACGGTCGACGATGGGGGTGGAGAAACGGCTGAGTATCAGGCCCCCCGGTGTTTTTCGCGCTTCTAAGGTAACGTCGTCATGGAAGTAGAATCCCACCGATGAAACAAGGCTGTTGATGTTGTCGGGTGAGTTGGGTTGTTCCTCCAGGGAGAAGTTCCGGGATGCTTCCTCCAGGATTTTGTAAGGGAACTTCAGAAGTTTGAAGGAGACGGGTTCGCCGCTCTGGTTTTTCAGCGTCAGGTCGCCCACGATGGTGCAGGTCTCCGGGACGATAATCCAGTAGTTCCCGCGGATGCGTCCCCGGGACTGGATGAGGATCTGCTTCAGGTAGTCCTCGTCCAGCCGGACATGGTAGAGATAATCGTCCTCCCACACGGGGAAGATCTCCACAGGATCGCCATCTTTCTCGGCATAGATACCGTCGAGACGGTACTTCGCGGCGAAATCCTTTTCTTCCCGGGGAATGCCGAAGAGGGCTAGGACGAAGGCGATATAGGCATCCCTGTTCTTCCGCAAGTCCATGACACGGCTGAAATCGTAGGCCCCCACGGATACGACGGCAAGGGGTTTCGGCGGCAGGCTGTATTTCTTCGCGGTTTTTTCCTGTCCAAGGGCTTTGGAGTCGGCGATGTTCAAAAGACGTTTCTGCATGGTGTAAATGGCGTGCTTCCCGAAGTCGCAGACAATCCAGCGCCGATCCAGTTTCTCCGCCGCGGCCGCCGTTGTGCCGGAACCGCCGAAGAGGTCCATGACGAGATCGCCGGGGTTGGAGGAGGCGCGGATGATCCGTTCTAGGAGGGCTTCAGGTTTTTGGGTGGGGAAATCGGTCCTTTCTGATGCGCTTGCATTAATGTGCTGTATTTCCCAAACATCGCCGATACGTTTGCCATCTTCATTCAAGTAAATTTTATACGCTGGCTTTCCTGCTCGTTTTTGAAATCGATACCAGCGCCCATCTTCATCTTGCTTATAATGCGAATCCTGCGTACCGGCCTTATCTGTGTATGGTTCTCTCTGTTCGTTGAAATTCCAGTTACTTGAACGGCTGTAAAAGAAAATTGAATCATGAAGCGATTGGAATGAAGAGCTTACTGTGGTATACCTTCTATAATACCATATGATTTCATTGCGAAAATTTTCTTTTCCGAATATTTCATCGAGTATCGTCTTAACATAATGTCCCTTCTTCCAATCCAGATGCATATAGATGCTTCCATCCTCCGCCAAGGTTTCGCGCATGAAGATAAGGCGTTCGCGGAGGTCTTCCAGGAATTCCGCCGATTCGATCTTGTCGCTGTAACTCGTGGCGCCGTCCTTGGACTGGAAATCTGCCTTGGTGGCGAAGGGGGGATCGTTGTAGAAGAGTTTGACCTTTCCCTTGACCTTGTCTTTGATCAAAGGGTCCTGGTTCAGGAAGACCGTCTTGAGGAACTGGAGATTGTCCCCCTGGACGATCAGGTTCCGCCAGCCGTCCGGGGCCGGTTCACCAAAGGTGCGCAGAATCTGGAGGGGCGCCGACTGGCCCAAGAGCGCGGCCCCGGCAAGGATGACCCCTTCCTGCCGCTTCCCGGCGTATTCCAGGGTTGGGATACGGATGCGGCTCAGGGTCTTGAAATCGAACTTGCCCCCGGCGGCCAACTTTTCCATAAAAGAGGGAAACAGCTTTCCCGCCAGCTCCGGCGGCGGTTCGGCGCCATCGTTCACCGCTGCCCAGAGCTTCGTCAATTCTTCTTCGGTGAGGTTGATACTCGGCATAAAGACTCCTCGATCTCAAACATAAGGCAAATCAGGTCAGACGCCAGAAGGGATCCTGCCGCCAGTCCGGCGGGAATCCCATGATTCGGAGATCGGCTTTCGGGTGTCCGGCAATTACCTCGGACAGGCGGCGCTGCCACTTTGATCCGTCCGCGATAACAGACATCAGGATATGAAGCATGGCAACCTGGGCATATAAAGTGTGGTTTATCGCCAGTTGTTTTTCGCAGCCGCTCTTGACCACCGGCATGATGCTGAAGCGGCGGTTCCAGAGACGCAGGTGATGGGCGCAGAGATTCCGTAGGTAGGTCAGCGTGTGCATCCATGAGGTCATGACGAGATGATTGATCCCAAAGGGTCGGCAGATCTCTTTCTGCATGTCCCGGGCGATCAGGTGCGCGTAAACCTGGGACAATGTTCCAAGCGAGAGCATCTCGAAGACCATCCATCCGGGAGGCAGTTCGGGATGACAATAGGTTTTGTAGTAGTGCTGGATGAACCTTTCCCGGCGGGCGCGGTCCTTTTCGTTCGTCATGGAATCATGAAGGGTCTCCCTTTTGATCCGTTCCAATAACTCACCGTGCCTGTATCGGGGGACAAAGTGAGACTGATCCATGTACCAATGGGGGCCATGCTTTTCACTCATGACGTTGGACAGGCAGGCGCGGAAAGCCACTTCAATCCGCTCTATGGCATCCATAACCAGCAGGCGTAACTCGCGGTCCATGATGTAGATATCAAGAATGTCGCCGAAAGTGACGCCTTTCTTGAATGTGTGATGGTTTGCCTCGGGTGTTTTCTGCTGAAAGGTGAGATAGTAACCGGAAAGTCGGTAGTATCCGATGTAGCGGAGGTAGTGGCGGGCCTTGTCCCGGTCGGGAATCTCCAATCCCCTGGAAATCAGAAGATCTATCTGGGCGTCAAGGCTGAGGGCCGGTTTACAGTAGGTCTGCTTTTGATCAGACATAAAAATACCCGCCGGGGTGCGCATCGTTGAGAGGCGTGGCAGGTGTGTTGATTGTCTTTTCTCTCATCCTGCCTCCAATTGTCAAGTCTTTTTTTACTTTTTGCCTGTCCTGGCCGTTTATACCGCAAAAACCTTCTCAATCATACCATTCAAAACATCAAGCCGGGTTTGCTCCTTCTTGCACGGCGCCAGACTGAACTTGTTGATCCTTAGGAACCGGTATCCGTAGCTTTCCAGTTCGAGCTGCCGGCGAATATCGTATTCCAGGTACTCCTCCCGGAAATCCTCCAGAGAACGAACGACGGCGGGGTCTTTCGTATGGTACTCCAAGCCGTCATATTCGAGGATCAGGGAGCTTTCCCTGCCGCCGTCAGTCAAGGTGACCAGGAAATCAACCCGGTACTTGGGGATGTATTTTTTATATTCCTGGGCGATGTAGCGACCGATGTCGAATTGAGGAATGATGTGCATTCGCTCGCGGTTTTTCTGGTAATACTCTGTCTGGATGAGAAGCTGGTAAAGCTCTTTCTCTTTAGGCGAGTCGAAGATGTTTTCGTCCACGATGAAATGGTCGCTTCTCTTTGTATCCTCCAGGAGCGTCCAATAGAACCGGAGGGCATCGCCCAGACGTGTGTCCATGTAGTCTTCCAGGGGCATGCTGTGGACGAAAACCATGGTATCCCTGGCCCGACTGAAACCGACGTTGAGCCGCTGCATTTTGAGGCTTTTGATCGAGTCTGCCGTTCCGTAGGGGATGGGGTAGATGGATTTCAGCCCCCCCTCGCTGTTCATCTTATCTTCCACGAACGTGTAATAAACGATGTCCCGCTCCTCCCCCTGGACATCGCCGACAAACCAGATGGACAATTTCTGTTCCTCTTTCAGGCGGGGGTAAGCCTTCAGGTGATCCCGGAAGTATTTTTCCGCCCGCTGTTGCTGTTCGTCGAACGACGTGATGATCCCGATGGTTCCCTTGAATCCCTGTTCGATGCGCATCTCCAAATCCAGGCGGATCGCTTCAAGTTCGTCCAGATTGACGTGTTTCCCTGACCGTCCCTTGGTTTCTACACGGATAAAGCGAAGTACTTCGGCAATGGGCTTCGTCCGGAGGCGGTTTACGATCAAGGGCGTATTGGCGACCTCGTAGAAATGCTTGTTGGAGTAGTCAATAATCTCTTTGAAGGACCGGAAATGTTCCGTCAGCGTTGTCCGATAATTGGAGATGGCTCGGCAGAAGTTCAGGGTCGAGTTCCGGATGCCGAAGGTCCGAATCCATTCCGGGCCGGCGTCTACGGGGATTACCTCCGGGATGAACTGATCCTCTTCCGGGCTTTCGTCGGACTCGGTGGCGATGATTTTTTCTTCCTGTTCCGGTGTGACCTGGCCGTGGAATTCAGCCCTGTAGCTATCCAGTATCTTCCGGAAATAACCTTGGGCGTACTTCCGGCTTACCGTTACGGCGCCCACCGCGCCGTATTGGTATTCGTCGCCGAAGACAACGACCTGCTTTGCCCGCAGGATCAGCGATATGGAATGGGCGATGGACACCTGGGATGCCTCATCGAAGATCAGGATGTCGATGAGGTCTTCTTCCATGGGGAAGTAGCGGAACAGGGCTTCCGGCTCGGCAATGATGCAGGCGAAGCTGGACAGGAGGAGCTTGGCATAATCCGTCGTGAGGCGCTTGCCGGCGGAAACGCGTTCCTTGATCCGCGCTGCGTCTCCCGTGTGTTGGAGGAGATTCTTCAGGCGCAGGTCGTTCTGGTGCTCCGTAATTCTCTGCTGGACAAGGTAAAGCGCCCGGAGGGGCTCGTCTATCCCGAGAAGCCCGCCGTCATTCCCGCTCAGATTGGCATTTAGCTTGATGAGATCATAGACTTTCTGTTCGTCTTCGAGAAGGCTTCCGAGCCGGAAAAGGGTGCCGAGGTTATCAAAGTCAATGGACACTTTCTTAAACAGCGCCGCGTAGTTTTCCTTAAGGGTGCGTAGGGCATCCAGCATTTCCGGTTTCAGATCCGCGACGACCGGTTGAATTCCCTCCAGGAGGGTAAACAGGGCGGCATGGTCCAGTTCCGTAAGCCCGGTGGTCTTCTTGAAGTCATCGACCCGCTTGACGGCCTCTGCATACTGGCCCGCAACCTTGATCCCTTCGAGGGCCTGCCTGATCTCCCAGAGGCTCAGATCTCCACTGGCCTTTTGTGTTTTCTTGGCGATGTCTTCAATGAGCCCCTTAAACCGAAGGTGGTCAAGGTCGGTGCGGGTCTTGGCCAGGGCTTCAAAGTCATAGGATTCACGGCTGAGACGGTACAAAAAACCCAAATTATATGCCGTTTCCTTCTTCCAGGCGGCCAGTCGGTCAAGTTCGGCGGCAACATCCCGGTGATGTTCCTGCCATGCCCGTTTCCGCTTTCGCTGATATTCATCGAAGGCAGGGAAGTCCTCCGTAATATGGTCTCTTGCCTGCACGAAATCCTGATTTTTCAAGATCAGGTATTTGGTAGGTTTGAGATTGGCCAGCTTTTCCAAACGGCCGGCGATGGTCCTCAAATCGTCGATGGTGGGGATCGCCTGACGCAGGGCGGTTTTTTTCACGTCCACAGGGATGACCTGAAGCTTCCGCAGAGGATTTTCATCGTCAAACGCGTCGGAGAGGGTGGCGAGGATGGCATCCAGGATCGGAATTGTTTCCAACCGGTCCTGTGTGACGAGGGTTAGCCAATCCTTGGCGAAGGAAAGCTGATTGACGGTTTCACAGGCCTTCTGGACTTCCGGTATTTCCTGCTGTTTCTTAAATATTCCGGCCAGGCTGGGGAGGGATAATTTATCGAAGCGTCGGGCGCTTGCATCAAACCGGTTGATAAATTCTTCCAGGAAGGAAATTTCTTCATGGAGGGCGCATGCCGGTCTGCTGATGTTTTCGTCGAGAATCCCCTTTCGTAGAAGATCCTCTTCCAGCGCCAGATAGGCCATCAGATCCCGAGTCGCGTCTGGATACTTCCGGGCCTGTTTGATGATGCCATCGACCTCGGCGGATATCTTCTCTTCGATCTTTTGTTTGTCCTTGTTGACGGCCGCTTCCGAAAACGAAGCTGCCCTTTTGACGGCGGCATCGATGGCAGGTTGCGCGAGAGAGTTGGTTATTTCATTGAGCGAGGAGATCTTGGAAAAATCAACGCTCCGGGTCAAGCGGATCATGGATGGCTTGGCCATGGGATGGAGATCCCGGAACTTGTCGCTCAACATCCTATCCACGACACCCAGAGCCTCTTGTTTGTGGGAGGTGATCACGACGGACCGGTCGTTCTGATTGGCCCAGTAGGCGATGGCCGCAATCGTGTGTGACTTTCCGGTCCCCGGGGGGCCTCCTACCGTGATGACCCGGTTCTTTTGATTGGCCAGGGCCAGCAGTATTTTCTTCTGTTCAATGTTCAACGGCAGAGGGTTGTCGGCGATGAATGACCGGGCAGAGCCGGATGGGTAACGTTCCCGAAAATTCCGTTCCGTTTCTTCAGCCGTGTTGGTGACGTTTTTATGGACGTAGGTATCCACAAAGTCGCCGAGCTTTGAGGCCATGCCCCTTTCGATCCGGGTCATCAGTTCGGAGTAATCGAGAAGCCGTTTGTCTTCATCCCGGATGACCTGGAAACCGAGACGGTATCGAACGGGCGGCCTGTTATTGGCTTTTCCGGCGAATTGATAGAAGCCGTCGCTCAAAGTGATTTCCTGGCGGGAGACCTGATACTCTGCATCCAGGGAACGATCCAGTTGCTTCAGGGTCAAGACAGCTTCCTTGAAGGACGAGGCGCGGGGCAGGGTGAGGATGGAATCGAATTCAAAAGTATTGAGGGCGGGTGTATTGATCAAAATGAAGTCGTTGGGGATCTGAAGCTGGATTGAATCTCCACCCTCGCTGCCGAAGGCGACCTCGATGAAGAAAAGGGGATACTCGGCCTGGATTTCTCCCTTTTCTTTTCCTGGGTCCCCGCCGATGGAATCGAAGAAAAGATAAACGCTCCCATGATCGCTGGCGGAACGATAGCCGGCCAAGAGATAGTAAAGGTCGAACAGGGGCAGGTCATAGTCACGCCCTTGGAGGTACGCGCTCGACTGTCCGAAGTAATCGTCCTCGTCCCGGGCGGTTTGCGCGATGCCCTGGAGAGTGCGGAAGATTTCCTGGGTCAGGTTCCTGAGATTGAGAGATAAGGGGGGAAACTGGCGGATCAGGAAATCCGCCTGAAGCCGCTCAAGCGATTCCTTCTGCAGATCCCTGACGATCCCCTCGATGGCTTTGCGAAGGGTCAGGTTGTACTGCCTGATCCCTTCGAGAAATAGTTCCCGTTCTTCCTGAGGTGGTTCAGGCCGCGGCTCTCGTTCTGCTTCCTGGCGGATAAAGCCTTTTAATGCGTTTGGGTCATGACCGCCGTGGAGTTCGCTTTCCAGTCGTTCACGGAAGGATGAGACGGATAGAGGGATCGCGTATTGACGAGGCCGGATGTCTACGGGTTTGGAGTTTACAGAGGCAATCTTGTCAAGCCAGAGACGACGGAATTCGGGGAAAAAGGAAATATCCAGGGTAAGGGAGACGTCATTGGTCCACTGGTACTTCAGGGTGCTCCTATTGGAGAAACGGGTTTCGGTGAAGGCCGCGTAGTAATTGAGGATGTTTTTCAGGAAATCCTGCATGGCGTTCCCGTTCCGATGGATAATGTTTCATCAGCGAAGGTTCGATCTTTTATCGCAAGCCGTTTCTCATATCAGCCACATAAAACCATCTTCTTGCCGCCTGGTCCCACGACGACACCCTATCATTTCAATCATTAATGCATGTAATCTTGCATACATTTCAAAATCAGTCAATAAATGCTTGAGAAGAAAGCGGACTGTACACCTACCGCACTAACCTTCCTATGTTCCAATGGAGGCGCGGCAGCGGCTGGCAAGGACATGGAGCTGTGGGAAACATCCCGTCCGTCCCGTGACGTCGATGAGGCGATCCAGGGCGGCGGGGAGGTGGGCGAGGAAATGGGGTTTTCCCTTTTCGATGCCGAGAAAGCCGTACGCCCCGAGGACCTGCATCAGTCGCTGGGCGGCCGCAAGAAGAAAGAGTTCCCGGAATTCGTCCCAGCCAGACGCCCGGCGGGAGCGTTCGAAGTAATAGCGGAGGAGGAGCAAGCGCTCTTCCTCACGAAGCGTGATATAGGGATCATAGAGAAGCGATCCGAGGTCGTAGAAGGGACTCCCGAAGCGCATCCCCTGAAAATCGATGAGAAACGGCTCTCCCCGCCGGATCATCACATTTTGTGACTGCAGATCGCGGTGGACGAGGGAAGCCGGCGTCGCATCGAGGCGCCGGGCGAGGACCTCCAACTCCCCTTCCAGCGCCTTCTCCTCCCCCGCAGAGCATTCGATGCGACAGATGTTCCGGACGCAGTGCTGCAGGAAGTAGTCCCGCTCCCATCTGTAGAGTTCCGGACCGAAGCCGGGCATCAGACGGACGCCGGCCGCAGGAAATCGCTCCGGCGGAAAGGCGTGCAGTTTCAAAACGACCTCCAGCGTCTTTTCGTACAGGGGACGGCGGAGATCCCAGGGGGCGTCCCGGAAGGAAAAGAGGTCTTCGGCGCCGAGATCTTCCATCGCAAGCAGTCCCCGATCCGGGGCGTGACCGAGGATCGACGGAACGGAGACACCGATTTCCCGGAGGAAGCCGGCGATTGCGGCGTAGCAGTTGTTCTCTTCGCGCAACCGTCCGTAGCGCATGAAGATGACGGAATCGCGTCTGTCGATGGCGATGCGGAAATAGTCGCGGTCCGACCCGCCCCGCCCGACAGGGATAAGCGGAATGTCGACATCCGCCGACAGGCCGAGAACGGTACGGATGAACGCCCTTGCCTCCCTGTCCAACCCGCCTCCGGATCGATCCGCCGCCGCCTGCCGCTCCCCTTCACCCCTGCTATAACAGAGCCTGGGTCCTGAGGTCTTGACCCGATCGTATGCCTCCGGATCGCCGATGTCCTGCCATCCTCCCTCGTCGATGACCACGGAGCCGACAGAACCGGGAACCTCCCGGATCATCTCCACAAAAACCGGAACAACCGATTCGACCTTATCTCGCACGAGCCGCCGAAAGAAATCCCTCTCCACTGCGTAGATTCCTGTGAAAAGGCAGAGCCGGAGCCCGGGATTCCCCAGCAGCCCCCGTAGATCGCAGACCGCGCCGTCCGCATCGAGGGTGACATTCCTGAGCGGGCCTTCGCTCCTGAGGGCGAGGGTGACCTCCCTACCGCCCGCCGCATGGGCCTCGAAGAGACGCCCGAGGGGAAGATCGGAAAGGATGTCGCCGTTGTAAATGAGGACCGTTTTGTCTTCGGTAAGGAGATCCTCGATGTTCTTCAGCCCTCCGGCGGTATCCAGGAGGACCGGCTCATGGCGGAAGAGGATCGGCTTTCCCCGCCAGCTTCTCTCGGGGAACGCCTCATCGTAAGCGGCGGGACAGTGGTGGGTGTTGACGATGAACCTCTCGATCCCGACCGCGAGGCAATGGTCCATCGCGAAGGTGATGAGGGGACGGCTACCGACGGGAAGGAGCGGCTTGGGGCGTTTCTCGGTCAGGGGACGGAGGCGCATTCCCCGCCCCGCCCCGAGGATAAAGGCGGTTTTAATCTTCGCGATATCCACTGATGACACTCCCTAAATCAATACCGTTTTACCAGCGCCGCCCCCCGGAAGTAGTGCCGGAGGATCTCCTCGTCCTGGTATCCCTTCTCGGCCATCACCGCGGCCCCGATCTGGCAAAGACCGACGCCGTGTCCCCACCCCGCCCCGAACAGAGTGAAGCGCGTCGGCATCCCGGAAGGATCCCGGGTTGTGGAGACGATGAAGGCGCTGCTGTACAGGTGGCTCGGCGAGAGCCAGCGGCGAATCTCCAATTCCTTTCCCACGGCCAGCGTGGCCTTCGAACCCGCAATGCGAAGCAGGCGGATCCGTCCGGATGGGCCCCGCTCCAGCGGAACGAGATTGTGCAGGACGCCAAAGTCGATTCCCGATTTTTCTCGAAGAATCGCCTCCAGTTCTTCCCTTCCGTAGCTCACCTGCCAGCGGGAAAAATCAACCGTTTCCCTGTCGGAAGCGGGAAGGATACGCCGGAGGAGGTCCTGATCCCGAGTAAGACAGAAGACATCGGGGCAGGAGAGGATCCAGCGCTCCGCATCCTTTTCCGTCCTGAGTGGGGCATGCGGCCGTGCGGAGTCGGAAACGTGGGAGAGATAGGGAACCGATTGCTCTTCCCAGCAGGTTGCAAAATTCTCGGTCAGACCGCCGCACGACTTGTGGTATCTGGCGTCGCAGATTGCGCCATCGTGGATCAGGAAAACACCCCGCGTCGCTCTGACGGCCTCGGCCGCCCTTCCTACGGCCCGGCCGGTGATCCCCTGATACCGCTGGCAGTGGTCGTCGGCGCAGACGTCAAAAAGGGAGTGATCCTCGCGATCGTACCAGCGGACAATCTCCCCTTCGCGCCGGATCTCCATCTCCCGTCCGCCACCCTCCCTCTCCCTGTCGCGGCGGAGCATCGCGACAAGCCAGCTCCGCGAGGCGATGGCATGGGCCTTGAGAAACGCAAAAGGCGCTTCGCCGCTCATCTCCGATGCGACAACACTCATGAGGTACTCCTCCACGGAGACCTCGTTGACGGCGACGAGGGTCCCCCTCCCGGAAGGCAGGAGCGTCAGATCCCCGGAAAAGGTCTGTTCCTCCTGGCGCTCCCAGTGGAACCGGACGCCGATCGTCACCTCGTGAAGGGTAAAGGTCTCCCTGCCTCCCGCAATCAGGTGGATTGCCGGGGAACGGAGGATCTCCCTGCCAAACGGATCATAAAGACCTACCGCCCCCTCCCGTGGACGGGCGGTAAATTCACCGGTAAGCGACGACCCATTCGTTCGGTACACACCGTTCAGACGCCCCCGGATTTCGGGATAGCCGTCGCAGATCCCCACTTTGATCTTCGGTTCGTCCATCACTGCGATTCCTTTCTTCCCAAGGCCACCTCACCCTCCGCTTCCGGTTCCTGAATTGCTTCCAATACTCTTCTATTTCTCAAAGTGGTGGTAATCCGTCATATGGTCAAAATGCCCCCCCCAGCGCCAACCCCTATCGAGAAAAGCGCAAACTATCGGATGCTCGCCGGTGAATGTCCCCGGGCTGCCGGGCCGGTAGACTGCCCCAGCGGGAGCGACCCGGCCATCGGGATAGATCGCCGGATTCCGCCGCGGGTTGATGTCGACCGCCCGTCCATTCGCGTGGCCGGAAAGCAGGGTTGTCCTCGCAATCTTGCGGTAATTGAAGGCCGAGGTGTTGTCCGCGGCCATCGACGCCGCATCGGACCAGCCGTACCGGACGATGGGAACCACACCGGCAACGGGGAATTTCAACGTCTCCATCAGGGAGAAAATCGCTCCCAGATCCGCCGCCAGCTCCCGATGAACAACAAGCTGACCCTCGTGCAGGCGGCTGTCGAACCCGACGTACCGGACAGAGATCAGACAGAGGGTCTCGATCACCTCCCGGGGCGCCGCCGTCCCGGCGAGCGACCCGGCAAAATCCATCGCGCTGTCCACAATCATGCCGCCTTCCGCCATTCCAGGCTCCCTTTTGCTCCGACTTTCCCTACACTGTAACAGCTCTCTTCTATCGCGATTTCCGTGATTGTTCAACCCCGGGAGCAAGAAATAGGGTTGAAATATTTCCGGACATCGCTTACAAGAACCGAGACCGCGGGAGGGAATTGAAGATCTCCGCGGCAAGCCGCAGGGAATACGCTCGCTAATGGATTCACCCCGCTTTTTGGGCCACAGAAAGAAAGGTTTGATTAAAGGCAATATAAATATGGGCATTATCCTTCTTGCCTTTCTCTGGCTTTTTCCAGCGACCCAGGCCATGGCTGCCGCGGGCAGTCAGATCCTCTACGAGAGAGACTCCATCTACCACCACATCACCATCCGCCAGGAGGGCATGCAGCGGTGCATGATTTTCGGCCGCCAGCGCGACCTGCGCCAGACCTGCATCGATCTCGAGAAGCCGGATGCCTCCGTTTTCGAATACACCGCGATGATGTTCGCCGGTTTCCTCTTCCGGCCGGAGGCGAAGTCGGTCTGCCTGATCGGCCTCGGCGGAGGCTACATCCCGACGGTCTTCAGGATGCACCTCCCGCAGGTCAGGCTCCATTCGGTCGAGGTGGATCCTCTTGTGGAAAAGCTGGCGAGCGAGTATTTCGGCTTTAGCATCCCGGCCGGTCAGAAGCTCTCGATCGACGACGGCCGCCAGTTCCTGAAGAAAAGTCGGGAGCGCTACGACCAGATCTGGCTCGACGCCTTCAATTCAGATTACATTCCCTCCCACATGGCGACGAAGGAGTTTCTCATGCTGACCCGGTCGCGCCTGACGGACGGAGGGATCGTCATCCAGAACCTCTTTTGCAACAACAGACTCTACGATGCCCAGATCGCAACATTCCGGTCGGTCTTTGCAAAGGTCTTCGTCTTCGAGGGACAAAAAAGCGGGAGCTGCATCATCGTCGCCTCCGACCGCCCCGCCACGGATCCCGCGGGGCTCAGGAAGCAGGCGGAACGCCTGGGCGGAAGGATCGGCCGGATCGACCTTTTCGCTGAGACAGTCAAGTGCAAGGCTTCGGTGGCCGTCAAGAATGCGCCTGTCCTGACGGACGACTACAATCCGGCAAACCTGCTCCTCATGCAGAAGAAATAGGAGGCACGTGCATGCCGATCGTTTACGCCGTATTCATCCTTCTGCTGGTCTCATTCGGCGCGGCGGTGATGAGCCTGGAGATCCTCTCCTCGAACCTGATGTCCCCCTACTTCGGGGGCTCCATCTACATCTGGGGAAGCATCATCAGCTCATTCATGGTCCACTTCTCTGTGGGCTATGTTTTGGGCGGCTGGCTCTCGAGGAAATTCCCGCGAATCTCGGTGCTGGCGTCCTTCCTCGTGGTCTGCTCCCTCTGGGTGCTGATGATCCCGGTCATCTACAAACCCGTCTGCGAATTCATTTCGGAGAGCATCGTCGATGTCCGCCTCGGGTCGCTCATCGCCATGAATGTCATCTTCCTCGTCCCGATCTCGATCATGGCGATGGTCTCCCCATACATCATCGGGATCATCACCGCCTGGCAGCGGCAGTCGGGACTCAGCGCCGGAATGATACTGTTCATCTCCACAGTCGGCTCCTTCGCCGGGACAAACGCCACGGCCTTCTACCTGATCAGCCTCTTTCCCGTCTCCCGGATCATTGTAGGGGTGGGGATCATCTGCCTCGCGGTCTCTCTGACCGTCCTTCTCCTGCGCATTGACCGCCGGATCAGGATTCCCGACGCGAACGACTGCGGATAGGCGCGGCCGCAATGCAAAAAATCAAAAGTATTTATTGGCGATTCCTCTGGCTGCAATGATCCCTGAAATGCCTGCTCCCACAATACCGCGACTCTTCCCGGTGCCGTCGCCCGCAACAAAGATCCCTTTGACATTTGTTTCGAGATGTTCATCCGTTATGAAGTGCGTATCGAAGAACTTGATCTCCGGTGCATACAACAGGGTGGACGGGTGAAGAATCCCAGGGACTATTTTATCAAGCTTTTTTAAGGACTCCCAGAGATTGTCGATGATACGGGCGGGCAAACCAAGCGTGATATCCCCCTGCGTGGCATGATAGGTTGCCTTACAAAGACCGAAATGACGAGTCGCGCTGTTAAATGTTGAGCTCGAACTTCTTCTTCCCTCCCGGAAGTCCCCCACCCTCTGAACGATCGGCCTGCCTCCCCCCAGCAGAAAGAATTGTTTGGCGATCATGTGCCCGAATTCGGTCGTATCGGAAAAGGGCTCGGTTAAAAAGACCGTATTGATCAAAGCAAAATTGGTGTTTTCCGTTTTCCGGCCGGAGAGCGCGTCACCGTTCACCAGCTTGAAGCTGTAATAGTCTTCAACCCGCACCCGTCCGCCCGGGTTGGTACAGAAGGTCCTGACTCGATCTCCGTGCCGCGCTGTACGGAAAATGAATTTCGGGTCGTATACGGTATCTGTAACGGCGTCATAAAACTTTCTGTTTAACTCAACGCGGATTCCCACATCTATCGGGCCAAAATTATGGTGAACGTGCAGTTTTGCAGCGACGTCACGAAACCAGTAAGCGCCACTGCGTCCCGGAGCGGCAAGAAGGACCTTTGTGGCATAGCACACTTTTTTTCGATGATGAATACAGGAGACATGATATGTGTTGTCATCATGTTTCAAAATGGAGGTTACTGCGGTTCCAAGCAAAAATTTCGTTTTTTTCAGGTGACTTCTCAAATAATCAACGACTGCCTTGCCGTTATCCGTTCCCCAGTGCCATTGCTCCGGTGCGATGAATTGGGCGTCGTGCTCTTGGGCGATCTTTCCAAGCGCCTCAATTTTTTCATTCTTATCGACAAAGGTGACCTGCTGACACTTCGGAAAACGGATGAAGACCTGCCTGATTTCTTCCATCAAACGCTGCGCTGAATCACGATCGATTTTCAGTTCGTCCAGATCGATTCCGACTCGATAGTCAAAATTCAGTTTGCCATCGTTTAGCAATCCTCCAGCAGGATACGGATGTCGATCTATGATGGCAATCCTGTCTAAGCCCAGCCGCTCAAGCTGCATGGCCGCCAACAGACCGGCGGGACCGGAGCCTATAATCAATACAGGATAAGCATCCATAAACCATTTAAACTCCTGGGTGTTCTTGTATCACATTCTCTCGAAGTTTAGCTACCCTTAAATCAAAAGGAAAAACTTTTTTAAAAAGGAGAGAAACGTGGTGAAATAAGGGAATCGAGGGGCAAGGCATACAGGCCCAAAAGCGAGGTCCCGTTAACAGGATGCTCGGGTTTTTTTCGCGGGGCAGAATTTAGTAAGTGTTGTCTGGCGACGAGCGCCCGATCGCATCTGACCGGCGGATTCAGTTCAACAGTCGCTTGAATTTTTTGGGTCTGGCGACAGAGAAATCCAGAATTTGAGTCCTCTGCCTGGGATTGACGACATTGAGCACATCCCGCAGGCAGCTTATCCTGACCCCCCCATCCTGCATGGTGGGACCCACTCCCCGCGGATTGTGTTTCAGGATCAAGTCGGTCCGGGCGATGATTTCCTTTTCCTCCCGTCGATACCATGAGAGCGCTTTTCTTCCAAAAAGAAGATTTTTAAGGTCGCTTTCAAGATTTTTCGGTTTTACCGTGATCAGCCAGCCCTCGCCTCTCGGGTCATTGGTGATCAGTTCCGGCTCCCTTTCCAGACGGGGATTTACCGTCTGAATCGAGCCGGAAATGGGTGAAATAACCGGCAGGATATAATCTTCCTGGATAATATGGGCGAAGCATTCCCCCTGGCCGGTAAAGCTCCCGGCCTGGGGCAGGATCACTACCTTCACTTTGGTAATGAGCTGGGTTAAAAGATCATCTATGCCTATCCTCGCCCTATCAGAATTCTCCACTTTCGCCCAGCAATGATCGGGGTGATAAAAGATCGCCCCGTTGATCAGGGCGGAGGGCTCCGTTTGGAGCGACCCCTCCGCCCAATTCTCTCCCGATTCGGGAAGATCGCCTTCCCCCGTCTCATCATTCTTTATCGCCTGGTCAAGAGGACAGATGTCACACTGATAGCTTCTATCGCACAATTTGTAGGATATGAATCCCGTCGCCATCCAGACACATTTTCGCTCTTCCTCGGGTATCAGTGGATAACTTGCACTCTTTGCGCCCATCGAAACCATTTTTACTCTCATACCCCGACCTCTCAGGAAATCAGAAGAAACTCCCTTGCTATCTCATCCCATCTCTCCCGATCCAAATTTCTTGCTATCCCATCAACCGGCACACCACCATCCTGGGATACGGCGCCAAGGTTGTAGTTCATCCGGGAAAACAGATTTTCCTTCACCCCTTCCATCCATTTTCCGGCAAGGCCGCCCGACAATAAATTCTTCAGATTGGCCGAGACCTTTGGCGACTGGATTTTCATCAACCAGGACTGACCGTAAGGATCTTTACTGATCCCCTCCGGCGACCTCAGCAGACCCTCATTGATCTCCACTATCTTCCCATCCACCGGCGAGAGCATGTCGATCGATTTTGAGCCCGCCAAGAGGCTCCATCCCTTTTCTCCCTGCCTGACTTCGGACCCGACCTTCGGAAGTCTGATGGCATCGATCTTTCCCACCAGCTTCTGGGCAAAATCGTCGATCCCGACCGTGACCACATTGTCACTCCCGGGCATCGCCCAACTATGACCCTGGTGGTAATACATTTTTTCCACCGGAAGATGAAACCATTCACCGATCGCCGGGACAATACTCTCTACCGCCTCGTAAATCGCCTTTGCAGGGCGACTCACCATGCTCCAGAAGGGAATGAAAAGCAGAAGCGCGCTGATCACCAGCAGATATTCAATACCCTTTGTCGCAAATATATCAACATATGTGAACCCTTCCATTGTGCCACCTCCTTATATTAATGCTCTTCCTGTGCCCACTCGGGCGGTTTCCTGAATACCGGCATCATCTTCACCGGAACCCGTCTGATCAATGGCTGTCTATTCTTTTATCTTTTTCTCGACAGCATCGCCGCCATCGGCCATGGTCAGTCCCAGTTGAGGAGTAAAGCCAAACACCCCCTCTTTGCAGGCTGCGTTCTCTCTGTGTCGGATAAAATAGACGATCGATGTCAAAGTTCCCGCCATCCACAACAGAGGGATCATAACCCCCAACGCTGCGATAATTGTTAGAATTGTCAGTCTCATACTCATTTCCTCCTTTCATTTTGAATGCTCTTCTTTACCTGTCATTACTCCAAGAAGTATGCCAAAGCAGCATTGTCTGGATAATATCCAGCCAGTACTTAAATATATTGAATAAATGTATATGCTTATAAGCTTAGGGGAATGAGTGTTACGGTTTTCATAAAATTGACTGCCAGACAAAAAGTGTTATAAATATTTACATTCTCTCATCAAGAATGTGATCATTTATTTTATACCTTTAGAAATCAACTAATTATTGTGGCACTCTGTGTTAAGATTGTGAACAGCTCTTTCAGTGAATAATAAGTGAACGCGTGTTTTGCGTTACGCCAGCGTGAAGCGCCAGGCACAGAACCACTCTGCGGGATGGTCGTCCGGCGGGCAGGCAATGCAGGAGGTCCGGATCCGGGGGTCGATGGTTTCGGCAAATCCGCGGTACTCAACAAGCCCCCCCGACTTGCAGGGATAATCGGCGAGCCCCTTATGCTTTCGAGCCGCCTGGACGCGGCAATTGTTCATCTCGAAGACGAGGCTCTCCGGGCTCTCCTCGCGGACCGTCTGGACGTTGATCCCGGCATAGAGGCGGAAACCCAGCGCTTGCTTCAGGCCGGCAAGGCCGGCCGCCTCCGGGAGGCCTAAGAACCGCCGGATCGACCAGGCCTCGAAGGGGGAAAAGCGCGTCCAGCAGGAGTCGTTGCAGCGCTTGGCGTCCCAGATCCCGTCGCGGGCCTCGACCGCCTGGAACCAGATCCCGTCGCCGGCGAGCCAGTTCCGTCCCAGATCACCGAGCAGGCGAAGGAGCTTCTCCTTCGGCATCGTCAGGAGCGCTTTCGGGACGCCGTTTTCCAGCTCGAAACCGAGCGCCTCGGAGAGCCGCTTCATCTGAACGCCGTAGCTCTTCTCCCAGACCGCCCCCATCATATCCAGGGCCTTCGCTCTCCCCATCTGGTGTTCCACCTCGGCGAACCAGAGGGTATGGTGGACAATCGTCCGGTGAAAGAAATCCACCGCGAGACGGGCCAACTCCTCACTCCCCAGGTCCTCGGGCCTTTCCACAGCGTGATCCATCCTCTCTTTTCCCTTTCCCCCACCGGCAACCTTTCCCCGGCGGGTCTCCCCGAACCGCAGCATCAGGCCCCTTTAGCGGTCCACTGTCGGTGCTCCGCTACAAGATGCTCGATCAGCTCGCGAAGCGGCCAGTGCTGGTTCTGGCTGGTTAACGCGCAGAAGATGGGCCTTTTGAGGCCGCCGTTCCCGGGAAAGCCCTCCAGGACCATGTGCGTCTGGACTTCCGAAAATCCGAGGAACATCAGGACCTGGATCTCCTCCTCTGCGAAACATTCCGCTTGTCTCTGGCGGAGAATGTCAACGATCTTCATCTCCGTCTTCTGCGAGGCGCAGATCAGGGGCACATACGTGTCAAGCGTCTTGTCGAGAAATGCCTTGATAGTCCGAGCGTCTTCCTGATCATACCCGCAGATGAGCACTCCCACCGATGACATCTCTTCACTCCCGGGAAAATAGCAAATACGGGTGTACATTAGACCGGACGGTCTGAGATTTCAAGCGGAAACCTTTGTTTTTCTTGATAGCCCATGCTTTTTCTTTATGTTGTAGTTGGAAGAATGTCGCCGGGAATCTCCATGCCATCCCACCTCTATCCGGATACCGGCTTCGCGCAGTGAGGGCTATGTGCCATACTATGTTTTCTTATTTGAGGAGAGGAACTCATCTCGCTTCCTGATTTATTTAGGGAGCGTATTTTCCATCTCAGTTTTTATTTCATGCGCGATCCGCTCTGCTTTCCGCTTAGCAGCAATGATAGCGTCTTGAGATTGGCACCAACGCTCAACGATGGCTTTTTGAACGGCTAAGGGCGGCAAGGGGAGTTCAAAACTCAAGAATTCGTCCTCTTTGAAACGGTTCCGACTCACAGCAGACGATCCGACTGAAGCCACGTTCACAGAACGAAGCGTGCTATCCAGTGTGAAGAAAAGATATAGATACACTGGCAATACTCGCCTCGATTCGACCTTGAACTGAGGAAACTCATTTGAAACACAACAGCCATTCAGTTCCTTTGGTACTACAGCGAACGAAGCCTTCCAAGCGAACAGCCGGTTGTATATGAGTGCATCGACCACCAATGGAGACACGGATGTTGCGCTCATTGAAGCTCCCTGCACTGTTTCGCGATGGAAGACTCCTTCGCCATACCATTTCACCCCGGCCATTCTATATTCCTTCGCAGGTTCTACCTTCACGCGGTTCTGTATCTGTTGAACAACTTCTCGCACGCGAACGAGGGTCCATCCTAAAGGTAGGTCTTGAGCGGCTATCAAGCTACGTGGACTGATCCACCGTTCAAAAGAGCTCCACGAAACAACCCTCATATGCTTTCCATTTGCCGCTTGGTTTCGTAAGAATTCTGTGTATAGTTCAAGGCACGTTTTGGGAACTGCCACTGGCGAATTGTCTTTAGGATAACGGCAGAGTTCATTTTGGTCTTCGTCGCCCGTAGCGGTAATGCCGACTTTTTCCGCTGCGTATAGAAAGATTGGATACGGAAACCGTTTCTTCAGCAGAGCGCGAGTCTCGCCAGTGATAGTTTCAGCCATGCGTTTGTGGAAGTCCGCCAATTCTTTTTTGCAGCGCCTTGCGCTGATCCACGTTCCGCGTCGTCTTGGCCGCCGCAATCGCCGTCTCAAGCCGAGCGGTCTCCTCGGCTATGGCGTCGGCATACCTTGTCTTCACATCCCTGCTGGCTTCGGCCTGCCTGGCGTCGAAATCGACTTGTTCCTGCACAGTGAATTTCTGCAGGAATAAAAGTGATGCCTTCACGCCGGCACCGGAGGAAAAGAAGGTTTCCTGAGGCAGACTGACGACAGCGCGGATGAAGGCGCGGTTTTCACAGAACTCGCGCACGTAGGCGAGAGATGGATTGTTAAAGACCCCTTCGGGCAGGACGATGCCGAGCCTTCCGCCGGGTTTCAACAGGGAGAGGCAGCGCTCGATGAAAAGGATCTCGGTTTTGATCTTGGCCGATTTGACCCGTCTGTCGCGTTCTTTTTCGGTGCCGTTCCCCTTTGGCAGCTCAAAGAGGCTCGCGATGGGCTTACCCTTAGCGGCGGCGATACGGGCTAAGGCCTCCGTGTAGAGGTCGCCATACTCTTCGGTGTAGCGCTTCTCGGTCT
The DNA here is from genome assembly GCA_964540555.1 of uncultured Syntrophus sp. Taxonomy (GTDB): domain Bacteria; phylum Desulfobacterota; class Syntrophia; order Syntrophales; family UBA5619; genus JAKAFS01. The sequence goes on along the minus strand of CAZINF010000031.1, from coordinate 3,314 downwards.
CGCGGCTCACCGCCGCGTCCGATTCATGCACCACATCGGTCGGCTCGACATTCGCGCCGAAGGGCGGATTGGTGAGGACAATGTCGAAGCGTCCTTCGAAGATGCCGTTAACGTTCAGGAATCCATCATGGTGATGGACGCCGCCGTGCCCGTCGCCGTGCATGATCATGTTCATTTTGCTGGTGCGCGCCATGCGGTCGTTTGCGTCGGCGCCGAAGATGCAGCGGTTGGCTAGCGTCCACAGGCGTGAGCCGGGCCTGTCGTGGTCGAGGGTTGCCTGGATGGCGTCAAACTTCTCCCGGAGCAGGGCGGCCTTCCTCTCCGCCGGGATCTTCTTGTCCCTTTCGATATAGGTCTTGTAGACTTGGTACTGCCGATCGGCGTCGGCGAGAATCTGTTGCCGCACGATCTCGAAGAAGCGGATCAGGAACCCTCCTGAACCGCTGGCGGGGTCGCAGATCACATCTCCCTCTTTGGGCTCCACCATCCGGATCATGAACTCGACAATAGTGCGCGGGGTGAAGAATTGCCCGATATCGCCCCGGAAGGTGCGGCCGAGAAAGCGTTCGAAGGCGATGCCCTTAATGTCCTCGCTGGTGTCGGAAAGGTTGTAGCGCTCCAACAGCTTGACGATGTCCCGGCCCGTGGCAGGCTTGAGGCGGATTTCCTCGTCGGCCTCGAAAATCCGGTCGTCGGCTTAGGCTGCCTTTGTCTGCTTAAAAAGCCAATTCAGCGGGTTTATACCCGCCTGAGTGTCGAGCCATTCCACGGAAAAAAGGTTTTTCCGCTGCTTTTTTTGTCGCAAATCCCGCTCAACCCAGACCTTCACGAAGAGGATCTTGGCGATTTCATCAAAGGCGGCGGCGGGGTCGAGCTTCTCGCGATTGCGGATGACGTTATGGCATTCGTGGAGCAGCTTGGCGAATTCATCCTCCTTGAAGACCTTGAGGCGCGCCAACAACTCGTCGATTTCCTTGTCGGATGCGTCGGAATGAGGAATGTTGGCGATCTCGTCGTAGTTGGGCATCCGCCGCGTGTCATCCACTTTCCAGTATTTGGTCTCACGGTGGTTGTGGGTGACAAAGAACCGCGCGTGTTCGTACTGTGCGTAGTTGGCCCCCTGCGTGTAGTCTTTCAAGGAGATCGTCACGTTGTCGGCCTTGCATTCGATAACGATCAAGGCGTGTTCCTGCCTTTGATTGGCTTCGGGCGTACGCCAGATCAGAAAGTCGGCGCGCGCCTGTGCTGCGCCGCGCCCTGTGACCGGCGTCTCCTCGCCGAGCTGATCCAGGGAGTAGCCGTATTCGTTGATCAGGACAAGGAGGAACTCCTGCCGGACCCGTTCCTCCGGCGTTAATTGAACCCATTTCTGACGGAGAAGGCTGTATACCCGGTCCCCGTCGATCCGGATCTTATCGAGTTTCGTATATGACTGGGGCGCTGTCTGCTTTTTGGCCATACGGCCTCCTTCTATTCGTTCGAGAGTTCTTGAAGCCGACCGGAATCGGAGTAGCTGTAATGTTCGGTCTCGCCGACGATCACATGGTCGAGTAGGATCAGACCGATCAGCCTGCATGCTTTCCATAGATGTTGGGTCATTTCGTCATCGCCGGCCGACGGTTCCGGATTCCCGGAAGGATGGTTGTGGACCAGAAAAAGGCCTGCGGAGGAAAAGCGAAGCGCCTCTTCGATCACACGTCGGATATAGACTGTGGCTTGGGTGGGCGTTCCTTCCGTGATTTCCTGCTCTCCCAAGAGCTGATTCTGTCCGTTCAGAAACACTGCGATGACGCTCTCTTGGCGCTTGCCGGTGAAAAGTGGCCGGAAGTGGCCGGCGACATTTGCCGATGATTCAAACGCCAAGGCGGTCAGCTTCCCGGCGCAAAGGCGTTTCCCCAGTTCTAAAGCGGCTTTGATCTGTGCGACTTTCGCGGGTCCAAGGCCTGGGAATTTCAGCAGATCTTGGACGTGGGCGCGATCAATTCCGCGGAGGCCTCGAAAATCGCGGAGGACCGAGAGGGCAAAATCGTAGGCATTCTTCCCGGAAACGCCCTCTTGGAATGTTCCTTGTCCGACCCGAAGAATAATGGCCAACAGCTCGGCGTCCGTCAGTTGTGCCGGCCCCTCGGCAAGGAGCCTTTCGCGTGGCCGTTCCTTTGTGGGCCAGCTTTTGATCCGTTCAGAACACACGGTGCTTTTCCAGGCCTTCGTTATGGTGGATGGCTTCGCGGCGATATTTTTCTTAGACAACCGCATTCTCATTTCGCTTTGTAGGGCAATGCCTCCATGGGCAGAAAGCCGGAGAGGGCTTCGAATTCGGGGTCCTTGTGAATCAGGACCGCATGGTGCTGGAGGGCAAAGGCTGCAATGACGGCATCCGCCAGCGAGACATGATGTTCCGCTTTCAGACGGGCCGCGGTCAAGAGGATCGGCTCATCCATCTCCCAGAGGATTTCCGCTTTCAATTGTCTGATGAGGGCATAACGACGGTCCGCCTCCGCGCGGCCCTTCTTCTGGAGGGTGATGTAGTAGGTCTCCATCAGGACCGGCCAGGGCAAGAGGATGCCAGCACCTCGCAGAATCTCCTCCACACGGTCGCTCCCGTCTTCATCCTCGATGAAGGTCAGCAATGCCGAGGTATCCAGAAGATATAGTGAATCCGTCAACCCGGTCAATGTGGACATCTCAGGATCTTTCTTCGCTCGTACGGTCCGCGCGTCGGTCCGTCAGCAGATGGTCGACCAATCTTTCCCCGCGCCCTCGTCCACGCAGGGAGGCAATTGGATCCGCCGGTGTCGGAACAACGCGGATCGTCTCTCCGTCGTCAAGCCAGACCAGACGAGCCCCGCCGGCTATCCGGTGGCGCCTCCGAATCGGCGCGGGAATGACGGTCTGCCCGCGTTTTGTGACGGCTGTTTGCATAATCCACCTCCATGTTTAATATTCTACAAGACATTTCCGGGAAACGCAAGCCATGAAAACCCTATCGTCATAAGTCTTGACAGTGCGTGCAGGTTTACGATAGGGATGGGCCATAGCGTCACACATCGGATCGAGCAGCATCCTGCAAGGATCTGATCGGTAGCGGGGCTAGGGAATCGGTTTATCGGGAAGGCGGTGAAGAATGAACGGGTATTTTTCAAAAGAGACACTCAATCAATCGGCAGAACTCGCCCGAAAATGGGAGGACGAGGTCCGGCGGTCCGCCGTGACGGCAGCCGAGCAGAAGGCCCGCTGGTCCACCGTCTCCGATCTGGAAATCAAGCCTCTCTATACCCCTGAAGATATTGCCCAAACGGATTTCGCCCGCGACA
>CAZINF010000030.1:0-26519 GCA_964540555.1 uncultured Syntrophus sp. | reverse complement strand
TAGAGAATGTGAAGATGGAAGACCTCGGCCGCGCCAAGCGGATCAACATCGACAAAGACAATACAACGATCATCGGCGGAGCCGGCTCCCATGCCTCCATCCAAGGCCGCGTAAAGCAGCTTCGCGCGCAGGTCGAAGAGACGACCTCCGATTACGACCGCGAGAAACTTCAGGAGAGATTAGCCAAGCTGGTCGGCGGTGTGGCGGTGATCAAGGTTGGCGCCGCAACCGAGACGGAGATGAAAGAGAAGAAGGCCCGCGTCGAGGATGCCCTCAACGCAACCCGTGCCGCCGTTGAAGAGGGGATCGTTCCCGGCGGCGGCGTAGCTTATCTCAGAACGCTCCCCGCGCTGGACAAGATGAAGCTGGAAGGCGACGAGCAAGTCGGTGTCCGGATCGTGAAAAAGGCCCTAGAAGAGCCTCTCAAAATGATCGCCGACAATGCCGGGATGGAAGGCAGCATCGTTGTGGAGAAGGTCAAGGCGAAGAAGGGCGCCTACGGATTCAACGCCCGGACCGATTCATATGAAGACATGATCGCCGCCGGCGTCATCGATCCGACGAAAGTGACCCGGTTTGCCCTGCAGAACGCAGCAAGTGTCGCATCCCTCATGCTGACGACACAGTGCATGGTTGCGGATAAACCTGAGAAGAAATCGGCGATGTCGGCCATGCCTCAGGGAGGCGACGATTATTAATTATTGATAAGGCATTGCCTTTTCACGGTGGACACATAAGAGGAACAATCTTGTGTGTCAAGAGAGTTTTCGCCACAAAATATGGAGTGCGTTGCCGATCACTGTGTGAGGGGTGTGTCGCGCGGTTGTCTTGTTGATAAATCGGCTCACCTTTTGTCGAGTCACCCGGCAAGGTGGCATTGGGGAGTACAATTCAGGCAGCCTCTCATGTACGCCTTTTTTGATGAGGCGCTATGATTGATAGACTCAATACGCGCATCGCAGTATCTCGTCAGTTTGATTCTATTATCGGCATATTCCCTATAAAACTTGAAAGGGAATAAACCGGGTCGCAGATCAGCGCCCCTCAAACAAAGTTCTACAGCTTGCGAACATTCTCGGCAGCAGGACCCTTAGCGCCTTGGGCAACATCGAAACTGACCCGATCACCCTCTGCCAATGATTTGAATCCTTCTCCCTGGATTGCGGAATGATGCACGAAAACGTCCTTACCGCCGTCCTCCTCGATAAAACCAAACCCTTTTTTATCATTAAACCATTTTACTTTTCCTTCTGGCATTTTTTAGTTCTCTTTATCACTTTTATCGATTAATGCCGTTTGAATGTACAAAAGAAGGATTTCATAAGGATAACGGTAGGGCCGTTTATTTGATGCACACCCGCCTTACCTGTTTAAAGTCGGTGACGCCCCGGATCGACTTGTAGATACCGTCCTGCATGAGGGTCGTCATCCCTTCCTCGATCGCCCGGCCCCTTATCAATTCAGCCGTTTCGTGGTTCTGGATCAGCCGCTTGATCGCGTCCGTAGCGACGATGAGTTCGTGGATGCCCATCCGGCCCTTGTACCCCGTCTTGTCACAGGCATCGCACCCCTTCGGCCGGTAAAGCATGAACGTATCGCCGTAGGAGAGGTTCAGCTTCTGAAAGGGTTCTTCTCCGTAATCCCTTGCCATCTCATCGAATTCCAGGCGGTCGGGATGATAGGCCTCCCTGCACTTCATGCAGAGGGTCCGGACGAGACGCTGGGCAAGGATGCCCAGGAGGGCATCGGCAAAATTGAACGGATCGATCCCCATGTCGAGGAGACGGACGATCGTCTCCGGGGCGCTGTTCGTGTGGAGGGTACTGAAGACGAGATGGCCCGTCAGTGACGCCTCGACGCCGATCCTGGCCGTTTCGAAATCGCGCATCTCGCCTACCATGATCACGTCCGGGTCGGCCCGAAGGAAGGCGCGCATGGCGGCGGCAAAGTCGAAGCCGATCTTCGGATGGACCTGGACCTGGCGGAGTCCGTACTGGGTGATCTCGACAGGGTCCTCAGCCGTCCAGATTTTCCTGCCGGGCTTGTTGATCTCGTGGAGGGCGGCGTGCAGGGTGGTCGTCTTTCCCGAACCGGTGGGGCCTACGACGAGGATCATTCCGTAAGGCTTGTCCAGGATGGCCCGCAGCTCCTTTTCATTGCGCACCGACATCCCCATGGCAGTGAGAGGCAGAGTATGCCCGCCCTTGGCCAGGATCCTCATCACGACATCCTCCACCCCTCCCTGGGTCGGGATGGTGGCCACGCGGAGTTCGATCTCCCCTCCACCCGGCTTCCTGAATTTGATCTTGCCGTCCTGGGGAATGCGCCGGACGGTGATGTCGAGGTTCGACATGATCTTGATGCGGGAGACGACCGCTGCACGGTAGCTGTAGGGGAGGGTTTGGTAGAGGGCGCAGTCGCCGTCGACCCGGTAGCGTACCTCGACATTTTTCTTTCCCACGTTGGGTTCGATGTGAATATCGGAGGCGCGTTTGGCATGGGCGTCGAGGATGATCTTGTTGACAAGCTGCATGATGATGCTGTCCGTTTCCGTGACCGCGCTCTCGTCCTCTTCGGGGGTCTCTTTGTCGACGCCGAGCTTTCCGAGGATATCGGTGAGGGTGGAGTCGTCCCCGGGAGATTGATAGAAGCGGTTGATGTATTTGACGATGTCTTCCGGAAGCGCGACGTCGTAGCGGACCGACTTCGTCTTCAAGAGGTTTTCGATCATGTCCCGTTTGATGATGTTGGTCGGATCGTCCACGATGACATGGATAACGCCGTCCTTCTTCTCCAGGGGGACCCAGAGCTCCCGGAGGAGATACTCCTGTCTGAGGTTGCTGAGCAAGCGGCGCGGGATGGGAATGTTGTCCGAGTAATGGATGAATGTGCAGCGATAGAACTCCTCAAAGGAGCGACCGATGTCCTCCCGGGAGATCTTGTATCTGTTGATCAGTATATTTTCTACGGCCTCATTTACTTCACGGGACTCATTCCGGGCGTTGTCCAGATCCTCCTCGGTAAGGAGGTCATGGCTGATCAGGTAATCGAAGCGGGATTCCCGTTTACGGGCATACCGTCCCTGGTTGAAGAAGGCGACCCCGAGGACATCGGAGATTTCCTGGAGATAATCCTTTTCATCCTCGGTGAATTTGCCGACGCCTCCTTTTTTGTTGAGAATCTGGACGACTCCCATGAGCATATTGTTATGGAAGATCGGGGCGGCCAGGATCTGCTTCGTCCGGAATCCGGACGTCTTGTCCCATCGCTGGTCAAAAGTCAGCGTCTTATCTATCGACTTCAGCTCGGCGGCGTCATAGGCATCGGTAATGTTGACCATCTTTCCGGCGTTGGCCACATACCCGGCGATACTTCGGTTGTTGATCGGGACTCGGATCTCTTTGACCCGGGCGCCGATGAGCAGCAGGGAGTAGATTTCGCCGCGCGCCCGGTCAACCAAGTAAATGGTAATGGAATGGGCGCTGAAGAGGTTCAGTATCCCGTCCTTCAGATCGACGAGGATCTGTCTGATGTTCTGTGCGGCGTGGATCCGGTTGGTGATATCGACCAGCGCCTTGCGGAGTTGGAGCTTCTCTTCCAGCTCCGCGACCTTCTTGTTCCTGATCTCATCCATGACGACCTACCCCGGTGATGCATGAATGTGAAGGATTTACTGCATGTTCATTTTGACCGATCAGGCCTGATTGTCGGTCACGATCCTGGAAAAATCCGCCACGTCGTGGAAGAGAGTGGAAATCTCTCTGAGCAGGGAGAGACGGTTGAAGCGGATTTTTTCTTCATCCGCCATCACCAGAACGGCATCAAAGAAGGCATCCACCGGTTCCCGAAGCCTCGCCATCTCAACGAGAGCGGAAGAATAGTCGCCGCCGGCGATATAGGTCAGGACGCTTTGCCGGATCTGCAAAAAAGCCGAATGGAGGTTGATCTCTTCCGGGTCGGTAAACACAGCGGGATCGACGGCGCCGTTTTGGAAATCCCGGATGATATTGACCACACGTTTGAAGGCAATGGCCAAGGGCTGGAAGTCCGGATGAGATTTGAAGGCTTCCATGGCCCGGATCTTTTCCGACGCTCGGACGAGATCCTTGATGCCGTTCGCCAGAACAGCGTCGACTACATCGTAGGGGTGGCCTTGGGAGATAAGCTGGTTTTCAAACCGGCCCCGGAAAAATTCCAGAACCGCATCTTTGGTTTCGCCCGAAGGTCGCTTCAACAGCGGTCCGAGGATGGCGAGGCCCTCGTCGATCAGGCCGTCGAGCGCCAGCGGATAAGACTTCTTAAGGATGATGTTGATCACCCCGAGGGCTTGGCGGCGCAGGGCATACGGGTCGGCCGTTCCCGTGGGGATCAGGCCGACGCCGAAGAACCCGCAAATGTTGTCCAGCTTGTCGGCTATGCTGACGATGGCCCCTTCGTCGGTTTCGGGAAGCTCGCCGCCCGCTCCCGTGGGAAGGTAATGTTCATAGACGGCCCGGGCCACAATAGGGTCCTCGCCGCTCAGAAGCGCGTATTCCCTCCCCATGATTCCCTGAAGCTCGGCGAATTCGCCGACCATCTGGGTGTCCAGATCGGCTTTCGCGAGAAACGCGGCCCGATCCACACGGATGGCGAGGGTGGGGCGGATCCGGCCGGCGATCCATCCCGCCAGTTTCCGGAAGCGCATGACCTTCTCGTAGGAGGTGCCGAGGAGGGTGTGGAAGACGACCTTCTGTAGATCTAAAACGCGTGTCTCTAAGGGGATCTTCCGGTCCGCTTCGAAGAAAAACCGGGCGTCGGCCAGACGGGCGCGGAGGACCTTTTCGTTTCCCCGTCTGACGACCGCAGGATCGCGCGCGAGTGTGTTGCTGACCGTCAGAAAATGCGGCAGAAGATTTCCTTGATCGTTCAGTACCGGGAAGTATTTCTGATGGGAGATCATCGTCGTGACGAGGACCTCCTGGGGAAGTTTCAGATAATTCTCATCGAAGCTCCCGCAAACGACGGTCGGATATTCCGTGAGGAATGCGACCGTCTCGAGAAGCGCCTCGTCCTGGAGGACCCTGCCGCCCAGTGTCGCGGCCGCTTTTGAGGTTTCCTCCCGGATGATCGTCTTCCTTTCCTCGGGATCGGCGACGACGAAATGGTTCCGCGTCTCTGCGAGGTAGTTCTCAAGGCTGTCGACGGGAAAAGATCCGGGACTCATGAAACGGTGACCGCGGCTGATGTTGCCGCTTTCGATGTTGCCGATCCTGAAGGGGACGATCCGGCCGTCGTACAGGGCCAGGAGCCAGTGGATGGGACGCGCAAAACGGATCTCCAGATCGGACCAGCGCATCGATTTGCGAAAGGGGATCCCAGCAATGAGCCTTGTCAGGATCGTGGGGAGCAGGGTTTCTGTCGCCTCGCCGACGATTTTCTTGCGGGCGCAGACGTACTCCCCCTTCTCCGTGGATGCCGTCTCCAGGGCGGATACCGGGATTCCCTGCCCCCGTGCAAATCCAAGGGCGGCAGGAGACGGATTTCCCTCGGCGTCGAAGGCAACCCTGCGGGCCGGTCCGAGCTTCTCGACGATCTGATCCTCCTGTCTTTCCGCGACTGAGGCGGCGGTCAGGAGGAGACGGCGGGGCGTCCCCATCGTCCTGATCTCTCCGCACGGGATGCGGCTCTCCGCAAGCGCTTTCAGGATCAGCTCTTCCATATCTCTGAGCGCCTTGGGCAGAAAGGCGGCCGGGATTTCTTCTGTGCCGATTTCGAGCAGCAACTCCTTGCCCATTCATGTACTCCTTTAAATAACGATCCTTATAGCTTGATATAACATGATTATTAGTGATTCGAAGTCAGCATTTCATACTCGGCGGTATGCTCAGGAAGGTGATCCAGGGGGTAGCCCAAGGCTTCCCGCTGCTGTAAATAGCTCTCGGCGCTCAGGCGGGCCAGATTCCTGACACGGCCGATATAGCTTGTCCGCTCGGCCACGCTGATCGCCCCCCGGGCGTTCAGCAGGTTGAAGGTGTGGGAACACTTGAGACAGTAGTCGTAAGTTGGCAGCACCAAACGCTTTTCAGCCGTCCTGTTCCCCTCCGCCTCGTACATGTCGAAGCGCTTGCGAAGCTCCCCGATGTCGGCGACCTCAAAATTGTACACCGACCACTCCACCTCGCTCTGGTGATGGACGTCTCCATAGGTAATTCCTTTGGTCCATTCGAGGTCGTAGACGTTGTCGATCCCCTGGAGGTACATGGCGATCCGTTCGGTGCCGTAGGTGAGCTCGGCGCTGACGGGGCGGCAATCGAAGCCGCCGACCTGCTGGAAGTAGGTGAACTGCGAGATCTCCATCCCGTCGAGCCAGACTTCCCAGCCGAGACCCCAGGCGCCGACCGTGGGGGATTCCCAGTCGTCCTCCACGAAACGAATGTCGTGGTCCAGCGGATCGATCCCGAAGCTCTTGAGCGAATCGAGGTAGAGCTGCTGGATGTCGAGCGGCGAGGGCTTCATGAGCACCTGGTATTGATAGTAATGCTGGAGACGATTCGGGTTTTCACCATAGCGGCCGTCCGTGGGTCTCCGGGAAGGTTCGACATAGGCCACCTTCCAGGGCTCCGGTCCCAGTGCCCTCAGAAAAGTGGCCGGGTTGAAGGTGCCGGCCCCCACCTCGATGTCGTAGGGCTGCTGGATGACACATCCCTGATCGGCCCAGTACCGTCCGAGGGCAAAGATCAACTCCTGAAAAGTCACAACTCCTCCTGTGCTTAAAATCGCGTTATTTTGATATCAGAATTCTTGCCAGAACAATACAGTTTTTTTCATAGAGGATGTCATGAGGGCCGACCTCGGATAACTTGGTCTTCTTGGTGATCAGTAAATCTCCGGACATCGGCTTGCGGAGTTCGACAAATTTGCGTGAATAAAATGTAAAACTCGGCAGGGAATGTCCCCACATCACCACGCGTTCAGGAGTCCGGCTGGCAATCAGAGCGGCTTCCCGGACCGGAGACTGCATAAGCTCCCCGATCCGCGGCATCAGCGCCAGATTGATCAGAAGCAGATACGCGACGGAGACCACGATGGCAGGCCTCAGGGATGCGGATTGCCGGGTGAAGAAAAGAAGCATCACCGCGCCGGCCAGCAGGCCGCAAAATATGGTGTAGCCTGCGCCAAAGAGCGATTGTCCCGAGACCATGATGCATGCGGCGAAGTCATCCTGGACATACGGGATGACCAGGGGAAGGGCCATGGGAAAAATCAAAAAAATGACCAGAAATACCGCCGCCGGCGTGAGATATGACCGGAGACGCTCCAAACGCTCATACACACCCCCATAGAGGATAAAAAGCGGGGGGAGTGCGCTGAGAATATAATGCGGGAGTTTAGTGCCCCCGAAAGAGAACAGTATCAGCACAAAGCCAATCCAGACAAAACAGAAGCGATACACCTCCTTCTTCCATAACGATCCTGCCTGACGGATCAATGGCAAGAGCAGACCGCAGTGGGGAAGCGTTCCGATGATGATCACGGGAATGTAATAGAACAGGGATCCGGAATGGTCTTCAAATGCCCGCGAGTAACGTTCCAGATTGTGCTTAAAGAAAAAATCCTGTATAAAAACAGTCCCTTGATTTAGATATTCCAGGATATACCAGGGAAGGGCGATGATCGAAAAAATGAGAATCGCCGGAGGGTTGAAAACCATTTTCAGCCAGAGACGAAACTGCTTCTGCATGAGGCAATAGATCAGGCTGACGCCGAACGGAACGACAATGGCCACAGGACCTTTGGCCAGAAAGCCAAGCCCCGCGTAAAGAGCGGCGGTGTAAATCCACCGTTTTTTATGGTTTTGCGTGTATTCGTAGAAGTGGAAGAGGCATTGGGTCATAAACAGGTTAAGGGCGGAATCCACAATGGCGGCTTTCCCGGTGATCGTGATCTGAACGGCGCTGATGAAAAAAAGAGCGGATAGAGTGCCGCATTGAAGCCCGAGATGGCGGCGGGTAAAGCCGAAAATCGCCAGCATCCACAGAAAGGTTGCCAGCGCGGATGGGAAGCGGGCTGCAAATTCATTCAGACCGAATATCCTGAAGCTGAGGGTTTGAAGCCAGTAAATGAGAATGGGTTTGTCATACTGCGGTGCGCCGTTGAAGTGAGCGGTGAGGTAGTTGCCGTTTTCAAGCATTTCACGGCTGGTTTCGGCGTAAAATCCTTCGTCCTCGTCAAAAAGCGGAGCAGACCCCAGGAGAGGGAAAAGACTAAGAAAAGCTATTCCCAGTAGTATCGCTATCCAGTGACTATAATATGGAAAACGGGAAGAAAGCCATTTCATGGGCGTACCTTAGCATTCGGCAATAGCAATTAGATATGAGAAGCCGCCTTGCATGTCAAGTAAATCTTATCACAGCGCCGAGGAACCAAGGGATGTGTTGAACCAATAGAGCACCCATGCTATACAAAAAACCAGGGGAATAATACTCGGTAGGGAAAAAATAAATGGAAAACCAGCCATATTTGTCGGTGATTGTTCCGGCATACCAAGAGGGAGAGAGAGTAGGGAGAACGCTGCAGGAAATTGAGAAATATTTCAATGGCGCAGACTACGACTGGGAAGTGATGGTCATAGTCGATGGGTCTCATGACGATACAGCGAAGATCGCAAACACTTATGCCGGAAGGATGAGAAACTTTCACGTGATTGAAAATAAGGAAAATCACGGGAAAGGATATGTTGTTCGCCAGGGACTTCTGGGGGCTAAGGGGAAAATCAGGCTTTTTATGGATGCCGACGGATCGACCTCGATCGATCATCTCGATGCTTTCTTGCCTGCATTTAAAAATGGCCATGATGTCGTGATCGGTTCACGTAATATTGAAGGGGCATTCATTCAGGTTCATCAGGCTAAATACAAAGAAATTATGGGGGATGTGGGGAATTGGATGATTCGAATGGTCTTGGGACTCTGGGGTTTCCCGGATACCCAATGCGGATTCAAGATGATGACCGATAAGGCCGCTGAAGCGGTAGCCGGCAGAATGGTTATCGAGCGATTCGGATTTGATTATGAGCTGATAAAGCTATCTAAGGATTTGGGGTTTATTGTAAAACAGCTTCCTGTTCGCTGGCTCAATGAGGAAGGTACAACGGTAACGCTGACGGGTCCAAACGGATATGTGCAGGTCTTTATTGATTTATTAAAGACCAGATGGAGATTGATGAGAGGAAAATACAATTTGAAGTCAGCTCCAAATGAAAACGGATAACGGCTGACTGCCAACGGATAATGCGTACTTTGATTCCGTAATGTGGGAGAAAAAAATCCTCCCCGCTTGCCGTCGGGATTCTGGAGCAGTTGTTCTATACGCCCACCGTGTCCATCGGCCAGATCGCGGATCGGTTCAACATATCCTATCAGGCGGCGGAGCGCCACCCTGATGGCCACCGCAGTGACCCCCAAAGCGCCGGTCATGGACCGTTACCACCCCTCCCGTAGCGCTTCCAACTGGCTGGCCGAATCCAGGACCCGGCTACACGACTCCCAGTCTACGTTTTCAATCCGGTCGTAGCGCATCTCGAAGGGGTGGCGTTTCGGGACGGCATCGATGACCCGCTTGGCTTCCTCTTCATCACTCAAGGCAGCGGCCACCCAGACGTCTTCCAGGGTGTCGGGGATCTGGCCAAACATGTTTCGGATATTCACCAATCTCTCCGACAGGAGCTGATGGACGCGGTCCTCCACGGAACCCCTGTAGCGCATGTTGTAGATCAGGACCTCCGGCCGCAACTGGCCGATCCGCTGGATCCGTCCCTTGCGCTGTTCCAGACGCGTCGGATTCCAGGGAAGGTCGAGATTGATAAGGGAACCCAGGCGTTGTAGGTTGAGCCCCTCCGACGTGGCGTCCGTTCCGATGACCAGGTGCAATTCCCCGGTCGTAATGCTTTTTTTGACTTCATCCCGATTCACGCGGCGGAAGATACCATTTTCGATGATCCCCGATTTCGTGGCATTGGCATAGACGCCGATCTTTTCGTCGGGCATGCGTTTCGACAGATGCAGACCCAGCCAGAGGACTGAATCGTAGTACTGGCTGAAGATGATGCAGCCCGGGGAGAGCCAGCCGCCGGCAACGGTGTCGTTCGTTGTGAGAATCCGCTCCACCTGGCGGAGTTTCGGGTCCTCGTCGCGGTTCTCCTCCAGGATTTTCAGGAAGCGCCCCAACACCGCCCGTTCCTCAGTGGAGAGCGGATAGAGGGAGGATAGTTTCTCTTCCTCCTCGTTTTCACCTTCCTCGTCCGCCTGATCACCCTGAGGATGAGTCCCAAGCATTTTCATTGCGGTCAACCTGCCCGCCTCGATGGTGCTGCCGACACGGCGCAGGAGAATCGTCTTCATGAAGCCCGAATTGAGTCCGGGCCTGCGGGCCAAAATGGCGCAGAATTCCTCGGCGGCGTCATACGCATCCCGAAGAAAAGGGGGCAGGCCAATGGCCTCAGCATCGCTCTCGCCGAAGAGGCGCACCTCGATCCGCTGGAGATAGGGCTCATTGGTGCGGGTATCGATGGTATTTTCCAGATAATCGCGGGTCCGCCGGACGATGTGACGGATGAACGGGTTATGCTTCGGGAAGAAGTCACGCGACAGACGCTTGATCCGCTGCAAATCCGGCCTGTGCAACTTGTGGAACGCCTCCGGGGAAATCCAGTGCTCGGAAGGATCGATATTCAGGCTTCGGCGGAGCAACTGAAAATCCATGCCCTCTTCCTGGGGCGGCAGAGGGTCGCGCATCCACTCCCATAGGTCCGTCGTCTCATCGACGGGCTTCGTTTGTTCAAGGACAAGGTCAATCCCTTCCCGCGGCCGGGTCCGCCAGCGGCTGTACGGGGAACCCAAGACGCCGTTTCGCCCATCGTTCAGGGCGTTCAGGAGATCCCACGCCTCGATCGGATCGAGCTGCACCGGCGTTGCCGTGGCCAACAGCAGGCTCCGGGTTCTCGGGGCGATATCCATCAAAAAGCGTAGCAGGTTGTTGGGCTCGGCCTTCTCTCCCCGGTGCGTGGGGCCGAGATTGGATCGCCTGGCCCGGTGCGCCTCGTCGAGGATCACGCATTCGTAGTCGAGGTCCTTGATCAGATCGACGGTTTCCGATCCCCGGATGATCAGCCCCGTGGACATGATGCCGATCCGGCGGGGGCATTTTCTCATCCCCTGGGGGCCGAATTCGGGATAGGCCACCCCTTGCTCGTCGATCCATTGCCGGCCGTTCCACCGCGCCGAGGGCATCTCCAGGAGGTTCCAGAGCTCCTCCTGCCACTGGATCATCAACGGTTTGGGGACGAGGATGAGGATCGGTCTGTCGCCGTAGAGGGCCATCAGTTTGGCGGCGAGGGCCAGTTGCACAGTCTTCCCCAGACCCACTTGATCGGCCAGGAGATAGTGGGCGCCACCGTTCTTATGGGCTTCGAAGGCCAGCTTGATGAAGGATTTCTGGTGCGCCCAGAGGCCGTTTTCCCGGCGGTAGATGGGCAGTTCCACGATCGGTTCGGCGGGACTGGCCTCTTCTTTCTTCCAGGCATCGATGTCCGGAACGACGACCCGATGGATCAGCCGAGCCACGTCCTGCACGACCGCCTCCGCCAGGTCCACCGCCTGGGGGGAGGACCACAGGGCGTCGAATTCCTCCTGCACCCACCGGACGCCCTCCTCGCTCTCGTCCAGCCAGACCAGCTCATAGTTGCTGACCCAGGCCGTCCGGGACTCGTTGGCGCTGCCGATAAAGCAGACCTGCGATCCGTCCGTCCGGGTGATCACGCCGGCCTTGCCGTGGATCAGACCGAAGACCTCGTCGGGGAGGACCTTCACCTTGAGAAGACCGCTGCCGAGAAAATCGTAAAGCCGCTGGAGCCTGGCCTTCATGGGTCCGCCGATTTCGGCGGGAAGCGAAGCGCACCATTCGCGGTGCATCCCCCACTTGGCCGCCCGGGCTGTCTGGACGTCCAAGGGGTTGAGGCAGGAGTTGCAGACCATCCGAACACAGGTCTCGCCGCCTTCCGGCGTCATCCGTTCCAGGGCCTCGCCCGCCACCTCCAGCAGGGAAGAGCTGAAGAACCCGGCAATCCGGTCGTACCGGCGAGCGCCCTGCAACCGGGTGGCCAGAAAATCCTTCAAGGGACTGCGGCGTGATGAGTAGCGATGAATCATAGGGCATAAGTTTCGTCAAAGATTACGTTCCGCACCCTAATTTACTTGATCGTGGGAACGCCGAGGTCGCGACAGATCTTCCTGGCCAGGTCGTTGCTGATCTCGGTATGTCTCGGGACTGCCGATCGCTTGTTGAGGGCTCGATTCTGCCACCACGAATGCCGCCCCCCCTCCCGAAGGAGTTCGCATCCTTGCGATCGCAGATAACCGATCAACTCGTGCCTTTTCATACGGAGATTCGCTCCTCCGCATACCGATCCCCGGCCGCGGAACGAGCATCTTCTCTATTGAGGTCTAAAGCTTCCCGGAGAGTTACCCTTAGGCTCTCAATGAGATCTTCCCGCGTCCTTTCCTGGCAGTTGACCCCGGGCACCTCCTCGATCCATCCGATCCACCACTCTCCATCCTGCTTGATTACCGCGGTATATTCGTTGTTCATGTCGTTCTCCTCATCTTTCATCCGTCTTCTCTGCCAGCAGGACCTTTTCCGGTACATCGATTACAATCTGTCGCGTCGCCATGGGCAATCCTTTTTATAATCATTATATTTTCTGCCATTATCCGTTAATCGCGCTATGTTGTCAATGACCGGGGATGTTGACGTGCTTGTTCTCGGTGGTGTTCTTCGTTCTTGTCATTGGCTAATCCGTCTTCGGCTTTGCTTTCTTTGCCACTGTTACTATGGCATCGAGCTTCTCTGTGATCTCTCCGTCCAGCTCTTCTCTCGGCATCAGACTAGCGAGGATGTGATACACAGATTTTCGCAATTGCAATGGAAGGCCCAACTTCTTGTAGAAAAGCCTGAAAACCCGATCAAACACTTCATCGGTTGCTTTAACATCAGGAGACCATGGGGCCAACTCATCTATTTCGAGAAGTTTCGTCACTTCCTCGATAGCCTCGCGCATCGTTTGCTCTCGTCGCGCAGCTTCGGTTCTGCCGAAAAGATCATCAGGTTGGTCGTGCCTGGCGTAAGCAAGCAACACATCTTCCCTGCAGAAATAGTTTTCTATTTCCCTACGACGCCACATCATTTCGACGAGCGTGCCCGTAGCTTGAAGCTTTTTGTCGAGACGGTCGAAGATGGCAATGCCCACAAGATCATTTTTGGCTTCACTCAAGCCACCGAAATGATCTCGTGCCCTTTGGGGCAGGTTGGTTTCGACGTACTTCACAAAAGGACGCGCAAGAAACGACTGTGCCTTGTGGCTAAGTAATTTGGCAAATTCCTGAAGAATGGCAAGGTCGGTGGCGCTCTCCAAATACAGCACCCATCCCGTTTCTTCCGCTTGGTAGTATTGCTCAAATCCGATGTCCCGCAGCGCCTTCAAAACTTGTGAGCCTCGATCGTCAATACGATGGGGCTTGCCAACAAATGCGATGACCGTATCTCGCTCGGCGGCCTCGTTGAGGACCACCTCGGAATGACTGGCTGCGATGATTTGCGATCCTTGCTGCTCGGCGACATGAATTAGGAGGTTGTACGTTTGGCGCTGCCGTAACACCTCCAGATGCGCGTCCGGCTCATCGAGAAGTAACACCGCTCCGGGGTTGCTATAAAGGTGTGCAAGCAAGAGCAACGTCTGCTGTAACCCACGTCCCGAGGATGACAGGTCGAGCGTATTCTTTCTCTCATCATTGTAGGCCATGGTGATTTCGCTGCGCTCAGCGATGTATTTTGGCGCTAGAAGTTCAACACCAAACAACTCATTGATCTGAATCAGTAAATTATCCCAATGTTTTGCATTTTTGTTCTCATAGATTTGGTAGCAAAGGTTACGTAACACTTGGGCCGTCTGTCCTTGGCCGATAAGTACACCGATTTCTCCCGGCTGCTTTACAAACTCATGGTCCGCCAAGCCTGACATTGGGGGAAGGTATGCGATGCGGGCGCTTCCCGCTTCATCGGGGATAGTCATCCGTTTTTCCCCTTCTTCATCGATGCGAAGAGGCCGGCAATAAAACGATTCCTCATTAGCGTAATCGAATTCGAGGCCACAGGACCAAGCCTTGTCACGGGTTACACCTTCCACGACGATATCAACGCGGATATTCTCGGTTTTTTGGAGTGTTTTGCCGTTTTCTTCACTCCGTGAAACATTCCGAACATGCAGATTACGCCAGAGCAGGTTGGCAACCGGTACAGGAATGGAAACCAGGTCGCGGCGGTTGACAGTGACACCCGGTCTTTTCTCAGGCGAGGATTTACCCTTGCGTTTCTCGTTCCAGCGCCTGAGACCAATGTCCCATAAGGAGAGCGCTTGCAATGCCGTTGTCTTGCCGGAATTGTTGGGACCGATCAGGAGAACTGCTTTGCCAAGCTCGATTTCTGAATCTTCGAAACGCTTGAAGTTTCTGATTCTGATACGTGTCAACATGTGGCATGCCCCTTTCCGATGCAAATAATCTCGCCGATAGGTTTCGGCTCTTAAGATGTCATTCGATGATTTTGTCGTAATCAGCGTGGCTGCCTATCCAGAACCACAACAGGCCATCAGGTATCTCAACAGCCAGTGCCCGATAATGCATCCCTATACGGACTGACCTGTATTTACCGGTTTTCTTGAAGTGGAGGGATGGGTGAGACGGATTTTCTTTTAACAGAGCGAAGTGCGCATCGGCGAGCGCTTGAATGCTTGGTGGCAATCTCCGGTAACAATCCCAGAAGGCCGATGAGGCAAAGTGGTTCAAATACGTTTCGTCTTTCCCGCCTTGTGTTCCTCAACGGCGCTTTGCACCAACCTGTCCAGCTTGCCGGTCTCGCTATCCATTTCTATCTGACGATCCCATTCGGCTGCATCAAATTCGATAAACCAGGAGCGAAAAGCGGCCCGTTCACCGGGGCTGAGTTGTTTGACAGTCTGCTCCAGCATTTCGACTTGTGACATGGTCATTCTCCTTTATGGTAACTTCTTTTTCTCCCAAGATGGCTTTACTCTTAGCATTTACATCAAATAAAAGCAACCAGTTGAAGAATCCGGCAATCCGGTCGTACCGTCAGGCGCCCTGCAACCGAGTCGCCAGAAAATCCTTCAACGGACTGTGGCGTGAGGAATAGCGATGGATCATCTGTTATCACCGTTCCAAAAGTCAGGTGGCGGAAACCGCCTCTATCACAAGTATTTGCCAGACATTTGTGATGAAAATCGACTATTACGTGTGGAAACGTTCACAGTCATTTAAAGCGGTAAGAGTTATGAAATCTTAGTAAGTAAATTACGTTCAGTGAAGGAAATCTGGTAACGCTACAAACCAAGAGTAAAACGGACTTTTTCGCCAATCAAGCAGAGGGTTTGAGGGGAAACGGACCCCATGTAATCTAACAAACCGGATTTATCCAGTACACGGATCTGGTGACAAAGGGCAACGGAGTCATCGGTCAGTCCGCCCTCACCTTGGCGAACCTTCACGGAACTTGGCATACTGGCCCTTCTCAAGTTGGTAGTGAATGGGACAATGACTACAGTGTTTCCCACGCTGTTCAGAATATCAATCTGCAAAACCAGAACAGGGCGCACACCGCCCTGTTCTGATCCCTTTTGGGGGTCAAGTCTGGCCTTATACACGTTGCCCCGGCACACCCCCATTGCGTTCATTACAAGCCATCATCAATAGCAAGCGAATGGGCATAGTCTGCCAATCCTGCGTTGGCCAGATCACGGTCTTCCTGGGCAAACTCCGCATAGAGTTGCGCCAGCATCACCTCGTCATACAGGTCACGTACAGGGTTAATGGGTGGGATAACCACCCCTTGCAATATGTATTGATGCAAGATCAGACCAGGCATAACCTGTGTCGCTGTCTGTGATAAGTCGTAGGTTTGCAGGGTCTGTGGCACCCATTGCTCAATCACATGTGTGTTTGTATACGTTTGCATAGACTATTCCTCTTTAGTCTCTTTGGTTGTCCAGCCAATGATTGTCTCCTGAATAGCAAATTGGGGGCCAGGAGGAAGACCTGGTTGGGGAGGTCCCGCGATTTGGGTTACCTGGATACGTTTGGAAATTTTTGAACACAAGCCCAAACTTTCCACAAGCGCTATGGGCACATCACTTTCAGCCGCTGGGCCACCCTGCGCGTAATCTTTTGGATCGAAGGGCTTGCCCAGCCCCATTTCTGTTTCATAGGTCAGATACAAATCCCACATCAGTTTTTCAACGTCCTCAGGGGATTTGCTGACTTTCAGACCTAAATTTGGGGCCTCATTGCGGTCGATAAGATAGTTGTGATAGAATAATTTTTCAGCCAGATCGTCAACAATTTTGGGAATTCGCTTTTCTTCCACGGATTGCGTCGTGTGTAAGGCCAGCATCTTGGCCGCAAGCAACCTGATCAGAGCATGGCTACGATAAACACCGCCAATGGCCAACGGATGTATACGCTCGACCAGTTTCCCAAATACTTGAACCATTGTTTCCTGGCTGGTAATCCCCGCACGTTCTTTGGCCAAGTTGATAAAGCCAGTTACGTCCTCCACGCCAATTTCTATTTTCGGTTCGTTGGGATTATCAGGATGAGGAGGATTGAACGGAGTACTAATGCTTGGATCAATGGGGGAAAGCTCACCCATCGGTCCCATAACGATCTCATCTGCGCCCAAAGCCAAAAGCGTTGCGGCGCTGTGGGCTTTGTAGGGCACAAGAACACAAAACCGATGGCAGAATTCGCGCGTCAGGTTCACCAATCGCCAGGGCGCAATCGTGTCACCTCCGCAACTGAAGATCAGCAAATCAATCTGTTCCACGTGGCCAACACGTTTCAGATGTTCATAGAATGGCCTGACAACATCCAAGGCCATCTTGGCCTGGAAAGGTGGCTGGCGATCAGAAGTGATGTAGGTGATAACCCTTGAACCACTTCTGGCCTGCTCCAATTGCCTCAATATGTCGCTTCGTTTGGACATTCCCCCCCCTTTTATTTGATTGCTATACCACACTCGGAGATTTTCCATCTATCTATATCAAATTTTTGCAGGAGATGCATTTTAATTATATCTCTTGAAAGCACCGATGTTTCAAATGATGATAAAATTAACGCTTTCAGGAAGAAGAAAACGCGCTCATTCACCAAAATCCTCCAACGGACACCGGCGGGAGGAGTAGCGATGGATCATACGCCGTCTCCTTCCACGGCGCCCAGTAGGAGATGGGCCGCCTCGACGTCCTTTTTCCAGTGCGCCATCGCCGTGGAGGGCTTCTGGGAAAGATAGTTCAGCAAGGCGATGATCGTCTGCCGGCGGTCCCAGTAAATGGGGATCTCCTGCTTGAGATAATCCAACCCCGGTCGCGGATCATCCTCCTCGGCGGTCTTGTACACGGCAAAGAGGATCTGTCGCAGCAGCGATCCGGCAAACCCCTCGCCGGAGAGATCACGCCCCTTGAGCTCGTCGGGCGTCTTCAGGCGGGTCTGGTTGGCGGCGCCGCTGCCGAGAAGGCCCCGGTAATCACGAATGCCGAAGCCGCGGGCGAACTCCTGATAGACGCCGTCGCGATATTCGCCGTGGGCCTCGATCTCGACGCCCTTGATGTAAAAACGCTCCTCCGGCAGGAGGCGCTTCCAAATACCGCTGTCCAGACCGTCGGGGACGAGAAAATCGGAGGCGATCCGGACGGCACTGGTGATCATATCCGTGAGCGGTGACGACTCTCCGGCCTTACGGACCCGCCGGAGTTCGCGTTCCACGTCGATGTCCTCGATGGCGCTGTAGGCGGTGACGATCCGCAGGGCCGCGGCGTAGGCCGCCAACTGGTAGTCCGAGTCGCCGAAATTCGGATCTTCCTTGTCGTCGATCTCCAACATGGTTTTGAGCTGCCGCTGGACCTCGGCCTGGACGTCCGGGTGAATGTCGGACCGGTCTCCCCGGAGGGTCTCCTTCCGTTTGCGCAGGATGAGAAGGACCGTCCCCTGGACGTATTTCCCTGTCCGGAAGGAGGTGTCCGTCTCCGTGGCGATGGTCCACGCCGCCGTCACCCTAAGCCCCGCCGACCAGAGGATGAGGGCGAGATCCGCCCAGACATCCACGTCCTGATGGGTGAACATGACGAGCTGCAGGCCGTTGTCGGGCATGTTCCCGGCCAGACGGCGATAGCACTCCACCATGGCGATCCGGAAGTTTTCATCCGCCCCCTTGACGGCCAGGGCGCGCTTGCTGTCGGCGTACCACGCTGGAAAGAGGACGGGCAGGCGCTTTTCGTACCAGGCCAGAAAAAGTTCGGAGAGTTCTTCGTAATTGACGGCGTCGGCGTACGGGGGGTCGGTGATCCAGATGTCGGCAGCATAGGTCGTCATTCGAGTGTCCAGGGGAACGACCTGTGAATCGGAAGTGATATGTCTTTGCGGAAAGGTGAGAGGCCATGTCGTCTTTAAAGCGCCATGCGCCCTGGTTGCATAGGTGACCAGGGTGTTCAATGCCTGATTGAAGTATGCTTGTTCTCCTTTTTCATTTGCGGCATGGGGATTCCATCTTGATAACCGAGAGCACCAGTCCGCCATCCGCCCGATGCCGAGGAGAAGCGCTGCACCGACCGGCTGGGTCTTCCCCGTTTGGGCTGCCAATTCCTGAAACAGACCGATCATCAGCAACTGCCGGGGATTGTAGAGGTGGTGCCAATGGGTCCAACCGCGTGTGCGTATCGGCTCATCTGTTTTGGCGCCTGGTTCGATTTTCCTATCGGGAATGAATCCCTTGGCCTGCCAGTTCTGGAAACGCTCCTTCAGAAGGTGTAGGACCTCGTTCTCCCGTTTCAGATCGGCTTCCGTTGGTGTCCGGTAACACTTTTCGCCCGTCTCCGGGTCCACCCAGCGGATGCAGTAGAGGCGCTCTTGAAGGGCATCCTCCGATCTCGGGATAAGATCCTTGTTTTCCCAGAGCCGCAGCCCCTCCCGACCCCGGAGTGTGTCGATGGGGGTGACGGTCCGCATTTCCGGCGGGATCTGGTTGCCCTCCTTGTCCACGGGGCAGCGGATGCCGTTGTCACAGGTATATTCTCCCTTAATCTTTTCTATTTCATTAGGACTTGCGTCTTGGACGATCTCGATCCGGAAGGACTTTGTGGATTTGTCTGGAATCAGGCGGGCGATGGTCTTCGTCTTCTGGCCGATGATCCAGGAGGGAGCCAGGGGCACCCGCCAGCCTGTGACGGGATCCGTTGCTTCGATGCAGTACAGGTAATAGTCGGCCTTCCATCCCTTTCCGATGGTCTTCCCCGTGGCCTCGTCCCGCCAGCCCTCGTCGTTCTGTTCGATTCCCCAGTCCTCGATCTGACGCCCCGCGGCGTCATAGACCTGCTTCTGAACCTTCTGGATTTCCTTCGCCGTCTCCGCGCCACCGCCGATCAGGTGGATGGCCGCCCAGGTCAGGAGGGCGCCTACGGGGCTGAGGTCCGTCCCATAGACGTCGCATCCCATGACCGCGGCCTCGAAGGGGACGCTTCCCCCGCCGCAGAAGGCATCGCCGACGCGGGGGGCGTGACCGAAGCACATCCTGCCCAGTTCATTGCCCAGTTCCGGGAGGCTGTGCGCCTCCGTTCCCAGGTGGGCGTTGATGGCCTGCCAGGCCGCTTCTGAGGGACCGGCGATCTCTTCCGGTCGCACGCAATAGGTGAGTTTCTTGTCGTAACCCATCCGGTTGAAAGCCCGCCGCTGCATGTGTGCCCGATCTTCCCTGGTT
Source organism: uncultured Syntrophus sp. (assembly GCA_964540555.1). Lineage (GTDB taxonomy): Bacteria > Desulfobacterota > Syntrophia > Syntrophales > UBA5619 > JAKAFS01. The sequence goes on along the minus strand of CAZINF010000030.1, from coordinate 6,665 downwards.
GCCGACTTCTTCCACTGCCACTTGTTGTCTTTCCGGGTGAAGTAGAATTCCCTTTCCGTATCGGTGGCATGTTCGTAGACCTCCGCTGCGGGAATATTTCCCCGCAGCCGATTCCAGAGCCCCTCCTCATCCATCGTCATGAGCTTGAGGAAGATCTCCCGATCTTTCTTCGGGTCGGCGGAGGCGGGCAAGAGCAGGCCCAGGAGGGCCGCCCGGACGAGGACGAGGGGCTTGCGGCCCCACCATTTGCCGAGGCCCGTGAGGGTCTGGCTGTTGTTGGACTTCCGCTCCTTGTAACTTTCTTTGGAGAGCTTGCTGACGGGAAACTGGGTTTCGATGAAGGTTAAGTCCTGCATATCGTCTTTCTATTCATCGGCTTCGGGGGACACGAAACGAATTGCGTCGCAATTCTTTAGCATATCATGTCCCCCATCTCTCCTATGACTCCTCGAAGAGGGAAAACTGGGGGCTTTTCCTCATGGCGGTTTTCTTCTTTCTTTTCGGGACAGAAGCCGGAGCGGCGCTTCCCGCCTTCGGCGCATCCTCTTTCCGGGGCAATGGGATGGGGTCGGGTTCTTCCACGAACCGTTCGCCGGGGATCTCCGGGATGGGGTTTTCCGAGAAGGCGATCTTGATCGCCTTGCGCCAGCCCCGGTCTTTTCCAACCTCTGCCTTGGTGAAGGTGGCGTTGACGGTCGTGTAGAGCCACCAGCGCTCCTCCGGCTCCAGGCCGGTCCAGTTGGCGATGACGTTGGGGATGAGGCTCTCGTCCATATCCTCCATCGCCCAGGCCAGGAGGGTCAGCTCCTTGCCGAAATGGGGGGGCAGGATATTCGGCTGGTCCGTTTTCCAGGAGACGGAGCGATGGCCGCCGGACCGGATCTTCTTGTTGAACTGAGCCCTGGCCGCCTCCGCGATCCGTTCCCACCGGTAGCGGTCCAGGCGCGCCTTGACGAGCGATCGCCTGGCGGCATCGGTGACGGCGTCAAGCTCATCGTTCCATTCGAAACGCTCCTCGATGGTCACGGGATCTTCCGCCCTTTCCGGGAGGATGACGGCGAAATGGTGCGCCGATTCTCCCGGATCGAAGCCGAAGCCGATAAACTGGCGTTTTCTGCGGACCATCATCACTGGCGCGCTTCCCCTTCTTTGAGCTCCGTCTTCAGATCGGCGACCATATCGAGAAGCTGCTGTCCCGAATCGAATTTCAGGCTGCTGATATCGATGCTGAGAACCCCTTCCGGGATGAACTCCTTGAGGAGGTCGGCGCCATGTTCAAAGCGCCCGACGGCATGGAAGGCGTCGTCCGGGGTGTTCAGCTCGATCCAGCGCGCGTCCTTGGCGATGGTCAGGCGGGCGCCCCCCAACTCCGCACCGTGTTTCTTGGCGGCCTCCAGAAACTGGTAGGTTTCTCCCGTCGAATCCTTCTTGAAACCGCGCTTCCAGACAGCGGCCCGGGTGCGGTCGATGGTTGCGGCAGGATCGACCTTTCCCTGAGGTGCGGGAATGTTAACCGCCGGGGATTTGACGCCTTCCCCTTCGGCGACGGCGAGGATCACACGGCAATCCGCCGGGATCTCAAAGGGCTTGGCATAGGGGACGCCGCTGGTTTCGACGCCGGAGCCGTCGGTGGTAAAGCGGATCTTCCCGTCGGGCAGGGCCTTGAGTTCGCATTTGCGTTTCGTTCCCTCCTGGTAGAAGCGGTGCTTGATGAAGATGGCGTTGGTCCAGGATACCGGCTCCCCGGTGTCGTGCGCGCCCTTGGAATCGACGCAGAGGAAGGAGAGCGTCAGGGCCTTGGTCTTGATGTCGTACTCGTCCAGCTTCTTTGAGGAGACGGTCGCCGCTCCCTCCGTTTCCATGTAAACCGTATCGCCGTTCTGGGGCCGGATGCGCAGGGTCGCCTGGCCGGTTTCATTGTCGCGGCTCAAGACCTGGATCTGGACGGAGGTGGCCGGTTTTTCAAAGGGACCCCGCGTGATGTACCCCATCATTTCCCGCCAGATGTCCCGTTTGACCAGCTCATCCTTCAAATTGTCGAGGGCGTCGGGATGATGCCAGACCCAGGAGGGGTCGGAGGCGGCCCGCTGCCGGATAGCGCTCCAGGCGACCTCCTTGGCGCTTTCGGGCCAGAGCTTGCTTTCCACACGGTTCCGGAAATTGCCGTCGGCGGCGATCTCGGTCGTGTATTTGTAGCATTCCTTGAGGGCGCCCAGGACCTGTTCCTCCCCCTTGTAATCGTTCGCCACGTATTTGGGATCCAGATCCACCGGCACGAGGCCGTTCTTTGCCGGGTAATAGAGGATGGTAAAGGTCTCGCGGCAGGCCTGGTAGAACCGGCCTTCCAGCTTGGTTTGTATTTCCGTCGCTTCGATGTACTGGGGGTCGCTTTCCCGGACGCCCTCCTGATGCATCTCGCCGATGATCGTGCGGACGGCGCTGAGTTCGGCGGCCCGCTCCAGAACCGTGTCGTAGGCCTTCGCCGCGCCGGTCAGGAAGCATACCCGGTTCTTGTAGGGCTGATTCTTGTAGAACTCTTCGATCGACCGGAAGGAATCGTCCGCCGGACGAAACACGATCAGGGTCACCGCATCGGGCTGAATTTGAACCTGGTCGAGGGCCGGCAAGGCCTGGATCTTCTGGTAGGCCGCCCGCGTCGTGACCTTGAACATGTCATTGAGGCGGTCGCGCAGTTCCTTTTCCCGTTGTTCCCGGAGTTTATTTCTGGCGTAGGTGGCCACCTTGGCTTTCAGGTTTTCAACATTTTTGAAGAAGAGTTTTCCGTCCCGGGAGACATGGAGATACCAGGCGTCGGACTGGAGGCGGTCAAAAACGCCGCGCAACTTCACGACATCCCTTTCCGGGGCGGCGAGATCGCCGAGGATTTCCGAACGGCTGAGCCCCAGGACGGGGTTCGTGGCCGTGGAGAGGGAGGAAAGAAAGATCAGCTTGGCGATATCCTGGGCGTCCGTCGAGGCGGCGCCGTCGATCTGCTGGGCGAGGGCGCTGCCACCTTCCGCGGCGATGTCGCGGGCAACGGCCACCTCCAGTCCGGCGTTGATCTGCCGAATCTCACCGAGCATGGAGGCGTCCTGAAGGTCGAACTCTTGAGGACCGATCAATCCGTGTTTCGCCGCCGCACCCGAACTCCACAGATGGGAAACGATGATCCGCATGATCCGGATCAGGGCGCGGGTCTGCTGAAAGCCGCGATTCTCCTTGAAGCGGGCGTAAAGATCGCGGATCGCCGGGTGGAAAGGGTAGGCGTTCCGGATATCCGTTTTGAGCTGGTCGGGGGAGACTTCCGAAAGGCCCATCTTCTTGGCGTTGTCCACGGCGACACCGTAGGCGTCGGCCACTTTATCGATGTCAGCGACGGGGGGCGTCTTTTCAAAGATCCTGGTCCGCAGGATGTGATAAATCTCGTTGGTATTGATCTTCACCGGATCGATCCGGACGACGTTTCGGTTCACCTCCTGCTCCAGATCGTTCAGGGACTGCAAGGCCTGGGTGATGGACGCGCTCCCACCGGCATAGGCGGTGCCGCTGAGGTCGGTGATGACCACGCAGGCCCTCGGGAGTTTGTTGCTGTTGACGGCCACGAGCAGATTGGCGAGGGCAATTTCCGTCAATCGATCCAGGTATGTGTCGCCCACGGCCACCGCCCGGGCGGCTTCGAAATAGGGAGGCAATTCATCCAGCAGAATGAGCGCCGGTTCCCCCCGGAGAAGTTCCACCCACTTGTTGGGATCGGGCGGTTTCAGGGGACTATAGAATTCGTTGAAGACGGCTTTCCGGTTGAGTTGTTCGGCGATCTCTCCCCAGATCCCGAAGGGCGTGCTGGTCTTCCGGCCGCTGAAGGCCACGACCGTCACCGCGCCCAGATCGCCCGGCTTGAAGAAATCGGCCATGACTTGCTTGCGGTATTTAGGGTATTTTGCCAGGAGCCCCAGGGCGATGAGGTTATGCGTCTTTCCGCCGCCCATCGACTGACTGAGCAGAAACGTGCCGGAGGCGCTGGTGGTTTTGCCTTCCAGCCGGTTGAACGCCTCCGTCAGGAGGATGCGCATGCCTTCGGTGACGTAGTTCTCGGATAGAAATTCATCGGGGTGAATCGACGACAGGTCATCCAGGTTGTAAACCGTGTCCAGGCGGGCCTTGTCGAAAACCGACGCTCTGGGCTTGCACAGATCAGCGAGTGTTTTCATGAATGGTCTCCCGTTGCGTGAGTGGATCCTGACTTGACGCCATTATTCAGGTTTTCATGGTCTTCTACCTCATAAATCACCAGAGAGAAATTCTGGGTGCTGCTCTTTTAGCCATTGAATGACTTCTTCTCGCAAGTCCTTTACAAACGCAATGAGTTCATCCACATCCTCATTGGTAACCCCACCGACGTATTCATACTCCGCAACGTTTCTTTTGTTACGGCAGGTATCCAGATATTTGGCATCTGTTTCACGATGATTTCCCAGAATCAGAGGCATTGCTTGAATCGTGCGAAAATGCTGCAGGGTTTTTTCAGGTCGGTAGCCATTCGCATAAATTAGGATGGTACAGAGTTTCAAGGCGGCGTTGTAGGCTATTCCGAACCGCCAGTCCGAGGAAATATTTACAGTGGCATCCTGCAAATCACGGTCGATAATCCGGAAAAGATCGGAGATTTCTTTCCGGCTGGACTTATGGGAATGCAACCAGCCGTATTCAAGCCATTTTTGCAAGCTCATGTTCGGTTCCGACAATAAAAATCTTTGGTGATTCGAGAACCTGCTTCAGGAAATGATCCCGCCCTGTTTTCCGCTTGATGAATTCCTTTTCAGAAAAAACATGAGGATTGATCTCTCTGCCGATTTTGCCGGAGACATCCATCAGCAGACCCGTCAGCTTTCTCAATCCAATATTGCCGACGACCATGAGATCGACATCACTGTTGGACTTTTCCTCATGCCGGGCGAGAGATCCAAATACGAAGGCTACTCGGATGTCTTTTTCGTTGCCCAGGGCATTTTTGATGACATCTGTCAGGCCGTTTGTCTTGAGGACGAGGGTGCGGATTTCGGGGTAAAGGGGATGCGCAGTATTTGCCCGGTAATAAACACGATTTCCGTCTCTCACCCTGGAGATGATATCGAGACGTTGGAGCTTCTTCAGTTCCGTCTGCACGGTGCCGATGGCAAAACCGGTCCGTCGCTCAATCTCCCGCATGTAGAGTTCCGAGTCGGATGCAATTCCAAAGAGATTGCGAAAGATTTCCGCTCTGATTTTTGATGACAGCAATTCAGCCAAGATTCCCATGGTGTATTTCTATACCATACGTTTGCATGTTTATACCATACATTTAAATAGCACTGACTATGAGAAAAATTATTTACGTATTCACGTAGAACCGCCACGATTATAATGCACAGTTTTAACTGAAAGTCAATGATATTAGTAGAATAATGGCTATGGAAGTTTGAAAGTTTGGATAGTGAGTCTTGGGTCCCGGTTATTTCTTTCAGAAAGCAACGACGTTTTGAAAACGGATAACGACTGCCGACGGATAACTGACATCCCATGGCCTCCGTTTTCATCGAGCCATTCGCACGGCCAATTCCATGACTCCGCCGGAAACGATCGGGATCACCAGATTGTCATTTATCCGCAGCGGCAATAGCTCGACGCCTGCAGCAACCAAAGCGCCGAGGATTGTCACCCAGGTAGGAAGATGCACACCTGCAAACATCAGTAAGAGTCCTGCGCAGAGCGCCGCGACTGCAAATGCCGTTGTCCCTTCCAGACTCTTGTCCCCTATTTTGATTTTACCGTAACGCTCCCCAACCGCTGTCGCTGCCACATCGCCGAATGCGAGAAAACAGATCGCTGCCGTAGCGATAGGTGTTGCATAGAAATACAGAGACAGTCCAATTCCGAGGATATAGGGGGCCGTGCCGGTCAGTTTATGCTCTTCGTTCCTGCGGATGAAACTGCCAAACCATGTGAAGATGAAACTGTTTACTGCCGGTATCGCCAGCCTGATGATATCAAGACCCAATACCGCAATAAACAAAGCTATATAGAATGCAAGCGCCCGGTCTCTTCCCATGAGGTAATAGAGCGAAAGGAGACCTACACCGCCTATGAGATGATAAAGCTTACGGCCGATATGGTTCATCTTTTTTAAATTCCCAGCCGGCGGACGTCATTGAGGACGTGTACCGATTTCAGTTCCCGTCCGAGGATGTGTCGGATGAAGAGGGCGAGGAGCTGCCGGCTTTCGTCGGCGGAGCGATCCGAAAGCAGGAGCCGGCCCAGTTGGTCGATCTCCATCTCGCGTCCCAAAAGCAGCGTCCGAATCGTCCCGAGTGAGACGGGGACGGCATCCTGACTGTCGGGACGGCAGGCGATACAGGTCAGTCCGCCATCTGCCGCTTTGAACCGATAGGCTGTCTCCTTTTCAAGAGGCATTTTACAGATCAGGCAGTGATCCAACACCGGTTCGTATCCGGAGAGCCTCAGGAGGCGGATCTCGAAAAAGCGGAGAATCGCCTCCGTGAAGGGGCCGGCTTCGATCATTTTGAGAAATGCATGCAGGAGTGAGAATAACGCCTCGTTTTTCTTGTCTTCCAAAGTGAACCGGTCCGTCAGGTCGATCAGATAGGAGGCGCTCAGCGTCTTTTCCAGAT
>CAZINF010000029.1:0-26945 GCA_964540555.1 uncultured Syntrophus sp. | reverse complement strand
GCATCTATGCCAAGTCCTATAGCCGCAATCCCGAGTTCTATGCATTCCTGCGGACTCTGGAGGTCTACGGCGAGGGATCAAACAAAAATTCCACAGCGATCCTCACTACGGACAGTGATTTTTATCGATACCTCAAGGCGGCATATCCCAAAGGCGCCGCCTCCGGCGGTGGGACCGCTACAAGGAAATAAGGCGCGGCGTCTGAAAAAAACACGCCGATAAGCCGGTTTAAAAAACGCCGGGTGCGACGTTGTACCCGGCGTTGCTTTTTTACGCAGCCGTCACCTTTTGTCTTCGATCTTTCCCAGCATGCCGGCAATGCCATCCATCATGCGATTGAAGAAGGTTGGTGCGGCAACCGTCACGGGGATCTCCGCGGTCAGGGGAGCGAACAAACTGGTGGCCCTGACGGTGTACGCGCCGGCGGGAATCGTCGGCCGGGTGAGCACGACGACCGGGTCGAATTTTTCATTGGTCACGATGTTGGCCTGGAGGATCCCCGTGATCTTGGCTAGTTTGGCCAATGAAGTCTGTCCGACTTCGGCACGGAAGGTCCCGTCCGCTTGAACCTTGGTCAGGGTTAGCGAGGTGTTGACGTCCTTTTGCCCGATCAGGGAGACGAAGACGGTATCGCCCGGCTTGAAACCGGATCCCTCAAAGATGATGTTGGTGTCCATCAGCTTGGCCACTCCCAGCGGGATGACCTGGGGATTCATCACCAACTGGGGTCCGGAAAATGAACGGTCCAGCGCCTTGGGCGGTGTGGAACAGCCGAGGGTGAAAAAAAGTAATGCGACGACAGTAAATACTGAAAGACGAAACTTCTGCAAACGCTGCATGAGATAAATTCCTCCTTTCCTTTCGGATCATTATGTTTGGAATAAGACATGGAGCTCAGTTACGGCTTCTTATCTCATAGACCGGCGAAGAAGGTCAAGCAATTATTGGCGCCCGAACTGCAGCGTTAGTGCATTTCAATCCGTTATTCATATAGAAGTTTCATAACTATTGTTTCCGACGTTCAGGAAGGAAGCGAAAGGGGTGAATCAAGCTTCGGTAAATTGACCCGGAGTGATCAAATCTCTGTCCACATTTATCTTGACATCCCTGTTTTCTATCGCTATGGTCCGCTATCCAGTCTTACCGGTCAGGCCAATTTTGAGGAAACCGATGACTTTTGAAAAGCTGATACAGGCCCGGTATAAAAAAAAGAGCTCCTTCATCGCCGATCAGATCCTGCGGATGATCAACTCCGGACGTTACAAGGCGGGCAGCAGGCTCCCCTCCGAACGCACCATCACCGAGCAGATGGGGGTCAGCCGCCCCTCGTTGCGGGAGGCCATCAGCGCCCTGCAGATCGTCGGCATCCTCGAGAGCCGCCCCGGGGATGGCACCTATGTCTGCATCCCTGTCGCCACGGAGGAGCTCATGCGCCGGGCAGTCATGGTGCTCGAGGAATGCGACAGCCCCTTTGAAAATATGCAGGCCCGGAAGGCTCTGGAAATAGGCGCGGCGAGGCTCGCCATCGAGGTTGCGACCGATGCCGACCTCAATGCCCTAAAAGAGGCATGGGACGAAAAATGTATCCGGGGACGCCGGGGAGACCTGGAAGAATACCTTCGCTACGGAAAGGAATTTCATATCGCCATCGCCCGGGCCACGAAAAACCGCATCATCGAGGCGATCACGGAAAAACTCCTCGATATGACTATCCAGCCCCTCTGGATCAACATGCGCCGTGATTATTTTCTCAAGGACTTTTCCCGGATGGAACTGATGATCGACATCCATGACCGGATCACCAGAGCCATTGTCGCGCGTGACAAGGACAGGGCGGTCCGCGAGCTGGAGATCCACTACGACATGCAGATCGAGCAGATCTACGGTCAGAGCGATGAGGGCCATCACGATCCTATGAACGGCCGACAAATTAAAACCATAGACCACCCATAAAGGAGGAAAAAATGAAGAACCTTTGTAAGCTATCCGTATTGCTATTAGTCGTTTTGTTTGTCGCCCTCGGGGCGGGAAATGCCTTAGGCGCCGGAAAATACCCGGAGAAACCCATTACCTTGATCGTCCACGCCGGGGCTGGCGGTGGGAGCGACATCTTTTCCCGTACCCTGGCCGCCTCGGTCGAAAAGGATAAGCTGCTTCCCCAGCCGATCGTCGTCGAGAACAAGCCGGGCGGAAGCGGCGGAATCGCCTTCGCCTATGTGGCCGGTAAGAAGAAGGATCCCTACTACATCCTCACCGCGGTCACGAGTTTTCTGACCACACCGCTCATGGGCATCACACCGGTCGGTCTCAAGGACTTCACCCCGATCGCCAACTTCGCTTTTGACGAATACATGCTGATGGTCAACCCCAAATCGAAGTACAAATCGGTGAAGGATATCCTCGCAGACGCCACGGCCAACCCGAAGAAAATCACCGTCGGCGGAACGCAGCTCGGCTCCTCCGACTCCATCTGCGCCTATCTTGTGGAAAAGGCGGCGGGTGTTCAGTTCAATTACGTCGTCTTCAACAGCGGCGGCGAGGTGAACGCAGCCCTCCTCGGCGGCCATATCGATTTGGCGGTCAGCAATCCGGGAGAGGCGCTTGAGCTCTTCAAGGCGGGCAAAGTCATACTCCTCGGCGTTTATTCCGACAAACGGCTGCCCGGCGCTCCCGGTGTCCCGACGATGAAGGAGCAGGGGGTCAACGTCACCTATGTCCAGAATCGCGGTCTTGTCGCCCCGGCCGACATCCCGGCGGATGCCCGCAAGGTCCTGGAGCAGGCCTTTGCCAAATACATGAAGACCGAGATCTTCAAGAAGTACGTCATCGACAACATGCTTTCCGAGGCATGGATGGACGGCGAGACCTTCGGGAAATGGCTCGAGAAGGAAAACGAGAAATACGCCGTGATCGTCAAGGACATGGGGCTTATCAAGAAGAAAAAGTAACTGCGCTATGCGAGGAAACGACAGGCGGGGGCGCGGCTTCTGCGCTCCTGTTTTATGAAACGGAAGGAAGAAACGAGGCGAGAGATGAAAAAAGCGGATGTGATTACCGGCGTTGTTCTTCTGGTCTTGTCCGGTTATGTGATCCGGGAGGCATGGCTGATGCCTCCATCGGCAACGTTCGGTCCCGGGTCGGGATTTCTCCCTTTCTGGCTCGGGGTGCTTCTGGCCGTGCTGGCGGTGATCCTGCTCGCAACGGCCTGGCGTCGCGAGGCGACCGAGAAGGACGGAAAGTCCCCCTTCCCGGGGACAAAGGCGCTCATCGCTATCGGCTCGGTTCTGGGGGGGCTGGCGGCTTATATCGTCCTGCTTGAAATCCTGGGATTTCTGGCGGACACGTTCCTGTACGTGGCGTTTCTGCTGGGGGTCGTAGAGCGGGAGCGATGGCCCATGACACTCCTGGTCGCAGCGTCGACGACGGCGGGGCTTTATCTCATCTTCAAGGTGCTGCTCGGGATTACATTGCCATCGAACATGTTAGGGTATTAATCTTCGGTGGAGGTAGTATCTTGGACATTTTTCATAATCTCATCTTGGGATTTCAGGTCGCCACCACGTGGGAGAATCTTCTTTTCTGCTTTATCGGGACGCTGATCGGGACTCTTATAGGGGTGTTGCCGGGGATCGGGCCGACAACGGGGGTGGCGATTCTGATCCCGATCACGTTCGGGATGAACGCGACGACGGCGATCATCACGATGTGCGGTGTCTATTACGGGGCGATGTACGGGGGATCGACGACGTCGATTCTTCTGAACGTTCCCGGCGAGTCCGCCTCGGTGATGACAACATTGGACGGCTACCAGATGGCCAAGAACGGCAGGGCGGGGCCGGCATTGGGGATGGCGGCGCTTTCGTCGTTCATTGCAGGGACATTCGCAGTCCTGATGCTGACCTTGATCGCGCCGGTGCTGGCGAGTTATGCCGTCTCGTTCGGTCCGCCGGAGTATTTTGCCCTGACATTCATGGGGCTGACGATGGTGACGTCGCTGGGGGGAGATTCGCCGCTCAAAGGGATCATCAGCGGGGTTTTGGGTCTGATATTCGCCTGCGTAGGGATCGATGCGATCAGCGGTGTGGCCCGTTTCACGTTCAGCGCGATGTCATTGCTGGACGGGGTCGGTTTCATCGGCGTGGCGGTGGGGCTTTTCGCCGCTTCGGAGGTGCTGGTGAACCTCGAGGAACCGATGCAGCAGATATTCACGAAGGCAAAGCTGAACTTTCTGAGCCTTTTTCCGAATCTCCAGGACTGGAAGGATTCGTTCGGCGCGATATGGCGGGGATCGATCATCGGCTTTTTCGTCGGGGTGCTGCCCGGGGCGGGGGCGACGATCGCCTCGTTCATGGCTTATGCCGTGGAGAAGAAGCTGAGCAAGCACCCGGAAAAGTTCGGAACGGGGGTCATCGAAGGGGTGGCGGCGCCGGAGGGGGCGAACAACGCGGCGGCCGGAGGGGCGATGGTGCCGCTTTTGACGCTGGGGATTCCCGGTTCGGGGACGACGGCAGTCCTGTTAGGGGCGCTTTTGATCCACGGGCTCCGTCCCGGTCCGCTCCTCTTCTCGACGCGTCCCGATTTCGTCTGGGGGCTGATCGCCAGCATGTACATCGGAAACGTGATGCTCGTCATCCAGAACATGCCGATGATCGGGATCTGGGTTCGACTGCTCAAAGTCCCTTACAAGGTCCTGATGCCGCTGATCATCACGATCTCGGCGGTGGGGGTCTTCGCGACGGACAACAACATCTTCGACATGTGGGTGATGTTCTTTTTCGGTGTGATCGGCTATGTGATGCGGAAGCTGGATTACCCGCCGGCGCCAATGGTCCTGGCGCTGGTCCTGGGACCGATGGTGGAGATGTCGCTCCGCCAGTCGCTGACGATCTCCCACGGGAACATGGCGATCTTCTTCACCCGACCCATCTCGGGAACGCTTGCGGTCCTCGCCCTTCTCTCGCTCTTTGCCCCCTTCTTCCGCATCCTGTGGAGCAAATACCGGAAGGGAAAATGACATTTGAACATAATTGTTTCTATTAGGAGATATTCATGAACATCATCGGAGTTCATATGGATCGCTGCACGGGGTGCAAAACCTGTGAGCTTTACTGCGGAGCGGAGAGGGGAAGCGAAGGAAAAACACTTCTGAAGGCCGTTCAGGAAAATCCGCCCCCCCAATCCCGCGTCCGTGTGGAGGGAAACCATCATGTTTCATTCCCCCTCCAGTGCCGGCACTGTTCGCAGGCGCCCTGCCTCGACGCCTGCCTGACCGGGGCGCTCCGCCGGGACGAGACGAGCGGCATGGTGCTGATCCGGGAGGATCTCTGCATCGGCTGCTGGACCTGCACCGCCTTCTGTCCCTACGGGGTCATCTATCCTTCACCGGAGAGAGGGATCGCGCTCAAGTGCGACCGCTGCCTCTACATGGAAAAGCCGGTCTGCGTCGATGTCTGTCCGACAAAGGCCCTCGAGGTCATCGACCTGGCGGAAGTCGAAGCGCTGCTTCGCGAAAAACGCCGCAAAACAGCACAGGCGATGGCAAATAGCGCCGGGGAGGGCCTTCACCTTCTCGATTTAAGAATCTAAGAAAACTAAGGAGTTGATAAATAGATGGAAGCAATTCATTTCAAGACGGTCGACCCGGTAAGCCAGGACCTTCTACGAGGGGCGTCTCAACTGGGGCTTGGTCTCAACTGGGAGCGGTACGAAAAACAACAGCCGCAGGACGGTTTCCTTCGTCTTGGCCTCTCTTGCCCTTACGGGTGCATGCAGGGTCCCTGTCGGATCGATCCATACGGACGTGGGGCGGACCGGGGGATATGCGGTCTGGACCGAGACGGGATGGCCGCCGCTTCCCTCCTCCGGTTGACCCTTCAGGGGGTCATGGAGGCGATGCACCTCCATCGAGTGGATCATTACGGCGCCGAGATCGCCTGGTCGGATCCGCTCGATAAAAAGGCGGCTTCCGCTATGGAGATGTTCGGCGGCGGCCCCCCTTCTACACGGGAAATCATCGAGGGCGCCATCATGCTCAGCCGGCCTTCGGCAACGCCGGAAGCCCTCGTCCGACAGTCGCTGCGACTGGCCCTCCTCGGCATCGGCCTTGCGGAACGGGACCGGAAACCGGAAAAATCCCCCGGTCTCATGGGATGCCGCGCCGGATACGGCCTGTTGGCCGGAGATACGATCACAATCGGCATGGCAGGAGCGATCCCCGAGGCCTTGGTCCGGGCCCTCATTGAAGAAACCGCCAGCCCGAAAAATCCGGAAGTTCGCCTGATCTCTCTCGGCGACTGGATCTCCACCGGAAACACATTACTCCCCATCGTCTGCACATCCGGCGAGGCGGAGACGGCTCTTGCATCCGGTAGATTCAATCTCCTCCTGGCCGGACCTCAGACCGATCCCGGCCTTTTGGCCTTCTGCATGAAGATGAAGATTCCGCTCATTTCGAGTGTCGACAATCCCGGAGCGGCGGCAATCATTCAAGAGGCCCGTGCGGCCTTCGACCGCCGGATTCCCGTTTCCTTCACCCCCGATGCGACCCTGATCGGAAAAGGAAAGTTGAGCCTCGGCGCCGCCCATGTGGAGACCGCCCTTCAGGACGGTCAATCATCGAAGATCGCCCTCATAGGCGGGGCGGACACCCTGCTGCAGTCTCTCGGCCACCTTCCCGTGGAACTGGCCAAGACGCTTCGCGGCGAGAATCACGCGGTCGCCTCCTGGGGCGATGCGGCCCTCTGGATGGTCAAAGCGGACCTGCCCGTTGGCATACTGGAAGCCAATGAAGGGCCCCTGAGCGCGGTTCGGGTCCTGGCGGCCAAAGGAAAGCTGTCGGCCATCAAGGGGATCTGCTTTACCGGCCTCAAAGACTGCCGGGAGTTCGCCTTCGCCCTGGGGCTTGCCGCGCTCGGCCTGAAGGTATCTCTCGCCGTACCTCTACCCCTCTGGGGAAGCGAAAAGGTCCGCACGACGCTTCAAGAAAATCTGGCAGCCGCGGGCGGCATCCTGACGCATTTTGACCATCCGGCTCAGGCCGATGAGATCCTGGACTGGTTCCTCCGGTCATAACGGGAACGCCAGGAGGGGCTAACTTTAGCTCATAAGGAGCAGTCGTATGGATTGCATCATTGTCGGCGGCGGCGCCGCCGGTTTTCAAGCCGCCGTGACCTGTCGGACCACATGGCCGGAGAGGACCGTGACGTTAATCGACGCTGAAAACGAGTGCGGTTATTACCGGACGCTTCTGCCCCAATTCATGGTCGGGGCGCTTCCGGAGGAAAAGCTCTTTCTCCCGCGCAGAGCGGATGATCCGGCCCTGACGGTCAGGACCGGCGTCCGGGTAAAAGCCCTGGATCGTAAGGACTCTCGCCTGACGCTCGATAACGGAGAGACGCTTCGCTACGACCGCCTGATCCTCGCCCACGGCGGAGACCCTTTCCTGCCCGGCATCCTTGCGGGTCCGCCCTGCAAAGGAGTCTTTCCCGTCCGCGATTTGACGACGGCGAGGGCGACGCGGGCATGGCTTTCCGAGCACCGCCAGGTGATCGTCTTCGGCGGCTCGCTGGTCGGGGTCAAGACAGCGGTTCATCTGAGCCAGGCAGGATTCGAGGTTTCACTGGTCGTCAGGCGGGGTCATATTCTGCTCCGCGCCCTTTCGCCCGAAGCGGCCCGGGTTGTCGAGGCGCACCTGGTAAAGATGGGGATCCGTCTTTTTGTCAATTCACCATTAGAGGATATCCGTGTCGAGCAGGGGGCGATTACAGCCCTCAAGGCCGGCGCGCAATGGATTCCCGGCAACACCCTCCTTGTTGCGGCCGGAACCAACCCCGAGTCCTCTTTTTTAGAAGGGACAGGGCTCCTCACGAACGGTCATCTCATCGTTTCTCCGGCGTTGCAGACAGCCGATCCGCGGATCTTCGCCGCCGGTGATGTGGCTGTCATCTCTCATTCGACCGGAGAGAAGATCAGCCCCAACACCTGGCCCCAGGCGGTTTCCCAGGGGAGGATGGCGGCTGAAAATCTATACCGAGGATCGCCCTTGCCGCACCGCGACCTCACAAGGGTCAACGCGATGGAACTCCACTCTCTGGCCATGGTCATCCTCGGTCCTCCGGTCGACGGGGCGGAGGTGATCGCTTATGCAAGACCCGAAGAGAATGTGCGGCGCGAGCTTTTTCTTGTCGGAGGGAAACCGATAGGAGGGGCCCTGATCGGCGACATCTCGGCCGCGGGAACGCTCCGCGCCCTGATCAGCGCCGGACAGGAGATCAATGCGGAAGACGCCGCGCTGCTCAAGCCCCGGAAGGGGAGCGTCATCCGATTTCAGGAACACTCGGGCCGCAGACAGGTCCTGATTCTTTCATCAAAGAGGTTAAGCAAATGATTATTCATGAAGAACGATGTGTCGGCTGCGGTCGCTGCCAGCCTTACTGTCCCACCGCCGCAATCAGCTATGACGGATTAAAGAGCATGATCGACCAGGACATCTGCTACGAATGCAGCACCTGTCTGCGGGCCGCGCACTGCCCGGTCGACGCCATCGCGGAATCTCCCAACGTCTATGATTACCCGCGGGCGCTGCGCAGGTATTTCAGCGATCCCAGCGCCACCCACGCAGCCACCGGGATTCAGGGCCGGGGGACTGAAGAATCGAAAACGAACGACGCCACCCGCCGCTGCGGTCCCAATCAGATCGGCGTCGCCGTCGAGATCGGCCGGCCCACTCTCGGCATGTCGCTTCTGGACATCCAGAAGATCACCCGGGCGATTGCGCGCGCCGGCGTCCATAAGATCGAAACCCATAACCCGATCCACTCGATGATCGCCAACGAGGCGACGGGGGATCTGAAACCGGAGATGCTCGGCGAGCGGGTTCTTTCCGCGATCATCGAGATTCAGGTGGAGCGGGATCAGCTCCGCGGTATCCTGCGCACCCTCAAGGAGGTCTCAAAAGAGGTGGACAGCGTCTTCTGCGTCGACGCCTTCACGGTCACGGACCCCGGACTCACGATCCCCGAGGATATCCTGGAGAGCATCCGGGCGGAGGGTTTCACCTGGCGGCCAAACGCCAAAGTCAATATGGGCCTCGGACGGGCCTGGGAATAACATGAATGGGGACGGATTTCAAATCCGTCCCCGCGCGCGCCTTGCCCCCGGACCTTTTTATGAAGCCGTTCCGAAATTGTAGTTTTTTATCAAGGATAGCAAGGATGAAATTATGACTCATAGTTTGCACAGAGAAGGAAGTCTGGAATCGCTGGAGAAGGATTATGTCCTGTTCATCTACCCGGCGAGGGGTTTCAATTACAAGGGGAGCGCCCCAAAGGTCCGCCGGATGGTCGAGCTGCTCTATCAGGCAGGCCCGGTCAACATGATCCCGACATCACTGCGCCGCAACATGTACAGCGGAGTCAAGCCCGAGGAGATCCTGGACAGCATTACCGTGGAAGGGACGCGCGTTTACAGTGTCTTCAATGACCGGGAGAAGCTCAAGAAGGCGCTGATCCTGCTGAAGCAGGCGGACGAGGGGATCTCCATCATGGTCAGCGGGATTATCGACCGGGTCCGGGACATCGCCGCGGAGCTCGATATCGATCCGCACATGGTCAATCTTTCGTTGGGCATCCATGGACGGACAGACCGTCTACCGCCGGCCGACATCAGGGAGTTCACAACGATGTGCGGCCACGGCGTCGTCTCACCCCACCTGGTCAAAGACATGATCCGCAGGGTCAAGACGGGCAAGGTCAGCGAGTGGGACGGGAGTGTGCTCCTCGCGGAGCCGTGCACCTGTGGGATTTACAATCCCTGCCGCTCCTCGGAGTTGCTCAGGGAAAAGGCGCCGCTCTATGCGGTGGATCGCTGGTAGCGCCAGAAGGAAAAACATGAAAAAGGAGACCATTCAAGATGAAGCTATGCTTTAACGCCGGACCACAGCCGATGGAGGAGTACTTTTCCTTTGCGAACGAAAACGGATTCCCCTGGATCGAACTGAGCTGCAACAACCCTAACAACTTTTTGGACAAATGGACCCCCGCACGGATCAACGGCATCAAAAAGCTCCGGGACCAGGCCGGCGTCAAGTACGGCCTCCATTCGGCCTCGTTCGTCAACGCCGCCGAAATCGAGCCGACCGTCCGCAAGGCAGTCCAGCGGCACCTGATCGATTATGTCGAGCTCGCCCACCAGATCGAGGCCGAATATGTCGTCCTCCATTTCGGTTACCACTTCAGTCTCTTCATGGACCATGTTTTCGAATGCCTGATCAACACCTATCGGCCCGTTGTCGACCTCGCCGAGAAATACAGGCTCCCGATCGGCATCGAGAACATGAATAAGATCCACGAGGAAGCGGAGATCGCCTATCTGGGGGTCACGGTCGAGGAGCTGGCGCGGGTCTTTGATGCGATCCCCTCGAAGTACTTCGGGCTCACCCTGGACATCGCCCACGCGAGCCTTCTGCCGGGCGGTCCCGAATCCTTTATCGCCGCCTTCCCCGACCGGATCATCAGCTCCCATGTCAGCGACAACGATCTGGTCCTCGACCGCCACGTCCCGGTAGGAAACGGAAAGATCGATTTCAAGCGGGTGTTTGGGGAATTGATCAAGATCGGATTCAAGGGGACATTGAACATCGAGCTGCCGAAGTCGAATGAGGACCGGGCGCTGAGCAAGCGACGGCTGGAACCGATTCTCGAGGAGCTGGGCATCCTGAAGGAAGCGCTGATCCCTTAGATCGGTCGTCCAAACTGAATAACTGTTTCCCATGACTATAGACGCCACAGCGATCGCGGTTATTTCCATCCTGTTTGTCTCATCGCTCGTCCGCGCCGTCTTCGGTTTCGGCGACGCGCTGATCGCGATGCCGCTTCTGGCCATGATCTCACTGGGCATGAAGACGGCTTCGCCGCTCGTTGCCCTGATCGGAGCGCTCCTGTCGCTTTCTGTTCTGGTGAAGGACTGGCGGATCATTGATTTCAAGAGCGCCTGGAGGCTCATCGCCGCCACCATCCCGGGGATACCTCTCGGGCTCCTCCTTCTGAAAGGACCGTATGAAAACGAGGGCAGGATCATCCTTTCCCTCGTCATTATCGGGTTTTCCCTTTACTGCCTCCTCCGACCGAAGCTCTTCGGGCTGAGACAGGAATGGGCGGCCTATCCCTTCGGTTTTCTCTCCGGTATACTGGGCGGCGCTTACAACACCAATGGCCCTCCCGTCGTGATCTACGGCGCCCTTCGCGGATGGCCCCCGGATTGCTTCAGGGCAAACCTCCAGGGATTCATGTTCCCGACCAATGTCATCATCATTGCAGGGCATGGTCTGGGCGGTCTCTGGACGCCGGCTGTCGGTGGGTACATTCTCATCTCATTGCCAGCCGTCCTGCTTGCGATATGGATCGGAACCCGAATCAACCGCCTCATCCCGCAAGGGCTTTTCGACCGGTATGTCCACATTTTCCTGCTCTTGATCGGCTCACTGCTCTTCATCAGGACGGTTGCGGCCTGATATGAAGCTCCCCGCCCACGGGGTGGGGCTTCCCGGTAAGGAAGTGTTCTTTTTCGATGCGCCTCTCAATCCCGCCTACAAGGCGGGGCTTAAAGGGTTGCGCTCCCGGTCAACCTGAAGCGTCGGGGAGAAACCGGTCTGCGCGCGACTCAAAAGGAGTTGAGAAGGTTACAAGAACAGATTATAATCGAACATCAGAGGGGGGAATGACGATGCCGGACACCATTTACCGAAAGCTGTACGAAACTTTGGCCAAACGGCGGGGTCGTTATCCGGGCAAGGATATCCCCGAGTTTTACGCCCTGGTCGAGGAGCTTTTCACCCCGGAGGAGGCCGCCGTTTACAATTCGATCCCGAAAGGGTTTCATCCAGCCGAAACCATGGCAAAAGAACTGGGCAAAGCGGTGCCGGAAGTGGCTCGGATCTTGGAAGGAATGGCCGACAAAGGCCTCTGCACCGCCGGTTCGATTGGGGGTGTCACCTTCTACGGTGCGCCGACCTTCGTCCCGGGGATATTTGAATTTCACTTCATGCGGGGCACGGCAACGGAACGGGACAGGAATGTCGCCCGGCTGATCCGTGCCTACAAAACCGCCGTGGATGCCGGCCAAGACCCGGTGACGGTCACCTATCCCACGACCCGGGTGATCCCCGTCGACGAGAAAATTCAGGCCGAAAGCGCCATCCATACCTATCACCAGGTTGCATCCTATATCGAAAAAACCCACCCCCTGTCCGTCTCCACCTGCTTCTGCCGTCATGAGGCCAAACTGGTCGACGAAACGGACGATTGTGGGAACCCCGATGATGTGTGCATGCAGTTCGGCATGGGAGCCCAGTTCGTCATCGATCGGAAGCTGGGCAGGCAGATCTCGAAGGAGGAGGCTTATGCAATCCTGAAAAAATCGGAAGAGGCCGGTCTGGTGCACGCATCCATCAACAGGCAGGATATCGATTTTCTCTGCAACTGCTGCGCCTGTCATTCTATCATCCTCAAGACCGCCCTTGCCCAGCCCAAACCAGGCTTGGCGCTGAATTCCGGTTTTCAACCCCGTCATAAAAGCGATCGCTGCACCGCATGCGGGGTCTGCATCAATCGCTGCCCGACGGATGCGCTGGCCATGAGCGACGGGGAGACCTGGGCGTTGAATTTGGACCGCTGCATCGGCTGCGGCGTTTGCGCGACCGGCTGCGACTTTGATGCGATCACACTCGTCGAGCGGGCCGGGGTGCTGCCGCCCCCGCCTGACCAAAAGGCGCTGCTGGAAGCCGTGAAGGCCGGCCACGTGTGAAATGATTCCTGAAACGGTGATCATTGGGATGATTATCATGGGATATTTTAGTCACATTTTCAAAGTCGCGGTGCTGACCTTACTCATATTATTCTCTTTTTGTTCCTGTGTTCACCAAGGGAAATCGGACAGGTTCATTCAGGAGCTGAACAGTAAAGACCCGATAGCCCGAAGGAATGCCGCAGATGCTCTCGGTAAGATAAAGGACGCCCGTGCCGTTGAGCCCCTGGTTGCCGCCCTGAAGGATAAAGACTCATCTGTACGAAGTCGAGCTGCAGGCGCCCTCGGAAAGATGCAGGATGCCCGCGCCGTCGGACCCCTTGTTGCTGCTCTGAAGGATGAAAATTTGGAGATTATAGCCGGCGCCTATCCATTCTTTATTCAAAGAGGCGACCCGGGATCGGAGGATCTTCTTATCAGGGCCTTGGATGCATATGGGGCTCGTAATCTGTGGATGGCGCACGATTTTCTGAATTGCGGCAATAATCGGCTGGCAGAAGCGGCAGGGAATTGGGCACGGGAGCATGATCATCGTATCGATACGGCGCCAGGCCGCAGCGCTCCCAGATGGGGAGGATGACGGCAACTGGATCAAAATTTAGGTCCTGATAAATACAGTTTGACATGACGGGACAGTTCCACTATAAGAGTCCCCTGTTCCCGTGTGCAGTTTGTAAAGCACCCCGCCTGCGGGATGGGAATTGAGGGTTGTGCTTCCGGTCATCCACCGGAAAAATCTGTGCATCGTTCGTGGAGTGGGGGATCCCCCGATTAAAAAAGAGGAGGTACTTCATGCCGAGACGGCGGATTTTCCCATGGATGGGACTCATCGTCCTGTTCGCGTTACTGCTCTTCGGGGGGGAAGGTTGGGCCCGACAGACCTACCAGGTCCAGCCCGGCGACACACTCTTCGACATCTCCGAGAAGATGGGCGTCACCCTCAAAGCCCTGAAGGCGGCCAACCGACTGCAAAGCACCAAACTCAAACCCGATCAGCTCCTCGTCATTCCCATACCCAAGGTGAAAATCTCCGCAAAATCGGCAAAGGCATCATCGCCTTCCAGCGAGGTCTATACGGTTCGTAAAGGCGACACCCTCACCGACATCGCTAAAAAAACAGGAACCACCGTCGCCAGGCTCCGCGATCTGAACCGCCTGCAGGGAAGCTCACTGAAGATCGGGAAGAAACTCACCCTTAAAACGAGTCAGGATCCCGATGCGTCGTCGGTCCCTGCCCTTGCGCCGGTCGAACACGCGAAAAATGAACTCCTCCCGGAACACGAGGAAGAGGATGACGGGATCGCAGGCGAAGAAGCCAGGGCCGAGATCGGGAGGCAAACGAAGGAGAGCAGGTCGCTCCTCGGCAACTGGAGCACTCCCGACGAACCGCAGCTGCTTGTCAAGGCGGCGATGGGGTTTCTCGGCGCCCCTTACCGCCTGGGAGGTTTTTCGATGAAGGGGCTCGACTGTTCGGGATTGGTGAAGAAGATCTATCAGACCTTCAACATCGACCTCCCCAGGACGGCCTTTGAACAGTCCCACGTCGGCCTGCGCGTTGCACGCAGCAAACTGATCGAGGGAGATCTTCTCTTCTTCGATACACGAAGGACGCTCGGCCATGTCGGGATATATATCGGCAACAACCAATTCGTCCACGCCTCCTCCCGGAAGCGGGGAGTTCGTATCGACAATTTGAATACGCCATACTATAATAAACGATTCGTTAGGGCGGTCCGTCTCAAGGGAAACGATGACGGGATGTAGTCAAAGAGGTCTGACCCGGTCCGTTGGCATTAGGCATTAACAGAACTGTCGCACGAAAGGAGTCGTCATGAAAGCAGCCCGTTTTCTCTCTGTTGTTCTGACGTTCATCGGCGTCCTGTCCCTGGGGATCGGCCAGGCGTCAGCACCAACCTACCCGTCCAAAGAGATCACCTATATCATCGCCTTCAACCCCGGTGGCGAGTCGGACATCGAGTTTAGGATGATGCAGCCCTACCTCGAAAAAGCCCTTGGCGTCCGCCTTGTCCCTGACTACAAGCCGGCAGCGGGCGGGGCGCTCGCCTGGTCGTTTGTGGCGGGGGCAAAGACGGACGGCTATACCCTCGGCGGGTTCAACTCACCCCACGTCATCACCCAGCCTCTGACGATGAAGGACGTCAAGTACAATACCGAGGACCTGACCTATCTGAGCATGATCGAGTACACGCCCTCGGCGCTCGTCGTGCGGAAAGGATTCCCCGCGAAGAACCTCAAGGAGTTCATCGACTACTGCAAGGCGAACCCCGGCAAGACGACGGTTGCCGCGGTCGGCAAATTCTCGGGACCCCACCTCAATGTCCTCCAGTTTATCAAGGTGGCGGGCATAAAGATCAATTACATACCATTGCAGGGGACCGGCCAGGTGAAGCCTCAGATCATGGGCGGACATGTCGACGCGGCCTTCACGAACTCGCCCGCGGCGGTCGAGATGAAAGACAGTGGTATTCCCACCCTTGCCGTCGGGACCGAGAAAAGGATGCATCAGCTGCCCGATGCCCCGACATTCGCCGAGGAGGGATACAAGATTTATCCCCGTATCGACCGCGGTATCGTAGGTCCCAAGGGTCTGCCGAAGGAGATCGTCGACAAGCTCGACAAGATCTTCTACCAGGTGGTGACGAACAAGGAGGTCCAGGCAAAGCTCGTTGAGGCAGGTTTCGTGCCGAACCCGATGAACAGCGCCCTAACGACAAAGTACATCATGGAACAGAAAGAGATCATAAAGAAGCTCCTCGACGAAGAGAAGTTCATGCCGACGAAGTAGCCTCTCCCTATCCCCTTCTCTGTCGGGGCACGGCATCGTGCCCCGACAGGTCCGCTCGGTAAGCCCTGCAAGGAGTGCCCCATGAGAAGTATCTCGATGGCAAAGGTGCGGCAACATTTCCCTCGGCCGCGGATCGAAGATGTCCAGGCGGCGATCGTCGGGCAGATGCAACGTCTCCGGCCGGATATCCGGCCGGGCATGTCGGTCGCTGTAACGGCAGGCAGCAGGGGTATCAATGGGATACCGCTTATCCTCAAGACGGTTGTTGCAGCGCTCAGGGAGATGGGCGCGCAGCCCTACCTCGTCTCCGCTATGGGCAGCCATGGCGGTGGGACCGCCGACGGTCAGCGACGGCTGCTCGACCATCTGGGCATCACATCTGACATGGTCGGCGCAGCGCTCCGCATCACGACCGACGCGGTAAAGGTCGGCACGACGCAAAGCGGCCATATCCTCTTTGCCGACGGTGAAGCAGTGAAGGCGGATGCGATCCTGCCGGTCAACAGGATCAAGCCCCATACCGCCTTTCAAGACAATCTCGCGAGCGGCCTGTTCAAGATGCTCACCGTCGGCCTTGGCAAGGTTCCCGGGGCAACGCAAGTCCACAGGCTTTGCGCCTCGGGCATGTTTCAGGCCATCGTCGAGATGGGGCGCATGGCCCTCGAAAAACTCCCCGTCATCGGCGGTCTGGCGATCATCGAGAACGGGTACGAAGAGACGGCCCTGGTCGAGATGGTGCTGCCAATCGAGATGGAGGAGCGGGAGAAGCAGCTCCTGCAGCAGGCGTACAAACTTCTACCCGGGCTCCCCGTCCGGCAACTCGATCTGCTCATTGTGGAAGAGATGGGAAAGGAGTTCAGCGGCACCGGCATGGACACAAACGTCATCGGCCGCTGGAAGGCATCAGGGATTCCCGATCCGGAGTATCCCAAGATCGGAAGGATAGTCGTCCTCCGGCTCTCGAGCTCCTCGGAGGGTAACGCAAACGGCTTGGGACTCGCCGATGTCGCGACGCGCAAGCTCGTCGAATCGATCGATTGGACGCCCACGCTCATGAACGTCCGGACCACCAGGCTTTGGGAACGGGGGTTCTGTCCGCCCTTTCCGGGGAGCGACCGGGACGCCATCCACTGGGCGCTGGAAGGCATGCACTTCCCGGCTGACCAGGAGGTCGCTGCGGCAAGGATCAGGAACACGCTCCACATCGAGGAGCTCTGGCTCACACAGAAGGCGCTCACCAGTGCGGACGGCTGCGAGCAGGTGGGTCCCGTCATGCCGCTTGCGTTCAACGATGAGGGCGACCTCCTACCCGGCGAGTGATCAAGCGGAACTCCACATCCTGTTCTCCGCCCGGGTTGAAAGCAATGATATAGGTAACTTTCAGATGCCCCGAGCGGGGGTAGTTAAAGGTCACACCTCTTTCTCACCGATTTTTTCTTTGAGTTTCATCCTGCGCTTTTGAATACCCGGAATCATGGCTGAAATGATAAGTATGGTTGAGACCGCAATAAACGTTGCTGAAATCGGGCGGGTTACGAATGTGAGCGGGTCTCCCTGGGATATAAGCAAGGAGAGCCTGAGATTGTTCTCCATCATGGGTCCAAGTACGATGGCCAGCACAAGCGGCGCGATCTCGAACTTAAATTTCCGCATAAAGTATCCTAAGATGCCAAATCCGATCATAAGCCCTACCTCCAGCTGACTGAAATTCAGGCTGTACACGCCGATGATGCAGAAAAGGAGGATCAGCGGAAAAAGGATGGGATAGGGGATCCTCAACACCCTCACCCAGAGGGGAATCAGGGGAAGGTTCAGGATCAGGAGCATGACGTTTCCTATATACATACTCACGATGGCGGCCCAGAAAACATCAGGGTATTTTGTAATGAAGGTCGGGCCGGGCTGCAGACCGTGGATCATAAAGGCGCCAAGAAGCACGGCGATGACCGAGTTGGCCGGGATTCCAAGGGTGAAAAGGGGAATCATGGCTCCCATCGTTGCAGCATTGTTTGCGGATTCCGGGCCAGCGACACCGACTATGGTCCCGGTGCCGAATTTCTCGGGAGTCTTGGAAAGCCTTTTTTCGAGGGCGTAGGAACTGTACGTGGAAATGACCGGCGCAGGCCCCGGGATGACACCGATAAAGAACCCCAGGAACGTTCCTCGGATGATCGGCCAGAAAGACTCCTTCCAGTCCTGTCGGTTGGGCAACAGGTCTTTTACCTTGTTGGTGACAAGGGTGGTGACCAGGAGTCTCTCGACGTTGATCAATATCTCCGATATGCCGAAGAGGCCGGTTATGGCTGGGATGAAACCGATGCCGTCGGTCAATTCCAGGACACCGAAGGTGAGTCGTTGTGTTCCGGAGATGGAATCCATGCCGATGGTCCCCAGCAAAACCCCGAACACCGCCGCCATGAAGTCCTTCAGGATGGAGCCGGCAGACATGTAAATGATGATCACGATCCCCATGATCATCAAGGCAAAGTATTCAGGCGGGCCGAAGGCCAAAGCGAATTTCGCCATGGGAGGCGCCACCAGTGTGACCCCTACGACCCCCAGCGTCCCCGCAATAAATGACCCGAAAGCAGAAATACCCAGAGCGGGCCCTGCCCTGCCTTTCTTCGCCATCTGATGGCCTTCGATGCAGGTGATGACCGATGCGGCTTCGCCTGGGATATTGACCAGAATGGAGGTGGTGGAGCCGCCGTACATGGCCCCGTAATAGATCCCCGCCAGCATAATGATGGTGGATACCGCTGGGATATGAAAGGTCGCAGGGAGGAGCAGGGCAATGGCCGCGGTAGGACCCAGACCGGGAAGCACCCCGACCAATGTTCCCATGAGTACGCCGAGAAAACAGAAAAAAAGATTCATCGGCTGTAATGCAATTTGAAGGCCTTGCAGCAAAGAATGGAATATGTCCATGCTTTTTCCTTTACCAGCCCAGAAGTCCCTTCGGGAACTGAAGTCCCAAAAGGTTGATAAACAGAAGCCGCGCTGTAAATGCGGCCACGGCGGCGGTGATGATAGACGTAAACCAGCCCTGGGGGAAAATATATTTCACCAGAAAACCGACAAAGAGAAAGGTAGTCAGGGTGAATCCCAGCGGTTGGAGGAGAACGATATAGAGGATAAGGGACAGAACTATCGCGGCGACCCGTTTCCAGGAGTCTTTTTCAGAAAAAAAAGGACCCGCTTCTTTCCTGCGGCTGAACAGTGTCTTTAAAAGAAAGACGGCAGCCATGCCGATCAAAACCGATCCACCCCAAAAGGGAAGAAAACCCGCTCCGGGTTCGCGCCCGTCTCCGATATCCACACTGCGGGAATAAATAGCAAAAAGGAGCCCTGCGCCCAGAAAAAAAAAGCCGCCGATGAGATCATTTCTTTTCATAAGACCCGACGCGGACCAACCGGAACCGTTTTCCCGGAATCCTCAGCTTTTACGCACTCCGGTACAGTTTGGTAAAAACGAACTCACGATGTCCGAGCGCCTCGGCTGCCGTGAAGCGCCCGTTACAGGTGCGGACCATGCATTCAATCAGCTTGTCGCCCGCCTCGTCCAGACCCAGTTCACCTCTTAAAATACCGGAAACATCGAGATCGATATGCTCGCTCATGGTCGAACAGGTCAGCGGATTGCCCGATAGTTTGATCACGGGTTCGATGGGATTCCCGATGATATTGCCCTGGCCTGTGGGAAAAAGATGAACTACGGCGCCTGACGCGGCCCACAGGGTGACCGCTTCCGCAGCAGCGGAAGAGGTGTCCATGAACCACAGGCCTTTGCCGCGTGGCGCCTCTGCCGGCTTTAACACCCCCACGTACCGGGCCTTTTTCCCTATCTTCTGCAGATTGCCGAGCGCCTTTTCCTCGATGGTCGTCAAACCGCCCCGGATATTTCCCTTCGTAGGCTGAGAACCGGAGAGATCATTCGTTTTCTCCTTCATGATGAAGTCGTTGTACTCGCTCCAGGTCTTCATGAACTCTTCACCGACCTCGGGTGAGGACGCGCGCGCCTTGCACACCAACTCACCGCCGGTGATTTCAGAGGTTTCGCCGAAGGAGGCTGTCGAACCCATCTCCACAATCTTATCGATGACATTTCCGACCGTGGGGTTGGACGACAAGCCCGAGGTGGTATCCGATTCGCCGCATTTGACCGAGACGTACAGTTCATCAAAGGAACATTCTGTTTTTTGGATTTCCGAAGCCCATTGAACGTATTCCATTGCCTGCCGGGACGCCTGGGCGATTGTGTTGATGTCGCCGTTCCGTTCGATGGAAAAACCCTTCACGGGTTTCCCGGTTTTGGCGATCCCCTGCACGATCATGTCCGTCCATTCAGGTTCGATCCCGATGACAACAACAGCCGCTACGTTGGGATTCGCGCCGGTCCCGATGAGGGTCCTGAAAAAAAGCTCCAGGTCTTCGCCGAACTGTAAACGGCCGTATGGATGAGGGAGCGCCATGGTCCCCTTGATGTTATTGGCAACGGCCTCGCATGCCGCATTGGAGATGTCGTCGAGCGGCAGGATCACCACATGATTTCTAATGCCGATGCGGCCGTTCTCACGACGATATCCGAGAAATTTTGGAGTCTTCATGCTTACCACCTCTTCGTTTTAAGGTTTTGGATGTGAACATGCTCGCCTTTTCGGATCGGCGTCACGACCTTTCCGATATCATGTCCGTACTTGATGACGGTATCGCCGGCCTTGAAATCCGTCAAAGCGATTTTGTGACCCAAGGGGATGTCCGCGAGCGCCTTGACCTCGACTGCCTCCCTGTTGTCCATCATCTGGCCTATCGCCGTATCTCCCGCCTTGATGTCAACCGTTGCAACGCCGACAGTGTCTTGCTTTTCGTGAACTAAAAATTGAATCATCATTATTTCTCCTCCAGTATAGGATTCACGGACATCGGATATACTTCTCCGCTGTGAGTCATGTCAAGCCTTTTGTGTCCGTGTCGCCGGTTTTTTAGTCACCCGGTTTTTGGTTGATTTTTCTTCCCATAACCTTTATATTTTTACACCAACTCGGAGAGAAACAGGGGAATGGCTCCTTTGTCGTTCCGGAAAAAAACACGGGAGCCATCCCCCTGTTTCGTAAGGGCGCCACTTAAAGGAGGATCAAGATGTCGGAGCGAAAAAAAATCAAGGTCGTCACCCCTCTGGTCGATATGGATGGAGACGAGATGACCCGGATCATATGGTCCATGGTCAAAGGAAAACTGCTTTACCCATACCTCGATATGGGCATCGAGTATTACGACCTCCATCTCAAGCGCCGGGATGAAACGGACGATCAGATCACGATTGACGCGGCGGAGGCCATCAAGAAATACGGGGTCGGCGTCAAATGCGCCACGATCACGCCCAACCAGGACCGTGTCCGCGAATATGGCCTGAAGAAGGCCTGGAAGAGCCCCAACGCGACGATCCGGGCTATTCTGGACGGCACGGTATTCAGGACGCCGATCCTGTTGAAAAACGTCCGCCCTTCGGTTTCCCCCTGGAAGCGGCCGATCACGGTCGGCCGCCACGCTTACGGCGACGTTTATGCTGCCGCGGAGATCCGGATTCCGGACGCGGGACTCGTCGAATTGGTTTACACCCCCGCCGACGGCGGCGAACCGGTCCGCAGAACGGTCCATGATTTCACCGGAGCGGGCATCGTCCAGGGAATCCACAACACCGACGCCTCGATCGCCTCTTTCGCGAAGGCCTGTTTCACCCTGGCCTTTGACCGGAAGATCGACTTGTGGTTCAGCACAAAGGACACGATCTCGAAGATCTACGATGCCCACTTCCGGGAGGTCTTTGAATCGGAGTTTGAGAAGAACTGGAAAGAGAAATTCGCGGCGGCCGGGCTCACCTTTTTTTTCACCCTGATCGACGACGCCGTTGCCCGGATCATGAAATCGGAAGGCGGTTTTCTCTGGGCGCTGAAGAACTACGACGGAGACGTGATGTCCGATATGATCGCCTCGGCGTGCGGCAGCCTCGCCATGATGACCTCCGTCCTGGTTTCGCCCCACGGCTGGTTCGAATACGAAGCCGCGCACGGCACGGTCCAGCAGCACTACTACCGCCACCTCAAGGGGGAGGAGACCTCGACCAACCCGATGGCCCTCGTCTTCGCCTGGACGGGAGCGCTCCGGACCCGGGGCGAGCTGGATGGAACGCCGGATGTCCCGGCCTTCGCCGAGCGCCTGGAGCGGGCCGCGATCGAAACGGTGGAATCCGGGATCATGACCGGCGACCTCCTCCAGTTCGCCGAAAAGAATCCCGCCAACCGGAAGGTGAACACGGAGACATTCATCGATGCAATCGCAGCGAATCTCGACCGGAAAATGGTCTGATTCCCTTAACATTGCAAAGATTACACCCGCCCGGCAAGGACGGTGGACGTATGAAGGACAGACCCAACATCCGGGACATGTCCCTTCCGGAGATCGAGGCCTTCATCACAAGCCTGGGCAAAGAGAAGTACCGCGCCCGGCAGATCATGAAGTGCCTCTATCAGAAGGGGGCGACCTCTTTTGCGGAGATGACCGCACTATCAAGGGAGTTCCGCACCCGGATGGAAGATCTGTTTGTGATCACGGAGCCTGCGCTTGACCGGATCCAGACCTCGGCCGACGGAACGAAAAAGGCCCTTTTCAGGCTCGCCGACGGCCTTTTCATCGAAAGCGTCCTCATCCCCGGCCGGAACCACTGGACCGCCTGCATCTCCACCCAGGCGGGCTGTGCGATGGGATGTCTTTTCTGTATGACCGGCCGTCGAGGGCTGATGCGCGACCTTTGTCCCTCCGAGATCACCGGCCAGATGACGATGCTCCGCCGCTGCACGCCCGAAGGTCCGGAGATCAAGAACATCGTCCTGATGGGGATGGGGGAGCCGCTCGCAAATTACGACCATACCGTGACGGCGATCCGGATACTCACCTCTGATTACGGGCTCGGCTTCTCCAACCGGAAAATCACCGTCTCGACCTGCGGCCTTGCCCCGCAAATCGTCCGGCTGGGACAGGAGATCTGCGTGAACCTCGCCATCTCGCTCAACGCGCCCGATGACCGCAGGCGAAGCGCCCTGATGCCTGTCAATCGGAAATATCCCCTCGCGACGCTCCTTGAGGCCTGCCGGGACTACCCCATGCCCGGTCGCCGGATGCTGACTTTCGAATACATCCTCATGGCCGGCGTCAACGACTCCCCTGCGGATGCCAAAAAGCTGGCCCTCCTTCTCAGGAACATCCGCTGCAAACTCAACCTGATCACCTTCAACGAATTTTCGGGAACCTCCTTCCGGACCCCCTCTCCGGAGGCGGTCAGCGCCTTCCAGCAGGTCCTGCTGGATCACCACTATACGGCGATCCTCCGAGCGAGCCGCGGCCGAGACATTCTCGCCGCCTGCGGTCAGCTCAGCGGCGTGGGCCCAGTATCCCCTTCCCCGGACCCGCTGAATGACGCAGGCTGACCTTTGCATAACTTGAAAATCAGATCCCGGAAGCGCGCATTGGAGATTTTTCGTGGAGCATCTGTTGAGCGAAGCGGGGAGATTTGGGTGTCGAAAAATATCCAGCGCGCGGAGGGATCTTGATTTTCAAAGGTCCCGCAGGACAATCCGCACCGGGCGGAGCGGGTAGCTTATCCCAAGGAATCGGAAACAGGGAGGCTCAGCAATGGCAGCGACACTTCTGGCCGACCTTGTGGTGATCTTTCATGGCGTCTTTATCCTCATTGCTGTTTTTGGGGGGCTCCTGGTTTTCCGGTGGCGGCGGTGGGCATGGTTCCACGTCCCGGCTTTTCTCTGGGCGGGTTTCATCGAACTGACCGGCGGGATCTGCCCGCTGACGCCGCTGGAAAATCGGCTCCGCGACCTGGGCGGGGGGGCAGCCTACCAGGGAGACTTCATCGACCGCTATCTGATTCCCCTGATCTACCCGAACGATTTGACACGGGAGATCCAGATCGCGATGGGAATCTTCGTCATTCTGTTCAATATGGGAGTCTACGCCCTGTACTGGTATAGGCTGCAGCAGAAAGGATCGTAAAGGATGACAGCTTCGTGAAAAGTCCCGATGCTGCGTTGCGCCTCATGAATGGGGACGGATTTGAAATCCTCCCCCGCGCCCCATACGAGATCGTGAAGGATCGATTAAGCAGACAGCGCCCTATTTATTTTTTCTTTTTCGTCTCTTCCTCGGCGAGCCGCCGCTTCGACTCGATGATGTAATGGCTCACCTTGTAGTCAAGGCCGACGTTCGCATATTCCCGCGCGATCTTCTCAAACCGCAGGAGGGCCGCCCGGTATTGCTTGTTTTTGAAGTAGAATTCCCCCACATAGAACTCCTGCTCGCCCAGGATCTTTTTGCATTCCCGGATCATCTTCTCGCCGAGGAAGGAGAATTTGCTGCCGGGAAACCGCGCCGTCAACCGTTCAAACTCCTTTAAGGCCTTCAAGGCCTCCGACTGGTCCCGGTCGATCGTCGTCATCTGATTGAAGTGACACATCCCGAGCTGGTACATCGCATAGGGGAGGTTTTCGTTCGCCGGGCGAAGATTGATGAATTCTCTGTAGGCAAGCCCTGCCTCGGGATAATCCTTGCCGCTGAAGTAGGAGTCGGCAACCCCTATCTCGGCCATGATGGCGAGCGTGCTCAGAGGATACTCCTCCTTGAGCCGCTGGAAGACCTCCACGGATCTCTTGTAATTGCCATCCTTGTAGTACTGCACCCCCTGCTGGTAGAGGCCATCGGGGGTCGTGCGGGCCATGGTCGTCTTCTTCGTCCACGGCCACGAGAACGTACACCCCGAGGAGATCATCACCACCGCGAAAAGAACCAGTAGAATTCGTTTGTTATGCACAGTGTTCCCCTCTCGGCGTCTCGTCTACAGGGCCTTCTTGATGAACGCCTCCAGGCGCTCCTTCGGAACCAGCCCGACGAGGGTGTCGAGAACCTTTCCCTCTTTGAACAGAAGCAGAGTCGGGATGCTTCTGACGCCATATGTCGCCGCCGTTTTTTGATTGTCGTCGATGTTGAGTTTCGCCACCTTGATCTGATCATGGTACTGCCCCGCCAGCGCTTCCACTGCGGGACCGATGGCCTTGCAGGGGCCGCACCAGGGCGCCCAGAAGTCTACCAAGGCAGGTCTATCCGCCTTGAGTATCTCCTCGTCAAAGTTCCCGTCGCCGACATGCACCAGAAATTCTCCCGCCATATGTTGATCTCCTTTCTATGCTCCCATGCAAGGGATTATGGCACATTCAGGCAAACGATGTCAAGTCTGCCTTTTGACAGCCGCCGGAGAATCTGCTATACGCTGACACCGGATAATCGCACGGATCACGCGGTTTTACCAGGAGCGTCAAGGAGGACAAATGAAACCTCTAGGCATCATTTCGGGAACCGTTTTTCTGCAGGGAAAAGGGATCTTCGCAGACCTGCGGGAAGAGGAGGTGAAAACCCCGTTCGGTCGAGCGCTGGTCTTTCGTTCTGCCGGGATCGTCTTCGTCCCCCGTCACGGAAAAGACGCGCACCGCCACATCCTGCCCCATCTCGTCAACCATCAGGCCAACCTGCAGGCCATGAAAGACCTGGGAGTGCAGGAGATCGTCGGCGTCAATTCCACCGGCTCCCTGAAGCGGCGGCTGAAACCGGGGATGCTCGTCATCCCGGATGATTACCTGATGCCGACGGCTGGACCCACCATTGTCCGGGAGAAACCCGTTCATATCGCGCCGGTCCTGGATGCGGAGGCAAGGCGGAGATGGCTCGATGCGGCCCGGGAGTGCGCCATCGAGGTGATCGACGGAGGGGTTTACTGGCAGACGGCCGGACCCCGTCTCGAAACACGGGCAGAGATCGCAATGATGTCCCAATTTGCCGACCTCGTAGGGATGACGATGGCGAGCGAAGCGATCATCTCCCAGGAGCTGGAGATCCCCTACGCCTCGCTCTGCTCGGTGGACAATTATGCCCACGGAATCGAAGACGAAGAATTGACCACGGAGAATATCCTCCGGCACGCCCGTCGCAACACCGAGACCATACTCCGGATTCTGACCCATTATCTGACGGCTACATAAACATGAATGCATGAATGGGGACGGATTTAAATCCGTCCCCCAACTTTTTACGAGGTCGTCATTATCTGGAACAGACCGTTTTATCGAGCGGTCCCGCGTGATTCAGAAGGCGCCGAGCTGGCAGGGCTTCATCCTGATCTTCAGCGTCTCGCATACGGAGGAGACCTTTAGTCGCGGGACGTTCATTTCGGCGGCGATCTTCCACGCTTCGGCGCAGGGAAGCCTGCCGTCGGAAAGGCGGCTGCGGATGGACTTCTCAAGCTCCGGGGTGAACTCCTCCTCCAGCCGGACGATCTTCCCCTCCTGCACATAGCCGAAAAGCCCAAGCTGACAGCGACTGATCCTGACCTCCAAAAGATCCAGGGTCCGGCCGACCTCCGTCATGGTCGCCCCGAGTTTGGCGCCGATACGCTCCGCGTCGGCGCAGGGGAGTTTCCCCTCATCGACCTTCAAACGGACCAGGGCGGCGATTTTCTCATCCGGGCGCTGGCCCGGCGCATGCTTGGCTGCGTAATGGCCTTTATCAGAGTGCGTCATCGTTTCCTCCTCAATATTTCCTAAAGGCTGGGTGTGCCCTTAAACTCTGCCTCTACAGAAATGCTGATTCCGCCTCTCACGGCGAAATCAGCGGTGATCTTGCACGAGCGTGGCGCCAGAGCGGTGACGATGTCATCCAGAATGACATTGACCACGTGCTCATGGAACGTGCCTTCATTGCGGAAGGAATGGAGGTAAAGTTTGAGGGATTTTGATTCGAGAACAAGCTTCTCCGGGATGTACCGGATCTGCAGTTTCGCATAATCCGGCTGCCCCGTCAACGGACAGACGCAGGTAAATTCCTCGGTTTGCATCGTGACCCAATACTCCCGCTCCGGGTGATGATTGGGAAATGTCTCCAGTTTTCGACCGGGGACGATCTTTTCTCCCCCAAGGACCGTCAAGCGTTTCAGGTCCGATTTTGTAGTCAGTTTTTTTCTCATAGCCGATCATCCCTTGTAAACAGCGCTCCTTATCATCGCTCCCGCCCGCCTCATCATGCAGTCCTGTAAGATGCATGCCCCGAAAGGATGTTACGAAGGCGGGCTTCTTATGTCAAGGAGATTTTATCGAAAATTCCTTGACGCCCACTCCCCTCCCTATTATACTCGGACCGCTTAAAAAGCTGAAAAAGCAAGTCAGATGAAAACCCTGCAATTCAGACACTAATGAGGTCTGGAAGGTGAGCGAGAGGGTGAAGGCGT
>CAZINF010000028.1:0-28185 GCA_964540555.1 uncultured Syntrophus sp. | reverse complement strand
CCTTCGCCCATTTCTGCTGCTCGGAGCGGAGGAATTTCCCAAATTCCTCCGGCGTGCGGTACACGACTTCGGTGCCGACCGTGCGCAATGAGTTCTGCACGTCCGGCTGCTTGATAAGCCCGGTGATCGCCGTGTTGAGCTTCGCTATCACCTCCTTGGGCAGGGCCGCCGGGCCGATGATGCCGAGCCACAGAGTCGCTTCGTAGCCCTTGACTCCGGCTTCCGCAATCGTCGGCACGTCGGGCAATTCCTGCGAGCGCTCGGCGCTGGTCACCGCAAGCACACGCAGGCGACCGGTCTTTATATACTGCAGCATGCCCGCGATCCCCGGGAAACCCACTTTAACCTCCCCGCTCAACAGATCGTTGGTCGCCTGAGCGCTGCCCTTGTAAGGAATGTGATACATATTCACTCCCGCCATCGACGTAAACAGCGAGGCGAACATATGCTGCGAACTGCCGTTGCCGGACGATACGTAGTCGATGCGCCCGGGCTTCTCTTTCGCGAGTGCGATCAGCTCGCCCACCGATTTCACCGGCAGCGACGGATGCACCACCAGTACGTTCGGCGCATCGCCGAATTGCAGCACCGGCGCAAAATCGTTGATCGAATCGTAAGTA
This sequence comes from uncultured Syntrophus sp., assembly GCA_964540555.1. Classification (GTDB taxonomy): domain Bacteria; phylum Desulfobacterota; class Syntrophia; order Syntrophales; family UBA5619; genus JAKAFS01. Next base: position 27,565 of record CAZINF010000028.1, on the reverse strand, counting down.
AGATTTTTATACAGGCTCGCACTGATCACGTGGGTGTTGGAAATGAGCAGCAGCGTGTAGCCATCGGGCTTCGCTCTTGCGACAGTCTCGGCGCCAATTGTGCCGCCCGCGCCGGGACGGTTGTCGACGATCACTTGCTGGCCGAGCACCTCGGAGAGCTTATGCATCAGCATGCGGCCGGGAGTATCCGCCGCGCCCCCGGGCGAAAACGGCACCACCATGCGAATCGGCCGATTCGGGTAGTTCTGGGCCTGGGCGGCGGATGGCGAGGCTATCGCCAGTGACAACGCTACAATGCATGCGGTTTTGATGCCGGCTGCTGTAAATGCAAACTTCATGTGCCCTCCCGAGAAGAACCTGCTTTTTTTCACGGGTTTAGAATAAAGAAAGCGGTCCTGGTTGTCAAGGGGTTTTAAATTGCATATTCCCCTTGAACCCATGATACGAACATGCTACTGAAAAAATGTGAGAGGGGAAATTGGGGGGGGTTCGAGGGATGCCATGACTTCATACACAAAGACCGCAACCTCAGAACGAATCACCCGACCCATCCGGCACGGCCTCTTTATGCCCTGTGTCGCAGCCTTTCTTATGCTGCTCCTGCTCGGCCGGGTATGGGCGGCCGCCGACTGGAAGCCGCTCACCGAACGTCTGAGCGCCGACGGCTTCAACCGGGAGGCGATGGACGCCCTTTTTGCCCGCCCGGAAGTCCTCTTCGAACCGGACGCGATGGCCGGAAAGTTGCGGGCCCTGATCCGGAGCAGATCGCCCGAAGCGGAATCTCTCTCCGAAGCATTGCGGAAAGTTTACCGCCGGGAATACCTCAACCCCCTGGCCATTGCCCGGGCAAACGAGTATCTAATCGAAAACAAGTCTATCCTGGAGGAGATCACCTCCCGATATGGCGTCCCCAACGAGATCATCGTCTCGATCCTTCTCATCGAAACCCATCTCGGCAAAAACACCGGCAACCGCCGCGTTTTCAACCGCCTGGCCAGCATGGCCCGCGTCACGGCTCTGGAAATCGTCCACCCCCACCTGGACGTCGCCATGCTCACCCCGGAGAATGAGGCATTCGCCCGTCGCCGCTGCCGGGAAAAGTCCGACTGGGCTTACGGTGAGCTCAAGGCTTTGCTCTTTTACGCCGCGCAGGACAAGATCGATCCGCTCGCCATCCGGGGATCGATCTACGGGGCGATCGGGCTGTGCCAGTTCATGCCCTCCAACATCTTCACCTACGGCGTGGATGCCGACGGGGACGGCCGAATCGATCTCTTTGCAAAGCCGGACGCCCTCCACAGCATCGCCAGTTACCTCCGCGGGCACGGCTGGCGGGAAGGAATGGACCGCAACGACCAGCAACGCATCATCTTTGCTTACAACCACAGCAGCGTCTATGCGAACACGGTCCTGGCCGTGGCGGAAAAGATCCGAGGCCGCCAAGGCCGACCCCTCCGCTGAGAGGCCGCCGCTCATCCGAGCGCTTCTCATTGACACACACAGCACGACTGTTTATATTATGGCCCGGTGTCACGCCGGGGTAGAGGAAAGTGATCATGCATGAGCATAACGGCCTGCCGGAAGGCGCGGTGAGAAGCGACCAGGAGATCCGTGAACCGAACCTCTACCGGGTGATCCTTTGCAACGACGATTACACAACGATGGATTTCGTGATCGAGATCCTCATCGTGGTCTTCCATAAACCGGCGGCGGAGGCGACACGGATCATGCTCGACGTTCATAAAAATGGAAAAGGGTTCTGTGGAGTCTATACCTACGATATCGCGACCACGAAGATCGACCGGGTTCACCAATTGGCCAGAAAGCGGGAATTCCCGCTGAAATGCTCCCTGGAAGAAGTCTGAACGTCCCCGAAGAAGAAAAGAGAAATCATGAAAATCAGCGAAAATCTGAACCGGATTATCATGGCGGCATATGCCGAAGCCAACGTCAGACGGCATGAGTTCATCACACCGGAGCATCTTCTGTACGCCTGCCTCTTCTTCGACGAGGGCAAGGACCTTATCCTCAACTGCGGCGGCGATCCCCTCCGGTTGAAGAAAACCCTCGAGAAACACCTCGAGGGGACGGATACGGTCCCCACTGTCACGCGGGCCATCCAGTCCCTCGGCTTTCAGCGCATCCTCGAACGGGCCGCCTGGCATACCTCCTCCGCCCAGAAACAGACCCTGGAGCTCGGCGATGTGCTTGTTTCAATCCTCGACGAGAAGGAATCCCACGCCTCCTTCTATCTCAATCGGGAGGAGATCAGCCGGATCGCCCTGCTCAACTACATCTCGCACGGCGTCTCGGTCCTTTCCGGCGACGAAGGCTCTCAGAGGCACAATCCGGGGACCCGCAAGGGGGAAACGGTCGAAGCAAAAGAGGATCAATCCAAGTTCCTTAGGAACTACACGATTGAACTGACCGCCCGGGCGAGGACCGGCGAGATGGACCCCCTCATTGGCCGAGAGGATATCCTCGAGAGGACGATCCAGGTCCTCTGCCGTCGCCTCAAGAATAACCCCGTCCACGTCGGAGAACCCGGTGTGGGAAAGAGCGCGATCACCGAGGGGCTTGCCCAGCTTATCGCCAAAGAGATGGTCCCGAAGAAGCTCCAGGGGGTCAAAATCTACTCCCTTGACATGGGGGCGGTCCTCGCCGGAACCCGCTTCCGCGGCGACTTCGAGGAGCGAATGAAAAAGATCATCGCCGACATTCAGAAACAGGAAAAGGCGATCCTCTTCATCGACGAGATCCACAACATCGTCGGCGCCGGGGCGGTCTCCGGCGGATCGATGGATGCGGGAAATATCCTGAAACCGTCCCTTGTCTCCGGAAAGCTCCGCTGCATCGGCTCGACCACCTACGACGAATACCGGAAATATTTCGAGAAGGACGGCGCCTTCGCCCGTCGTTTCCAGAAAATAGAGGTCCCGGAACCCTCCGTCGACGACACTTTCATGATCCTCGAAGGCCTCCGCGATCGGTATGAAACCTACCACCGCGTTGCCTATACCAAAGAAGGGCTCCGGGCGGCCGCCGAGCTTTCCTCCCGATACATCAGCGATCGCCGTCTCCCGGACAAGGCAATCGATGTGATCGACGAGGCCGGCGCCTTCGCCTCGATGAACTGCAGCGATGACACTTTGGACCGGACGGAGATCGGGACAAGGGAGATCGAGGCCGTCGTCGCTCGGATCGCCCGGATCCCGGAGAAGAGCATCTCGACGACCGAGATCGGAAAACTCAAAGACCTGGAAATCCAATTACAAGACCGGATCTTCGGCCAGGACGAGGCGGTGGAAACGGTCGTCGAAGCGGTCAAGCGATCGCGCGCTGGCTTCCGTGAACCGGACAAACCGATCGCCTCGCTCCTGTTTGTCGGACCGACGGGGGTGGGAAAGACGGAGCTTGCGCGACAGCTCGCCGCGACGCTCGGGGTGCCGCTGCTCCGCTACGACATGAGCGAGTACCAGGAGAAACACACGGTGGCCAAGTTTGTCGGGGCGCCTCCGGGCTACGTGGGCTATGAGGAGGGCGGCCTCCTCACCGAAGCCATCCGGAAAAACCCCCATGCGGTTCTGCTTCTCGACGAGATCGAGAAAGCCCATGCCGATGTCTTCAACACGCTCCTGCAGGTCATGGACTACGCGACACTCACGGACAACAACGGCAAGAAAGCAGACTTCCGCAACGTGATCCTGCTGATGACCTCCAACGCCGGCGCCCGGGAGATCGGCCGCCAGACCATCGGCTTCGAGGGGCAGCCCATCAACCGGGACGCCGTCTACAAAGCCCTGGAGAGGACCTTCTCCCCCGAGTTCAGGAACCGCCTCGACGGGGTCGTGAACTTCCAGAGTCTCACCGACCCGGTGATCCTGAAGATCGTGAGGAAGGCAATCGCCGAATTCACCGTTCAGCTCGCCGAGAAGAAGGTCCTTCTCACGGTGACCGATCGCTGCTATGACTGGCTGGCCCGGCGGGGCTACTCCCCCGAATTCGGGGCGCGGGAAATCGCCCGCCTCATCCAGGACAAGATCAAGCGGTTCTTTGTGGACGAGGTCCTCTTCGGCAGCCTCCGGGAGGGCGGCGAGGCCGTCGCCGATGTCGAAAACGATGCCGTGGTCATCCGGGTCGCCCATGCCGGTCTATCGACTCCCTGACCAACCCGCCTTTCCCCCCGCCGAGCGCGCCGAGAAGAGCGGCCTGCTGGCCGTCGGCGGCGACCTCTCGCCGGAGAGGCTTCTGGCCGCCTACCGGGAGGGGATCTTCCCCTGGTATTCGGAAGGGGAGCCGCTTCTCTGGTGGTCGCCCGATCCCCGTTTCGTCCTTTTTCCCCAGGAACTTCGCGTCTCGCGGAGCATGCGGCAGTTCCTGAAGAAACAGCCCTTCCGGATCACCTTCGATCATGCATTCCGAAGTGTCATCGCCGCCTGTCGGAAGCCCCGTCCGGGCCAGGACGACACCTGGATCACACAAGCGATGCAGGAGGCCTACATCGCCCTCCATGATCTCGGCTACGCCCACTCCGTCGAGGTCTGGCAGGAAGGGTCGCTCGTGGGCGGCCTCTACGGCGTCTCTATCGGCCGCGCCTTCTTCGGCGAATCGATGTTCTCGACAAGGGCGAACGCCTCCAAGGCGGCTCTCATCACGCTTGCCTCCGGCCTTAAGGACCTCCGTTTCGACCTCATCGACTGCCAGGTTGAAACCCCCCACCTCGGGAGCCTCGGCGCCCGCCCCATTCCCCGTCGGGAATTCAGAGCCCTTCTGAAGGAGTCCCTCCGTCACGAGACCTTCCGGGGGAACTGGGGGATGCTAAGCGCACCATGTCTCTTGCCGGAACAGGATATTTCTTAAAAGGGAAATCTAACCTTTCCCATACAGGATTGAGCGGCAGAGTGGTGTCCAGAATAATCTCCTTGACATACAACACTCTTTTCCATATCTTCACGCCACGTAACAGCAAGTTCTTATCAGACAACACCGGGGTTCTGGTCTCACGTGGGTTCCCGTGCAGTAAAGCACGTCATAGGGGTTGCAGATGCCCATGGTATTGGGACCAAGGACAAGAATCCCCGCCTCCCTGGCCGCCCTGACCAGTTCCTTTTCCAGGAGAAGAAACCATGAATATCAAAAACCATAAAGACTTCTGGGCCGGCATCATGTTCATCGCATTTGGCTTGTTCTTTGCGGGTTTCGGCCGTCAATACGCGATCGGAACAGCGGCCAAGATGGGACCCGGCTACTTTCCAACAGCATTGGCTGTAATTATGATCCTGCTTGGCGCAGTCGTATTGGCGGCAAGTTTATCCCCCAGGGCAGCGACACAGCAGGTGGACAGGTTCCATTTTCCCGCCCTGCTTTTGATCCTTGGCTCGGTTGTGCTGTTTAGCTTGCTGCTCAACCTCCTCGGCCTGATGGTTTCGCTGCTTGTCCTTATCGTCATTTCGAGTTACGCCAGTCACGAATATTCACTGAAGGCCACATTGCTCAACGCCGCAGTCTTGATCGTGATATGCTTGATTGTTTTTGTCTGGGCGCTGAAACTCCAGTTCCCGATCTGGCCATCCTTTATTCACAGTTGAGGAAGATATCATGGACACCCTGTTGACCAATCTTGGCATTGGCTTCGGCGCAGTTCTTTCTTTTCAACCCATTACCCTGTTTGGTTTGACACTCGCGATTCCGATGAATCTGGTATATGCATTCCTCGGCGCATTTGTCGGCACGCTCGTCGGTGTGCTGCCCGGTCTCGGTCCGCTCGCTACCATCGCCATGCTGCTGCCTGCGACCTTCGTCCTGCCGCCATTGGGTGGATTGATCATGCTTGCCGGTATCTTTTATGGGGCCCAGTACGGCGGCTCGACCACTTCTATCCTGATCAATCTTCCCGGGGAAACTTCCACGGTCGTCACTTGCATCGACGGCTATCAGATGGCGCGGCGCGGCCGCGCCGGCGTGGCGCTTGCCACCGCAGCGCTGGCTTCGTTCTTCGCCGGCTGCGTGGCAACGCTGCTGGTTGCCGCATTGGCAGTGCCTCTCGCTGAAATCGCATTCAAATTCGGCCCCACTGAATACTTTTCTCTCATGATCTTTGGCCTGATCGGCGCGGTTGTCCTTGCCTCCGGCTCGCTGGTCAAGGCGATTGCCATGGTCTGTCTGGGACTCCTGGGTGGCCTTGTTGGTGCGGACGTCAACTCAGGGGCGCTACGTTATACATTCAACATTCCGGAGTTGTCAGACGGTATCGGCATGGTGGTTGTCGCTATGGGCGTATTCGGTTTCGCCGAAGTGATCCTGAACGTTGAGCAAAAAGAGAAGCGCGAGGTATTGCTCAGCAAGGTCAAAAACCTGTTTCCCGGCAGGGACGATTACAGACGTATGATCGCTCCGATCTTGCGCGGCACCGTGCTCGGCTCCCTGCTTGGGATTTTACCCGGAGGCAATGCAACGATTTCGTCATTCGCGTCCTATGCCTTGGAAAAGAAAATCAGCAAACACAGAGCCGAATTCGGCAGAGGCGCCATTGAAGGCGTCGCTGCGCCGGAGGCGGCAAATAACGCCGCAGCCCAGACATCCTTCATCCCCTTGCTGGCAATTGGCCTCCCATCCAACGCCGTGATGGCAATGATGGTGGGAGCGATGCTGATCCATAATATTCAACCGGGGCCGCAGGTAATGACAAGCAATCCAACTCTTTTTTGGGGATTGATCGTATCGATGTGGATCGGCAACCTGATGCTGGTCGTGCTGAACCTACCTTTGATTGGCATCTGGGTCAGGTTGTTGTCCGTACCTTACCGGTTCCTCTATCCAGCGATCCTGACGTTTTGCTGTATTGGCGTGTATACGGTTAACAACAACAGCGTTGACCTCCTGATAACTGCCGGATTTGGCTTTCTTGGCTATCTGTTTCACAAGCTGGGTTGCGAACCAGCGCCAATGCTGCTGGGGTTTGTACTGGGACCAATGATGGAAGAACACTTCCGCCGCTCGCTATTGCTGTCGCGCGGCGACTTCACGGTATTCTTCACAAGCCCGATATCTCTGGCTCTGCTGGTGAGCGCTGCTGTACTTGTCGTCATCGTGACAATCCCGGCGGTAAAATTTAAGCGGGAGGAGGCGTTTCAAGATGACTGACGGGGCCTTTTTTATGACTTGACTTCACCCTCTATTGTGATAGTTTTCAAGCATCGGACCTGTCATTCCAGCGGCGATGCCGGCGACATCGCTTTCACGTCTTCATGAACGTCCCGTGTGGGGAAAAATCGAAAAGATCTATTTATCATATTCAAAGGAGGCCATATGAACGCTTGGAAACGCTTCAGCATCACGGCAGTTGCATCCTTCTGCTTGCTTTTCAGTGTCGCCGCTTCCGCACAGGGTGCGGCGGATAGCTATCCGGGCAAGGTGGTGCGCATTGTGGTGCCATTTGCCGCAGGCGGGTCAACCGACGTGGTGGCACGCATCCTCGCCGAAAAGCTGGGCAGTGAATTAAAACAGTCCTTTATCGTTGAAAATCGCGCCGGCTCGGGAGGCAACATCGGCGCAGATGTGGTGGCGAAATCACCACCCGATGGCTATACACTGTTAATGGGAACCACGGGTGTGCTGTCGATCAATAGTTTTCTGTATAAAAACCTGACTTACGACTCGGTCAAAGACTTCGAACCGGTCATCTACACCACTTTAATTACAAATGTGCTGGTCGTTTCACCAAGCGTACCCGCCAAGAATGTCGCTGAATTGGTCAGCCTTGCCAAGAGCAGTCCGGGGAAATTGAGCTTTGCGTCTTCAGGCATTGGCACCTCAACTCACTTGTCCGGTGAATTGTTCAAGTCCATGGCGGCCATCGACCTCCTGCATGTGCCCTACAAGGGCAGCAGCCAGGCTCTGATTGATGTGATAGGCGGGCGTGTCACCATGCTGCTTGACAACGCGCCTTCAGCCCTTCCGTTTATCAAAGAAGGCAAGTTGCGTGCACTGGCCGTAACCAATTCGAGGCGCCTGTCGAATCTACCGGATGTGCCGACCATCGATGAAGCCGGCATCAAAGGCTATGAGTCGCTCTCGTGGAGCGGTATCATGGCGCCTGCCGGCACGCCCAGGGCAATCGTCAGCAAGCTGAACAGTACGATTGACCGTATTTTGAAAATGGACGATATCAAACAAAAGTTGACCGGTCTCGGCGCAGAGATAGTAGGCGGTCAACCCGAAATATTCGCACGACATATTCGCACCGAGCGTGAAAAGTGGGGCAAACTGATCAAGACCGCCAACATCGTGGTGGATTGAAAATAGTGGTGTAGTTGGATGACATGAACATACATATCAAGGAGGGTTATCTTATGCGCAAACACCTGATGACGTGTTTAACGGTTTTTTTCGCCCTTTTCTTTGCATTCTCCGGCGTCGCTTCGGCAGCGCAGGTCGTCCTCTACTCCTCCAACCCGTCCGAGCTTCTCGACCTGGTGACGAAGGGTTTTGAGGCGAAGACGGGCATCAAGGTCTCCGTCGTCCGTCTGGGAACCGGCGAGGCGATGAAACGGATCGCCGCGGAGAAGGACAGGCCGCTGTGCGACGTCTTCTGGAGCGGTGACGTGGCCGTCCTGGAAAACGCAAAGGAGAATTTTCAGACCTACCGGTCGCCCGAGGCGAAGACCCTCCCCGCCGGCTATGTAGAGAAGGAGGCCCGCTGGACCGCGAGCAATGCCCACGTGATGATCATCATGGTCAACAAGTCTCTCGTGAAGGCCGCCGATATGCCCAAGAACTGGAAGGACCTCTTCGATCCGAAGTGGAAGGGCAAGATCGTCATGGCGAACCCCGAAAAATCAGGATCGGCTTTCGCCCAGGTTTACGGGATTCATAAACTCTACGGCTGGGATGGTATCAACAAGCTCATCGCCAACGCCAAGATCCTCGACAGCTCCAGCCTGATCTTCAAGGGCGTCGCCGCCGGGGAATACCCTCTGGGAATCACGATGGAATACGCCGCTCACCGCTACATCGTCGGCGGCGACAAAAACGTCGGAATCGTCTACCCCGCGGACGGCGCCTTCGTCGCCCCCGAGGCGACGGGCATCGTCAAGAACTGCCCCCATCCCGAGGAGGCGAAGAAGTTCGTCGATTACCTGCTCAGCAAGAAGGTCGTCGATGAGATCTTCGACAAGTTCTCCCGGAGACCGGCCCGTTTGGATGCGGGGGACACGGAGGGGTTGCCCTCGCTGAAGAAGATCGTGATTCTCAAGAGTTTCGATCCGATGGAGGCCCAGACCCTCGAAAAGGCGATCCTCAGCAGATGGAAGGAGATCATCCTGTTGAAATAGGCCCATGCGCGTCGAACTTTCCAATATCACAAAACTTTTCGGCCCGCTCCGGGCCGTGGACGACGTCAGTCTCACGATCGGGGAGGGGGATTTCTTCACCCTCCTCGGTCCCAGCGGTTGCGGGAAAACGACGCTGCTGCGGGCAATTGCCGGGTTTTACAACCCCGATGCCGGCGAGATCCGCTTCGGCGAGCGGTTGGTCAATAACATCCCGCCGCACCGGCGCGAGACCGGAATGGTCTTCCAGAACTACGCCCTCTTCCCCCACCTGAGCGTCTTTGACAACATCGCCTACGGCCTGAGAGCAAGGAAGGTCGCGAAACCGGAGATCGCCGAGCGGATCGGCCGGATCATCAAAAGCGTCCAGTTGGAAGGGCTGGAGGATCGCTCGCCGAGCAAGCTGAGCGGGGGACAGCAGCAGCGGGTGGCCCTGGCCAGGGCGCTGGTCATCTCGCCGCAGATCCTGTTGATGGATGAACCCCTCTCCAACCTCGACGCGAAACTCCGGGTGAGCATGCGCGAAGAAATCCGACGGATACAGAAGGAGCTCGGCATCACCACGATCTACGTGACCCACGACCAGGAGGAAGCGATGGCCGTCTCCGACCGGATCGCGATCCTGAACCGGGGCCGCCTGGAGCAGGTCGGCACGCCCACCGAGATCTACTACCGGCCGGAGAGCCGGTTCGCCGCGGAGTTCATGGGGAGCAGCAACATCATCGAAATGGAGGTGACGGGTTGGGATGCGGATCATTCCCGGATCGTCGCGGAAGCCGCCGGTCAGCAATTCACCCTCCGGGGGCAGAGACCCCCCGGCGCCCGTATCACCCTGTCGGTTCGGCCCGAGTGGATCCGCGTCGTCGCGGGGCCCCGGGAGGGGGAGGCAAACCTGCTTTCAGGGACAGTCCTGGGCAGCACCTTCCTGGGATCCATGATCCGCTACCACGTCTCCGGCCCGGGGGAAAGGCCCGTTGTGATCGAGATCCACGATCCCGGCGAAGGGAATATCCGGAAAGACGGAGAAACCCTCTGGTACCAGCTCCCGTCGGACCGACCGCTTGTGATCCGGGGATAGCGGGGAGGGGGATGCCTTGCGTAAATACTTTCAGGTCTGGAATTTCATTCTGATTGCGGTCTTCGCCATCCTCATCTTCGCTGTTCTCTACCCGATCCTCTTCATCTTCAAGGCGAGTTTCGTGAACCCGGAGACCGGCGCCTTCTCACTGAAGAGTTACGCCACGTTCCTGCATTACCCCTACTACATGCGCTGCCTTCGCAACAGCCTTTTCGTGAGCACGCTCTCGACTGTTCTTGCGCTTGCGATCGGCATCCCCTTCGCCTTCTTCCTTACCCGCTACAAGATTCCCGGGAAGAACCTCATCCGGACCCTGGGGACGCTCCCGCTCATCCTCCCCACCTTCATCGGCGCGGAGGCCTGGCTGATGCTGCTGGGCAGAAACGGGCTCTTCGCAAGGGCCTTCCGCGGCTTCGACATAGAGATACCCAGCATCTACGGGTGGAAGGGAATCGTCCTGGTCTTCACGCTCCAGTTCTTCCCGTTCATCTTTCTGATGGTCTCGGCCGCGCTTAAAGCAATCGACCGTTCGCTGGAGGAGGCGGCGACCAACCTTGGCGCGGGGCGCCTGCGCGTCTTTTTCACCATGACGCTCCCGGTCATCACACCGGCGATCCTCTCCGGGGCGCTTGTCGTCTTCTACCTCTGCATCGAAAACTTCGGCGTCCCCGTCCTGATCGGGGAGGATTTCCGGGTGCTCTCCGTGCAGGCCTATAACGAATTCATCAGCGAACTCGGAGGCAACCCGTCGATGGCGGGGGCGCTCAGCATGATCCTGCTCGCCATCACACTGGGGCTGACGATCTTCCAGAAATACTGGGTCGAGCGGAAGAACTACGCCATGACCTCCCTGAACCCTCTGGAAGAGAAGAGGCTGCGACCGCTGCCCGCGTTTCTGATCTGGCTGTTCTGCGCGGGAGTGGTCTTCGTGGCCCTCTTCCCCTTCGCGGTCGTCATGGTTGCATCCATCACCAAGACCCAGGGGCCGGTCATGTACTTCGGGCAGTTCAGCCTGGAGAATTTCATCCGCGCCTTTACCATCGCCCCCCGGCCGATCTTCAACTCCTTTTTCCTGGCAACAACCGCAACCCTGATCGGGATTGTTTTCGGGATCGTGGTGAGCTATCTCCTCGTCCGCAAAAGAGGCCCCGTCAGCTATTTGCTGGACATCCTGGTCATGCTGCCGCTGGCAATCGCAGGCACAGTCCAGGGCATCGCGCTCGCCGCCACCTACAACAAGGGGTTCATCGTCCTCACCGGGACCTGGATGATCCTCGTGCTGGCCTACTTCATCCGGAAGGCGCCCTATTCGATCAAGACGACCTCCTCCCTTCTCCAGCAGATCGACCCCTCCATCGAGGAGGCCTCGATCAACCTCGGCGTGCCCCCGATCCGCTCCTTCATCCGGGTGGTCCTGCCGATCATGATGCCGGGCGTCGTCGCCGGGGCGATCATCATGTGGGTGATCAGCCTCGCAGAACTGAGCGCCACGATCGTCCTGTACTACGGCCCATGGGCCACGATGACCGTGGAGATCTTCCAGCGCATCGGAAGCGGCGACTTCGGTCCGGCCTCCGCTTACGCAACGATCCTGATCATCTCCGTCCTGATCCCCCTTTTCATCCTGAACCGGGTCTCGGGGAGGGACCTGGCATCCTCCCTATAGATGTATTCCGGAGAGATCATCCCAATTCTATTTTGCAGTCAAAATTGATGACCTCGTGAAAAGTCGGAAAGGTGTCCAATATGGGACGGCTTCGTAAAAAGCGCCAGAGGCAAGGCGCGCAAATCATGAGGAATGAGGCGTACTTTTTCGTACGCCGCAGTGACGAAGGATGCAGCGCAACGCAGCATATGGACTTTTTACGAAGCCGTCAAAATTCAATTGACACACGGGAACATACTTAATATACTCCGACCGTCGAAAGTAACGCCTTCTTTCTCTCCGGAGGATGCGGGGAAGCGATGATGAAAGTATCTTATAAAGCCGCGCTTCTATCGGCATTGGTCTTTCCCGGCGTTGGCCATCTCTATTTAAAGAGGCGCCTCAGGGGTCTGGTTATCCTGTTTTTCGTCGTCGCCGGACTGGGATACCTCATCTGGTCGGCTGCGGCAGCCACGCTCGACCGCCTTGACGATGCCATGCTGAAGGTGCAGGGCGGCGCCACGAACCTCAAAGCGCTTTCGGAGATCGTCGGATCAAAAATGTCAACCGCGGATCCCTATCTTGACGCTGTTTTCTACGTCACTGTTTTCTTTTGGATATTTTCCGTCATCGATGCCTATCGGATCGGAAAGCGGCGAGAGATACAGGACAAAGGGACTTCCCAGATATAATCTCCCCGGGGGGAGTTTCCGACCCCCTTCAGTCCAGACCAAAGAAGCGGGTGATCCGCTGCAGCCAGATAAGCTGGGACGTCGGGGCAGCCGGCGCCTGGGAATCCGCTTGCCGACGGGCCGCCCGATCGGCGTCTCTCTCCTCGAGAACGGCTGCCAGACTTTCGGCCAGTTTTGTGTTCGCCTGAAGAATCGGGGCAAGAACCGGTTTGTCGATGACGACAGCGACCACATCCGTATCGGCGGTCACGGTAGCCGACCTCTGCGTGCCGGTCAAAAGCGACCTCTCGCCGAAGAACTGGCCCGACGTCATGCCGGCCAGCACGGTCTGCCTGCCGTCAGCCTGCGCCACGGTCAATGTGACCGCGCCGTCCCGGATCAGGTATAATGAGCTTCCCGGTTCGCCTTCGCGTACAAGGGATTCGCCCTGTCCATATACGCGGATCTGCGCCTGCTCTGCAATCCGCCTCAGATCATCGCTCGACAGCGATGTAAAGAGGTCCAGGCTCCCCAGGAGGTCCTGCAATTCCCCGACCTGCTTTTCCCGTTGCGTCTCGGAACCCGATGCCGCCTCTTTCATGCGTACGTCCCGGATGGGAAACGGGATGGTGATCCCTTCCCGCTTGAACGCGTACCACAACCGATACATGACAGCGCTCTTTATCTCATCGATGTCGGCATAATCGGCGATGAAGATTCTGATGTGGTAGTTGATGGAAAAATCCGAATAGTCCGTCAACCTGACGACCGGCGGCGGCTGCTTGAGTACCGTGGGCGTTTCATCGAGCACCTGCATGACGGTCCGACGTAATTTGTGCGGGGGGGTTCCATAGTCGACGCCTACCTTGAGGATGCAACCGTGGTCCGGTGTTGGGCGGGAGTAGTTGATGATCGGCTTACCGGCAATGACGGAGTTCGGTATGACAATATAGTCGTAGGTCTTGGTTTTTAAGCGGGTTGCCCGCCAGGTGGTGTCGACAACGCGCCCCGTGTGGTCGCCCATGGTGACCCAGTCGCCTATGTGAAACGGACGATCGGTGTTGAGCTCGATCCCTGAAAAAAGATTGCCGAGGCTCTCTTTTGTGGCGTTGCCGAGAATGTAGCCGGCGACAATGGACGACACGGCCAGGACATCGAGGTTGACCCCCTCAAAGAAATGGCGGATCAAGACCACCAATACGACCAGCGACAGCGCCCAGCGGCCGATATCCCTGACGACAACGGGCACCGGCGTCTGATTCCGCCAACGCCTGAACTGATCAAAAAAGAGAATATCGATGGCGCGCAAGCCGATGACGACGAGCAAGAAAACGGCGATCACTCGCACAGCGGACAAAACGTGACGGTGCAGCCCCACCAGTTGGGGGGTCAGGAAGAGCAGGGCAAGCAAGACCAGCGCCAGGAGGTTGAGCTGGAAAGCAATGATTCCCAGAAAATGGTTGCGGTTCAACAACCGTTGCAGGAAAGTAAACAGAAAATAAGCGACCAGCGTCGACATCAGTCCGATAAGCCAGTCCCCTGTCTGGAACGTACCCCAATTGAGCGTCATGACTCAGTCCTCTTGGTTAATCGGTCTTTCCCCGCACCTCCACCGCTACATCATACAATGTACTCCCCCGCCCGCTGTCGGTCAGGCGCTGGGAGGTCAGGGCATTCACCCCGCGCCGGCCGGGGATGAACTCCCGCCACCAGACCCCTTCCGTGACAACCGTTCCCGCCGGGACTTGCTCCGTGGCCTTCAGGACAAATTCCACCTCGCCGCGGTCATTGTACGCCGTCACCCGCCGGCCGTCAGTTAGTCCCCGTGCCGCCGCATCCCGCGGGTGCATCATGAGCGCCATGCACTCCTGCTTCTGACGCAGGTCATCCTGCTCGTAGAAGCTCGAATTGAGGGCATAGGGCGTGGTTGCCGGCTGCAAACGCAGGGGAAAACCGTCCCCTGCGGCATGCGTGGCAAGCAGGCGCGGCAGAGGCGCCGGCTCCCGGTCGTTACGGATTTCGATCCGGCCGGAGGGGGTCTTCCAGTCGCACTTGGATTTTGAAGGCGACGTCAACAGCACTGGCGTCCCCTCCCGGAGCCTTCGGGTCGTTTCGGCATCCCGCCATGGGGTATCGAAATCGAGCAACTGCTCCACAAGGTCGTCGGCCGACTGCCGGAAAAAGGGTTCGTCCCACCCCATGCCGGCGGCCAGCATGGAAAACACCTCCCAGTTGGATTTTGCCTCCCCCACCGGCGGTATGGCCGCGGCGCAGCGCTGAGACTGGTAGCCTCCGTAACAGCGGTACAGGTCGGGCTGCTCCAGTGATGAGGCGGCAGGCAGGACGATGTCGGCATAGCGGGCCGTATCGGTCAGGAAACGCTCATGCACCACGGTGAACAGGTCGCTGCGTTCAAGTCCCCTGATAATGGCGTTCTGGTCGGGGGCTATGGCGGCCGGATTGGAATGGTAAACGTAAAGGGACATGACGGGCGGATCGCTAAGTTCGGTGAGCGCCGCGCCCAATTGATTCATGCTCACCCAGCGCGTCGGCCTTTCCATGAAGTCCTCCCGGGTGACTCTGTGCAGCGGGAAGGCGTCCCCGGTGGATGTCCCCGTGAAGGCGCCACCACCGGGTCGCTGCCACGCGCCGCTCAGGGCGGGAAGACAGACGATGGTGCGGACGGTCATCGCGCCGTTGCCGTACCGGGTCAGGCCGCTCCCCACGCGGATGAAGGGCGCCTTCGCGGCCGCAAACTCCCTCGCCATGCGTGCGATGACAGCGGCTGGCAGGCCACAGACCGGCGACATCCGCTCCGGGGTGGAGTCGTTCAGCACCTGCTCGACGAACGCATCGAACCCGAGTACATGATCCCGGATAAAGGTTTGATCCGCCAGCCCCTCGCGGACCATGACATGCATCATCCCCAGGGCCAGGGCGCCGTCGCCGCCGGGGCGCACGATGAAGGTCTCGTCCGCCGCCTCGCAGGTCGGCGTGCGATAGGTATCGACGGCCCACAGGCGTGCGCCGCGCCGGCGCGCGGATGCCGCATCGCGCATGGTGTGGATGCTGGTAGAGACAGCGTTGATCCCCCAGAGGATCACCAGGTCGCTCTGCTCGATCTCCGCCGGCTCCATGGCCGCGGTGCCTCCCATGGCCGCTTTCCAGCCCGCCTCCTTGGCCGGTGAGCAGATGGTCCGCTCCAGACGCGAAGCGCCCAGCTTGTGAAAAAAGGGATGACCGCTGTTACGCTGCACCAGCCCCATGGTGCCGGCATAGGAATAGGGCAGGACGCATTCGCCCCCGTAGCCGGCGATCAGGCCCCTCCAGCGGGAAGCGATGCGCTCGATCGCCTCGTTCCACGAAAGCGGTTCGAAACGCCCTTCTCCCTTGGGACCGGTCCGCATCAGCGGCGTCGTCAGACGGCGCGGCGAGTGGACCGTTCGTTCGTAGTGGTTCATCTTGGGGCAGAGCAAGCCGCGGGTCAGGGGATGGGCGGGATCGCCGGAAACGCTCACGGCGCGGCCATCTTCGACCTTCACCAGCAGGCCGCAGGTATCGGGACAGTCGTACGGGCAGACGGAGCGAACGGTGTTGGGGTTCATGGCCATTTTCCTCAGAGTTCCCAGTGTTCAGATCGGAGAGTAAAGAAAAACGTTTCTGTTTGTCAATGACAAAAATTATTGTCCTGCTGCGAATCATTGTCTGTTTTTTCTTGACGAATCTATTTTTTATAAATAAACTGCTTTGCAATAAAGAAAAGGGGGGATCGACAATGAATCGGCCAGGGAGAAACGCCGATGGAAAGGAGGTGAGAAAGTGGGTAATCGATTCTGGAGGATTGTAATAATCAGCGTCTGCATCTTTTGTTTTGCGGCTCTGGGCGCGGCCTTCGCTCAAAAAAAAGTGGGCGGGGGGGATGTAAAGTATGAATCTAAAACGCAGGGGGCTGTCCTTTTCAGCCATGAAACGCACATGAAGGTGCCGGAGACGAAATGTAACTCCTGCCATACAAAAGTCTTCAAGATGAAGAAAGACGCGAAGATTACCGAGGCGGACCATAAAGAGAAGACATATTGCGCTGTCTGCCACGATGACAAAAAGGCCTTTGGGCTGACGGCCAAAGCCGACTGCGCCAAATGCCACAAGAAGTAATCCATTCCTTGAAAAATGTTCCTGGATATGAACTGGCGTTGGGCAGGGTCTCGACGCCAGTTTTTTTATTAAGACACCGAAGCAGCCGTGTTCCTGCAAAATTGGGGACAACCACTATTTTCCGTGTGTGAAATTGGGAAAATCTTGGCTGTCCCCAATTTCCCAATTTTCAAGCACCCGTGTCCTGGTGAAGATTGAACAGGTAAATCCGCAATACATATTTGCCTTTACTTTATTCTTCTGTTGTGCAATAAGACTAGAGAGGTTTTATAAATAAAAACAAGGGGTAAACAATGGAAAAATTAGAATGTCCTCACTGCGGCGGGGCCCTGCCAAACGGGGCGACGGTCTGCGGGGAATGCGGCAGGGAACTCAACGATACGGATAAGGAAACGACGTCCCCTCCAGAAGAGCGGCGGGAGAGGAGAAATGTCTATGCGATTCTCGCCGTTTTTCTGGTCGTCGTCGGAGGCGCAGCCCTGCTGATGCTCACGGGCCTGTTGCCGAACCCTATGAAGGGAGGCGGCTCGACCGCGGCCATCGTCAACGGAGTAAAGATATCCACGGCGGAGGTGGACCAGAAATTTGAGGTCTATAAGAAGATGTCCGGGCAGGGCGGAAAAATGGACGCTTCAGGCGCGGAAGGGAAGGCGGCCGCGGCTCAAGCAAGAATGCAGATTTTGAATTCCCTCGTTCAGGAGAAAATACTGGTCACCGAGGCCGCCAAGGAAAAGATCACCGTCGCTCCGCAGGAGATCGCCGAGAGAATCGCTGCCATAAAAAAAGGGTTGAATCTCTCCGATAGCGATTTTGAAGGTTTCCTGAAGAATCACGCCATGAGTTTGACCAACTTCGAAAAACGGGTCGAAAAAGATGTGTTGATCGCCAAACTCATCGCCAAAGGCACCCAGGAAAAAGGCTTGACCGAGGAGGCCTGGTTCCAAGAGTTGAACCAGTCGGCAAAGGTGGAGATATTGGCCAAATAGTCCTTGACGGCTTCGTAAATATTTTTTTACGAAGCCGTCACATTTTCGTGACTTTTAAGACTCTTTACTGGCTCGCCGGTCCATGCCCTGCGGGAGAAGGGCGGGAGGATTTTCCCTTACCCTCGCCCTCCCGGTTCCCCGTCGAGGAACGCCAACACCCCCCGTTCCCTGGCAATCTCTTCCGAACAGTATATCCACAGGTGGTAGCTCTCGAGTCCGAGGACGGTCGCTCCGGCCGTAAACACGGCCCAGAAGTTCTCCGGCAGTTTGCCTGAGAAGTGGTAAAAGATATAAAACCCCGCAAGATAACCCACATGGCTGACGCCGCCGTACCCGCCCGAGCCGCTCATCATACGGGCGAGGATGAGGATGATGGCGGAGAATACGTAAAGGAGAAGTACGGCGCTGATTATGTTTACGGAAGGGGGCCTGCCAAGGGCCGCCCTGATCTGCTCCGGGAGAGACGGGCAAAAAGAAAAATCGTTGAGCGCGGCGATGCCGAGGAGAAGAAAAAGGGCTACGGAGAGAAGCTCTACCGTAAGCTTTCTTTGCAGTGTATGGATGTTGGCGAGCGTGTCCTTCCGGAGCCGAGCGCTGTTTTTTATGAAGTCCGGCGTTTCCTTTTCTTCCGTCAGGCGATTCATTCCTCCTTTTTCCATCGCGCCGCTTCCCGCCGGAGGCTGTTCAATTCCCTGACAAGACTTTTGATATTGCCGGCCAGTGTCTCAATTTCCGTTCCACAGGCAGGAGGAATGTCCTGCTCGACCCCCTCAATGGTTTTCTCGGTAAAATCCAGCAGCAACCTCAGCGGAATGAAGACATAGCGTCTCAACAGGGCCGCCACCCCCCCGACGGTAACCAGAAGAACCATGATACTGAAGATCACCATCCGGCTCCTCATCACCGCAAGATGATTGGCCAGAGGCGCCGCGGACAGACCGATATCCAGTGTGCCGAGTATCTTCTGCTCCGCCGTATGGACATGACAGGCGGCCAGATAGCAGCTCGATTCGTTGTAGATGGGGGCGGTGATGGCAATGACATCTTTCCCCTTTTCATTGATGAAACGCCGCGCCTGTTTCATATCGCCAAGGGTGGCGGAGGGAATGGGGCCGCTGTGGCATTCGACGCACCCCGCGGCATTCTTGTCCAGGAGCCGGCCCGTTTCCATATGGTTGCTGGAAAACATGATAAGACCCTTCTTGTTGAAGATGCGCACATGCTCCACGTTCTCCTGGGTTCCTATGTTGTCGATGATATTGCTGAGGGATTCCCTGTCGTCATGAAGCATGGCATAACGGGTGGACTTGACGATCGTGCGGGCCTGGTTGGTTTCGTACGTGATCACATCGTTTGTCATATCCGTTTTCATGATCGAATAGAGAAGAATGCAGCAGACGACGACGAAACCGGTGACGGAAACCGTCACCGGGATAATGGCGCGGGCGGTCAATGATTTAAGCATGTTTCCCCTCCATGAGCGTCTTTATCGAGGGCTTCGAAACCTTTCCCATGGCGTTTTTGGGAAGCTCCTCCACCACAAGGGCGTCTTTGGGAATCTTATAGGGGGCAAGCCGCTCTTTGGCCCAGTCCCTAAGCGAGCCGATATCGAGGTTCGCGCCCTCGTGCAGGACCAGCGCCGCCGATACCCGCTCTCCCCAGACCGCATCTGGGACCCCCACGACCGCACACTCCTTGATCGCGGGGTGGGTTCTCAGGACCTCCTCGATCTCGAGCGCGGAGACCTTATATCCCCCGGTCTTGATGATATCGACGCTGCTCCGCCCGAGAATGCGATAGCTCCCCCTCTCCTCCACGGCGACATCGCCGGTCAGAAACCACCCGTCCCGGAACGCATTTTTGGTATCGTCCGGCCGGTTCCAGTACTCCGAAAAGACCGTCCCGCCGCGGACCTGGATCTCTCCCGGGGTGTCGGGCCCGAGAGGCGCGCCTGTTTCATCGACCCGCCGCACTTCGACACCCGGCAGCGGCGCCCCGACATGGCCGGGAAGCCGCTCTCCGTGCAGCGGGTTGGAAAGGCCCATGCCGATCTCGGTCATGCCGTACCGCTCCAGGAGGACGTGTCCGGTGATCTCCTTCCACCGCAAAAGGACGCTGACCGGAAGCGCCGCGGAGCCGGACACCATGAGCCTCATCCGCGCGCAGCCTTCGGACATCAGCGCCTGATCGGCACGGGGGACCCTCTCCCAGGCTTCGATGAGTTTCACATAGATGGTGGGCACCGCCATGAAAAGTGTCAGCCCCCCTTCGGTGATGCGCGTCCACACCTCCAGGGCATCGAACCGGGGAAGGATCTCGCAGAGCGCCCCCACCCAGAGGGAGCAGGACAGTACGTTCACGATGCCGTGCACATGGTGCAGGGGCAGGACGTTCACGATCCGGTCCTCCGCCGTCCATTCCCACGCCTCCACGAGGCTCTCGATCTGGGCGGTGAGATTGGAGTGGGTCGTGACGACGCCTTTGGGCTTTCCGGTCGTACCGCTCGTGTAGAGGATCATCGCCCGTCGCCCCGGCGAAACAGAGGGAAGAGGGCCAGGAGGATAGTCCGATACCTCGGTCGTCAGGCCGAATCTCAGGCCCCGCTCCCGGGCCAGAGGTCCGACAAGGTTCACGAAATCCGGGTGGGCGATCACCGCCGCGGGATCGGTATCCTGCAGGACATAGTCCAGTTCCGGCCGGGGATAGAACAACGACAGAGGGACCGCGATGCCGCCGGCGCGCCAGATCCCCCACTGTACCGCAACATATTGAAAGCCCGGAGGGGCAAGAAAAGCGACCGGTCTTTCGCGCAGATCGCCTGCACCGGCCAGAAGAAAGGAGGCGACCCGGTGGGACGCATCGAGAAGCTCGCGATAGATAAAAGCGCCGTCGGGGGCGACGATCGCCGTCCGCTGCGGAAATTGTTCGGCCCGCGCCGCAAGGTGTATTGACATGACGCCTCCCGGACCTCTGAGATTTCGATTTTCAATGAAATTACCTTATGATCGCCCGGACGGTCAAGCCTTTTCTATCGCGGTTTGGCTCCGTGCGGTAACCCCCGCTGTGGATTGAAGCCGAAGGAATGGCTAAAAAGGCATGATCCAGGTCTTCCGGGCAGCTACAAAAAAAACGGGGAGGGAACCGACGTTCCCTCCCCTCTATTGCGCTCTGATGATCCCCCTCTAATGGGAGGGAACCACTCTTAGAATTTGTAGCTGGCCATGAAATAGACCATACCTACATTGTAGTTCTGGTCGCTGTATGCCCCCGAGAGGTAGGTTACGGGAACCCCCGCACTGGAGACCACGTACTGGTACGAGTCCCACTGGGCATCGCTGATGCTAAACCTCTCATAGGCAAAACCGAGGGTCAGATCAAGATTCTTCATTGCCTTGTAAATCGCCTTGAGGTTCAACCCCTGCTTCGTATAATCGTCAAAAGGGGAGAGATTCAGCGGCGCGCCGAAGTTATTCTGCGAGGAGAAATCGGCCTGTCCGTCCGTCTTTTCATAGATCCAGGATGCGACGAAAGTCAGCCTGTCCTTGAGTACCGGCACCTCCAACCCCAAACCGTACATCCAGTTCTTGTCCGTCAGGTTTTCAGACCAGTTATAGGAATTAGCCACGGGGGCGCTGCCGGGATCAAAGGAGAAGGTCCCCGAGGGGGAGATATACCGGTGATAGGACTTCGCTTTTACCTCTTCATAATTGACGAACGCGGTGAGTTTGAACCGCTCCGGCATCGTGTACGCGACGTCCGCATAGTACTCGTTCCTCTCGTCGCTCAAACGACCGAGAATGGTGTCCTTGTAGTCGTTTTTCTTGTAGATGTATTCGAGACCGATGTCGAGGTGCTCCAGAGGAGCGATATCCACCCCGAATTTGAGGCTGTCCTGAATCTTGTCGGTGGCGTCAAACCTTCGCACGAACCTGTCGATGTACAGCCGATCTCTGTCATTCGCACCGGCTGAGCCATTCTCGAACTGGGACTTTCTCCACAGGCGCTGGTATTTCACCTTTGCCGTAAGCCAGTCCAGGGAGCTGTTCTTCACCTCGCCGTAAACACTGTTGTCCGTGTTGCTCTCGGCATCCGGTCGGGGGTTTCTCTTCATCATCAGGTATTCATACCCCACGCCCAGCTTTGTTTTGGGGGTCACTTTGAACCCCAGATCAACGCCCGCGTTGTTCTTTTCATACCCCAGGAGCTCATTGTCCACCGGGACGCCGCCGTATGCATATTCGATCTGCGTCGAGGTGTTTCGCTTCTTGAGGTAATTATAGTAGATTTTGGAATTAAGCCCCTTGACCGGCTCGGAGGTCAGGGCGACCGAGGCGGTGTTGTACTCGATGTCGCCTTTGAATGTCTGGTTGTTCAACGTGAGGCTTTGCGACTTGTAGGTGGGGGTGGTCGTCGCGGTGCCGCTCGTGGCGTAGGCGATCGTCGATAAGAGCGGGATCTCATTTTTCAGCTTGGAGTATCCCACCTGCATCGCCAGCGAGGAGTTGAGGGGAAGCTTCTTCATCGCGCCGTGGGCGTTGAACTTGTAGTAATTGTTATCCGAGGGCATCGTGCTGGTTTCGGAGAAGCTCTGCGATGAAACGAATGGGTTTCTCCAGGTCAGCAAGTCGTTCGCGTTTTCGAACCGGCTCACAAGCCCGCTGAAGCCGAAGGAGAGTGTTTTTGTGTTGTAACCGGCCTTGAGGTTCAGGTTCTGAGTGCGATAGTCAACGGGAGCCGGCAGTTCCACAACATTGCCGAATGAAGAGGTCTGTACGCCTTTCCTGTCAACGTACACACCGCCCGGGGTGCCCAGAGGCATCACCCCCTTGGTCTCGAGCTGATTCGCCTCCACTGTGACGTAGAAGGGCGTGCCGAAGGTGAAATCCAACATCGCCCCCGTGTCTTTCCTCTTGATGGAATAATCGAATGTCGAAGCCCAGAGGCCCGGATCGGTTGAGATGGCCGGCGTATAGACGGCATCCGTATTCTTGGCCCTTGCAGTGGCCGAGTAGTCAAGACTCGCTGTTCCCACGCCGGAATAGAAGGTCTTGGCGCCGAAGGAATAGTTATGTACGGTCTCATCGTAATAGAGGGAATACTTGAAAGCGCCGTATTTCCCCCCCTCCATCTCGAATCTCTGGTCGTTGCGCCCGATATTTTCACCGGTAAAGTCCATAAAATAGGAGCCGTTATCCCCGCCGAATGTCAGATCCGAGAAGACACCGGGTCTCAGGTCGCGATACTTCTGAAATTTTCCGCTCTTGTCGCCGTCAGTCACAGACCGTACGCCCAGATCGATGGAACCGGTATATACATAATCCCCCGTCCCATCGGCAAGCACCGCGCTGCCTCCGCCGATCCCGGTGAACAGCAACCCCATAACGAACGCTGTAAGTAATATTTTCAGTCTCATCTTCCCCCTCCTATCGCACTAAGGCTTTTCCCGAGTTGTATGTGTTGGCGGGATTCACCGGGGCATTGCCGCCGTGAATGGTGTTGTGACAGTTTAGACAGGATCTTGCAAAGAATCTGTTGCTGGGCGAGCTGCCCGTAAATCCGGTCTTGGCATCGTAGATCGTGCCCGGATGCCGCTGCCAATCGTGGCAATCCTGACAGACATTCGGCACCTTTTCTTTCATCAATTTTGCCGCCTTGGTTCCATGGGCGCCATGACAGATCAGGCAGTTTTCCTCCACCGGAGGATGTTCCCACACAAAGGGGCCTCGCTTGTCGGCATGGCATTTGTAGCAAAGCTGATTGGCATTTTCCGCCTTGATCATCCCGTGGGCAAGAGTCCCGTGAGGATTGTGGCAGTCGCTGCATTTCACCTTCCCTTCGAGAATCGGGTGACGGGACGCCCGGTTGATATCCTTCTTCACGTCCTTGTGGCAGCTGGTGCAGTTTTCCGCCTGGCTGACCTTTTTACCGTGAGTATTGTGGCAGGAGGTGCAGGCCACGTCGTTTTTCTTGTGTGCGCCCATATCCCAGAAGGTCAGGCTCCTGGAAGAGGCGTGACAGGACAGACAGGCGGCATTCTTGGTCTCAACACTCACCTTTTTGCTGCCCAGGGAAACAATGCCTCCAGCTCCCGCGCCGCCGCCTGCCGCAAGGTGGGCTGCACCCTGCAGATGACAGGCATTGCAGGCGTCCTTATTGGCCGGCCCCCCGGCAAATCCCTTCTTGCTGTGTTTGGATTTCAAATAGCTGTTATACTGGGACTCATGGCAATCCTTGCACAACTCCGCCCCGGCGGCTTTTGCTTTTGTCTGTCCCTCGGCCGTTCTCTGCACGATCACGCTTGCCGCCACAAAGAGAAAAACAAAAACAACCATTAGCAATAACTTCACGTTTTTCAGCATTGTCTCCTCCTAGCCCTTTTCCTTATATCCTTTTTTTAAAAAAATATGGCTCACTGGGTCGTTTTAAAAGCAATGAACATGCCATGAACGTGTATTAAAAAACTATACGGAAATTCAAATAATTACATTCACGGACCCCTTTGTGAACCCTGCCTGATCTGGTGAAATCACCAGATCGCGTTGGTGATTTCACCAGATCAGGCAGACCAAGGAGAGGGGTTATTTCTCTGCTTACGACTAAAATCTATACAAAGACGTGACTTTAACCTGTCCAGACCTTCCGTGGCATGTTCATTGCGTGATTTTGTTAACCAATTATGGGGTACCCGGGGAGAACCGAGAAGAAGGCGGATAGAATGGCATCTGATCGGAACAGGAAAAGGATCCTGATCGTTGACGATGAACCGATGCTTCTTCAGGGGCTGGGTAAGGCATTGCACAACGATGCCGCTGAAGTGGTCACGACGGAAACAGGTGAAGCGGCGCTAAAAGAAGTCGCATCGTCGGAGTTTCACCTCTGTTTTCTCGATGTTTGCCTTCCGGACATGGACGGAACGGAAGTGCTCAAAAGAATCACGGCCCTCTCCCCAAAGACGAAAGTGATCATGATGAGTGCGGGGGTCATTAACAACTCCATGAAAGAGACCATCGAAAAGATCGCCTACATGTTCATCCCGAAGCCCTTTGACCTGCTCCAGGTCAGAATGCTCGCCAAGCGCACCATCGAGGAGACGGAGTGACGGTCCAACGATACAGATAGCCCGGGGGCGACGGCTTCGCATCACACTTTTGCGAAGCCGGCAAGGACGGGCAGAGCGCTTTGCCCCGCGCCCCTATTCCAGACCGAATTTCTTCAATTGATACCGGAAAGAATCGTAACTGATCTTCAGAAGTTTGGCGGCTTTTGTTTTGTTGTGCTCCGCCCTTTCGAGGGCTTGAAGAATCAGGTCTTTTTCAAATTCGTCCAGAGAGATTCCCGCCGCAGGCAAGACGAACCTGTCCTGCCGCCGCGTCTCCGTCCGTATTGCCGGACCGCTGACTTCCGGGGGGAGATGCTCCGACATGATCACCCGCGTTTCCTGAAGCACCACCATCCCCCGAACCACGTTCTTGAGTTCCCGGACATTGCCCGGCCATGGGTAGGCCATCATCAGCGCCTCAGCCTCCGCCGAAAACCCCTCTATTGACTTATTGTATTCCTTTACGAAAGAGGCGAGAAAATGTTTAGCTAAAACCGGGATATCCTCCCTTCTCTCCCGCAGCGGCGGGACGTGAAGGGAAAAGGCATTCAGCCGGTAATACAGGTCCATGCGGAACTCGCCCTTCTCCACCGCAGCGGAGAGGTCCCGATTTGTCGTGGCGATGACCGTGACGTCGACGGGAATCTCTTCCTGCCCGCCGATGCGTCTCACCACCCGCTCCTCCAGCACACGGAGGAGTTTGCTCTGCAGGCTCAGCTTCATCTCGCCCAGTTCGTCAAGGAGCAGGGTCCCGCCGGCAGCCACCTCAAAGAGCCCCTTCTTGCTTTTTCGGGCGTCGGTAAATGCACCCTTCTCATAGCCGAAAAGCTCGCTCTCCAGCAGGGTGTCCGGCAGAGCGCTGCAGTTGACGGCGATGAAGGGAACGGAAGGACTGATGGCCGTTCCGTGCATCATCGCATGGATATTGCGCGCAACGACCTCCTTGCCGACGCCGCTTTCCCCGGTGATCAGGATGCTGGACACATGCGCCCTGGCCATTCTTTCCACTTTTTCCTTTAATTCCTTCTTGGCTTTCGAGACGCCTACGAATTCGCTTTCAAAGAACGAGGCGCTTATTTTTCTGAGGTATTCCAGTTCTTTTTTCAGTTTGATGTTTTTTATGGCATTGCCGATGACGATCTTGACCTCGTCCATGTTGAAGGGCTTGGTCAGATAATCCCAGGCGCCGATCTTCATGGCCCTCACCGCCGTCTCCGCCGTGTCGTCGGCGGTGAGCATGATCACTTCGATGTCCGCGGCTTCGCGCTTCAACGCCTGGAGCGTGTCCATGCCGCTTTGCCCCGGCAGGTTGATATCGAGCAACACCACATCCGGATGCCGGGCTGTGATTTTGTCGATGAAATTTTTTTCTCCGCTGTCGGTGACGACGTCGTAGCCATCCTTTTCCAGGGTCCGCGAAAGCATCGCCAGAATCAATTCATCATCGTCGACCAAAAAGATGCGTCCGAGGCTTTTCACGTTGCCCCTCCCCTCTCTTCCGGTTTGACGGGCAGGGTGACCGTGAAACTGACCCCTCCGGACACCTGATTGGCAGCCTCGATGCTGCCGTGATGCTCTTCGACGATCCTTTTGGATACAGCCAACCCCAGCCCTGTCCCTTTCCCCTTGGTGGTGAAGAACGGTTGGAAAATCTTCCCCATCAACTCAGCGGGGATCCCTTTCCCCGTATCGCGCAGCACAACGGCAACGACCTTCCTCATCTCATCATACCGTGTGGTGACCGTTATTTCTCCTCCCTCGGATATGGCGTCGGCGGCATTAAGCAGAAGGTTGAGGAATACCTGCTGGAGCTGCTGCGGATCGGCAACAATCTCGGGCAGGTGATCGTCCAGCTCCTTTATGACCCGCTTACGCGGCTCGCCGGTGACGAAGGAGGAGTGTTTCTCGATAAAATAGACTGTTTTCTCCACTATCTGATTGACATTCACGCTTACCGGCTGGGCCGCCGCCGGCCGGGCATAATTCAGAAGATTTTTCATGAGCAGCTCGATATGCTTGATCTGTTCGATGACTTTTACAAGGACATCCCTGTCCCTTGCTTCGATATTGAGTTCCGTAAGCAGCACCTCTATCGATACCTTCATACCGGCGAGGGGGTTTCTGATTTCATGGACAAGCCCGGCCGCCATCTCCCCGCAGACCCGCAATTGCTCTGTCCTCTGCATCTCCTGCATCTGTTTCTTTAGAGACGCAACCATCTCATTAAAAGAATCGGCTACTTCCCCGAATTCGCCCTGCAATCCCCTGATCCTGTGATCAAGATCGCCTGCCTTGAGTTTGCGCGTGGCGTCGAGCAGGCTTCTGACGGGCCGGGTCAGGCCCCGAACCAGGATAAGGGCCAAACCCATGGCGAAAAAAGGGCCGATCGTCACCAGCATGAAAAGGATGGTTTTGCTTTGATCGATTTTCCTGAGGATTTCCCTTTCCTGCTTGTTAAAATTATCGCTCGTCAAGTTAATGATATGCTCTATCTTCCCGATCATGTCATCCCCCAGGATCAACGCCTCTTTCGACTTGCGGTACGATACGGCCGACCGGGGAGGGGTGGTGAAAATATCGCGCATCAATTCCAGGTATTTTT
>CAZINF010000027.1:0-28339 GCA_964540555.1 uncultured Syntrophus sp. | reverse complement strand
GCGGGAGATGCGATAACCAGGCCGTCGCCTTCGGTGAAGCCCCTGCCGAAGCCAGCGACACCTGTAGAACCGGTTCCGGAACCCGTTTCGAAGGGGCCGGCGGCAGAGAAGAAACCTCTCTCTGTCCAGCCTACGGATCACGGGGAAACCAGGCCCCCCAGGGTGGAAACGGGAATAAAACCGCGGACGCCTTCGGAGGCGCCCCGGCCGGCGCCGACGGTCCCGAGAAAGGATGTTCCCCGGAGACCTGACCTGAAAATCGTCAAAGATGTCGCCGTTCCTCCCCCTTCCCGCGTGGATAAGATCGGCAGGGTGGAACCGGATAAATCGAAGAAGAAGGGCGTAAAACCCCCCGTCGAGGTCCTGATGGGGGAGGTCGCGGCGCCTCGGAAGAAGGCCCTGATCAAGAAACTGGTTGACCGGAAGGACAAGCGGATCGAGCTCGAACGCAGCGACGAGCGGCCCTCCAAGTGGCGTGAAGAGAAGAGGGTCGCACCGGTCAAGATGAAAAAGACGGAGATCACTACACCGAAGGCGATCAAACGGCGGATCAGGGTCGCCGAAGCGATCACCGTCGGGGAACTAGCCAAAAGGATGGGCGTCAAGGCTGCCGAGGCGATCAACAAACTCATCGCCATGGGCCTGATGGTGACCATCAACCAGGCAATCGATTTCGACACCGCCACACTCATTGCCGCCGATTTCGGTTACCAGGTAGAGGCGGCCCAGAACGATGGCGATGAAATCCCTATCAAAACCGAAGCTTCATCAGAAAACCTTAAACCGCGGGCGCCGGTCGTGACGATTATGGGTCACGTCGATCACGGCAAGACTTCGCTTCTGGACACGATCCGACAGACCCATGTGATCGACGGCGAGGCAGGCGGGATCACCCAGGCCATCGGCGCTTATCATGTCCAAATCAAGGGCAGGGATATCGTCTTTCTCGATACGCCTGGTCATGAGGCCTTCACGGCCATGAGGGCCAGAGGGGCCAAAGTGACGGACATCGTCGTCCTGGTCGTGGCCGCCGATGACGGCGTCATGGGTCAGACAGTAGAGGCGATCAACCATGCCCGCGTGGCCGGCGTTCCCATTCTTGTGGCCATCAATAAGATCGACAAGCCCGGCGCCGATTCGGCAAAGATCCGTCAGACCCTGACGGAATACAACCTCCTGTCGGAGGAGTGGGGCGGTGAGACCATCTTCTGCGAGGTGTCGGCAAAGAAGAACATCGGGATCGAGGAGCTGCTGGAGATGATCCTCCTCCAGGCCGATGTCATGGAACTGAAGGCCGATCCCGACCGGCCGGCCCGCGGAGTGATCATCGAAGCCAAACTCGACCGCGGCAGAGGACCGGTGGCGACCGTCCTCATCCAGGAAGGCACCCTCCGCGAAGGGGATGCCTTTGTCGCGAAGACGGAATTCGGCCGCGTTAGGGCGATGATCAATGACCAGGGCAGGAGAATCGCTGCGGCCGGTCCCTCTATGCCTGTGGAAGTGATCGGCTTTTCCCGCGTCCCACAGGTGAGTACGGAATTCGTCTGCGTCGAGGACGAGAAGAAGGCCCGGGGTATCGGTGAATACTGGATCAGAAAAGAACGCGAGCGGGAGCTCTCCGTCTCCTCGAAGATCACCCTTGAGCAACTCTATCAGAAGATAAAAGAAGGGGTTAAGGAGCTTAACGTCATCATCAAGGCCGACGTACAGGGCTCCGTCGAGGCCCTGATCGACGCCCTGAATAAACTCTCCACCAATGACATCAAGCTGAAGGTGATCCACAGCTCCACCGGGGCCATCACCGAAACCGATGTCATGCTCGCTTCGGCCTCCAACGCCGTCATCATCGGCTTCAATGTCCGACCAGACGCCCGTGTGGTGGAAGTGGCCGAACAGGAGGGGGTGGACATCAAGCTTTACGACATCATCTACAACGTCATCGCCGATATAAAAGCCGCCATGGAGGGCCTCCTGGAGCCGATCTACAAGGACGTGGTCCAGGGTCGCGCCGATGTCCGGGAGATCTTCCGCGTTCCCAAGGTGGGGGCGATCGCGGGAAGTTATGTGACGGACGGCAAGATCGCCCGCACCGCGGGTCTCAGACTGCTTCGGGACGGTGTTGTCATCTATGAAGGCCGTATCGCTTCGCTTCGACGGTTCAAGGACGATGCGCGGGAGGTGGCTTCCGGATTCGAGTGCGGCATCGGCATCGAGAATTTCAACGACATCCACATAGGAGATGTCATTGAGGCATATGTTAAGGAACAGATCGAAAGAAAACTATAAGATATCAATATGGTCGTTGGAACGGGCATCATCGATCTCAGAATTCCCGGGTGCGGGTCCCTGAAGGAAAAACGCAGCGTACTGAGCCGGATCATCCGGCGGACGCAGAACACATTCAACGTCTCCATCGCGGAGGTCGGCGACAATGACCACTGGAGACAGGCCAGAATAGGCTTTTGTGCGGTGGGCAACGACAAGCCCTATATCAACGCCAAGCTGGATCATATCCTGAGATTCATCGATCAGCTTGAAGTCGCGCAAGTCGTGCAGAGCCGTATAGAGATCGTCAGCTTCGCCGATCTGTTGGATGGTCCGGAGATCGAGTTCGAAGAAGGCAAGTATGAGTGACGGCTTCGGAAAAAATCCATATGCTGCGTTGCGCTTCCTCCCTCGTCACTGCGGCGTACGAAACAGTACGCCTCGTTCCTCGGGAGTCGCGCGCCTTGCCTCTGGAGCTTTTTACGAAGCCGTTCTGGATGGTTTGTTTTACGTATTTATAATGGAACAGATATGAGTAGTTTTAAAAGGGCGGATCGTGTGGCGGATCTGATCAAGATGGAGATTGCCGATCTTCTGCTCAAAGCGGTGAGGGATCCGCGGATCGGTTCGGTGACGATTACCGGTGTAAAGGTCACCGATGATCTGCGGACGGCACGGATTTTCTTCGTCGAGATGGGAAAAGATGCGTGCAGCAAGGAGGTATTGACGGGGCTCGAAAAGGCGAAAGGCTTCCTGAGGAGGGAACTGAGCCGGAGACTCCAGCTCCGCCATGTACCCGAACTCCTTTTTACCTATGATCCCTCCTTTGCCTACGGAAACCGCATCGACAGCCTGCTCATGGAAATCCACCGGGAAGAGGAGAGCCATGCTCAAACGGATTAGTGAATTGATCGATCGGCACCGGTTCTTTCTGATAACGGCCCATGAGAGGCTCGACGGTGACGCCCTCGGCTCGGAGCTGGCCCTGTACCATCTGCTTCGGCAAATGGGGAAAGAGGCAACCATCTACAATCAGGACGTCACACCTGAAAATTACAGGTTTTTCACCGAAAGCGACCGGATCACCAACGAACTCCCCCCCCCCGAATCCTTCGATGCCGCCTTCGTCCTGGACTGCAGCGATCTGCAACGGGTGGGAAGAGAGGCTGCAAAGATTGCTTCCATCCCCTGCCTGATCAATATCGATCACCACTTCTCCAACGGAGGATTCTGCGAAACGCAATTGATCGATCCACGGGCAAGTTCCACCGGGGAGCTGATCTGCAGGCTCCTGGCGCATATGGGAATCGCGCCGACCGGGGAGATGGCGACCTGCCTCTACACCGCCATCCTCACCGATACGGGCGGATTCCGTTACGGAAACACCGGCCGGGGCACCCTCCTGGCCGCGGCCGACCTGGTTGCGGGCGGCGCCGATCCCCAATGGATCTCGGAAAATGTGTATGAGACGAACGCACCGGCGAGGATCCGCCTGCTCGCTTCCATTCTTCCCAAACTGACTATCGACGAAGGAGGCCGGGTCGGGTCGATCACCGTGACACAACAGGACCTTGCCTCTACTGAAGCGCTTCCCGAGCATACGGAAGGCTTTGTCGATCTGCCCCGGACCATCCGCGGTGTCGACATTTCCGTCCTCTATGCGGAGCTACCGGACGGGAGTTTCAAACTGAGCCTGCGCTCCAAGGGAACCGTCAATGTGGAGCGCGTCGCCCGGGTTTTTGGCGGGGGAGGGCATATCAATGCCGCCGGCTGCCGGATGGAGGGGAACATCGATGATATCCGTCGGCGGTTGCTCGAAGCGATCAGGGCATCCTGGGAATGATGAACGGGGTCATTGTCATCGACAAGCCGTCGGGACTGACATCCCGTGCAGTCGTGGAGGAGGTCAGGCGGGCGCTCGGGGTCAAAAAGGCGGGCCATACCGGAACGCTGGACCCTCTGGCGACCGGCGTCCTTCCCGTCTGCATCAACGAGGCGACGAAGCTCGTGCAGTTCCTGGCGCTCGATACCAAGGATTATCGGGCGACCCTCCGCTTGGGGGTCAGGACCGACACCCTCGATACCGAGGGAAAGGTCATCACCCGGGAGGAACCCGGCGTGACCCGGGAGCAGGTGGAGGCGGCACTGCAGAGCCTTACGGGAAGGCGTATGCAGCCCCCCCCTTTGTATTCGGCGGTGAAGTTCCGGGGAAAACCCCTTTACCACTGGACGCGTCAAG
The DNA here is from genome assembly GCA_964540555.1 of uncultured Syntrophus sp. Classification (GTDB taxonomy): domain Bacteria; phylum Desulfobacterota; class Syntrophia; order Syntrophales; family UBA5619; genus JAKAFS01. Next base: position 23,835 of record CAZINF010000027.1, on the reverse strand, counting down.
GGATCGCGGTTGAGCAAGCGCCGCGGGAGGTGGAGGTTTTCAGCATACGGCTCGAGGAGTTCCGTCTTCCCGAGGTGGATTTTACAGTTTCCTGTTCCAAGGGGACCTACATCCGTTCCCTCTGTGCGGAAGCGGGGGAGATACTCGGTTGCGGGGGGTGCATGTCGGCTCTGCGCCGGACGCGCAGCGGCTTTTTTCACGAGGAGATGGCCCTGGCGATGGAGGAGATGACTAAGGAGGAAAAGCGGGCGCTCTTCACGGCGCACCTGATGCCGCTGGCGGAACTCCTGCCGGGGCTTGCCGTCATCGATGTGGACCCGCCGCTGGCGGAGAGATTGCGGAATGGGTATCAGCCGGACGGGGAAGCGCTGATGCGCTATCATATTCCTTTTCTTGCCGCGGGAGATGTGGTAAAATTTATGCTGGATGGAAGACGCCTGGTGGCTCTGGCCCGTATGCTCTGCGCATCGGGCGAACTGGCCTCAGCCCAAGGCCGGCAGCAGGCTGTCAGTATCTTACGGGTATTTAACGATTGATGTAAGGGAGGAGAAGAGCAGTGTTAGATGTAGGAAAGCGAAAGGGAATCATCGAAGGTTATCGTTTACACGAAGCGGATACGGGATCCCCGGAGGTCCAGATTGCCTTGCTCAGCGCCAGGATCGAGTATTTGACGGAACACTTCAAGACCCACAAAAAGGACCATCATTCCCGGCGCGGGCTTCTGAAGCTGGTCAGCCAACGGCGCAGGCTCCTGGATTATGTGAAGAAAAAAGACGTGGAACGATACAGAAGCGTGATTGGGCGTCTCGGTCTCAGGAAGTAACCTGAGTCAAGGGTGCGGGGTGTCGATGCGGAGTAGGAAGTAAGGAGTAAGAAGCAGGCCTTTAATATGTCTGCTCCCTACTGCCTACTGCCTACTCCTTCCATGGCCCGCACCGTCAATTCAATATGGCGAGGTAAATATGAGTAAATTATTCAGTACGGATTTTGCGGGGAGAACGATCTCTCTCAAGACGGATTATGTCGCAGGGCAGGCGGACGGCGCGGTCCTGGCGACATATGGGGACACGGTGGTCCTGGTGACCGCCGTTTCATTAAAAACGACCCGGGAGGGAGTGGATTTCCTGCCCCTGACCGTGGACTATCAGGAAATGACGTTTGCCGCAGGGAAAATTCCGGGCGGCTTCTTCAAAAGGGAGGGACGTCTCAACGAAAAAGAGGTCCTGACCTCACGGATCATCGACCGCTCGCTGCGCCCTTTGTTTCCGAAGAACTATTTCCACGAAACCCAGATCATGGCGGCGGTCCTTTCCGTGGACAACGAAAACGACTCCGATGTGACGGCGATGCTGGCCGCGTCGGCAGCGCTCGAGATCTCGGACATCCCTTTCAAGGGACCGATCGCCGGGGTCCGGGTCGGCCGTGTGGACGGCGCCTTTGTCTGCAACCCCTCGACGGAGCTTCAGGGGAAAAGCGAAATCAATCTGTTTCTGGTGGGAAGGAAGATCACCCCCGGTACGGAGGGGAGGGATTACGACGTCAACCTCGTGATGATGGAGGGCGGATCGAATGAGGTCAGCGAGGAGGTGATCGTCGATGCGATCGCCTTTGGTCTCGAGGCGATGCGACCGGTGATCGACCTCCAGGAAAAAATGCGTCAGGAAACGGGCAAGGCCAAGCGGGCCGTGGTGATTCCGGTCGTCGACGAGGCCCTCGTCGCGAAGGTGTCGGATACGGTCCTGCAGGGGCTCAAAGAAGGTTACGGCATGGCCCGCAAGATGGAGCGGTATGCGCATCTCGATCAGGTCAGGAAAAGCGCAGTCCAGGCGCTTACGGCCGACAACCCTTCCCTCAAGCCGAAGATTCTCGAGATCATCGAGTCGCTGGAGAGACGCATCCTTCGGGAGATGATCCTGCGTGAAAACAGAAGGATCGACGGCCGTTCCCATAACGAGATCCGTCCGATCAGCTCTGAGATCGGTCTGCTTCCCCGCGCGCACGGGTCGGCCCTGTTCAACCGGGGAGAGACGCAGGCCCTGGTGACCGTCACCCTGGGAACCTCCCATGACGAGCAGCGGATGGATTATATCGCCGGCGAGGAGAGGCGATCCTTCCTCCTCCACTACAATTTTCCGCCCTTCTCGGTCGGCGAGGCCAAGCCTCTCCGGAGCCCGGGCAGAAGAGAGATCGGCCACGGCGGTCTGTCGAGAAGGGCCCTCCTTCCGGTTCTGCCGCCCAAGGAGGCATTCCCCTACACCATCCGGGTCGTCTCCGACATCCTGTCGTCCAACGGCTCCTCTTCGATGGCCTCCGTCTGCGGCGGATGCCTCTCCCTGATGGACGCCGGGGTGCCGATCCGGGATACCGTCGCCGGGATTGCCATGGGGCTCCTGAAGGAAGGCGACCAGGTGGTCATCCTCTCGGATATCCTCGGCGACGAAGACCACGCCGGCGACATGGATTTCAAGGTCTGCGGGACCGAAAAGGGCGTGACTTCCATGCAGATGGACATCAAGATCGACAACCTCACCGGAGACATCCTGAAGAAGGCTCTGGCCCAGGCCCGCGAGGGGCGGCTCTTCATCATCGGCAAGCTGCGCGAGACCATCACGGCGCCGCGCCCGGACATCTCCATCTATGCCCCGCGGATCACCACCGTCAAGGTGAGGCCGGACAAGGTGCGCGACGTGATCGGTTCCGGCGGCAAGAACATCCGCCAGATCGTGGCGGAGACGGGCGTCGAGATCAATGTGGAGGATGACGGCACGGTGACCATCGCCTCGAGCGACGCGGAAGCCGCCGCCCGGGCCGTGGCCATGGTGAAGTGGCTGACCGAGGATGCCGAGGTCGGGAAGATCTACAAGGGGACGGTCAAGAAGATCGTCGATTTCGGCGCCTTCGTCGAGATCCTCCCGGGTACGGAAGGACTTCTGCACATTTCGCAGCTCGCCAAGGAGCGGGTGAACAAGGTGACCGACATTCTCAAGGAGGGCGACGAGGTGATGGTCAAGGTGCTGGAGATGGACAAGCAGGGAAAGATCCGTCTGAGCCGGAAAGAAGCGCTGGGGGCTGATGGTCATCAGTAAGGCCATTCTGGAAAACGGCATCCGGGTCATCACCGAAGAGATCGGCCATGTCCGGTCGGTCTCTATCGGCGCCTGGGTGGAAGGCGGCTCCCGCCATGAAAGCGGCCTGACCAACGGGGCGGCCCACTTTATCGAGCACATGCTGTTCAAAGGCACCGAGCGGCGGTCCGCTTTTGATATCGCCTCCGCCATCGATTCAGTCGGCGGCGTGATGAACGCCGCTACGGGCAAGGAACAGACCTCTTTTTACATCAAGATCCCGGATTACCACCTGGGGCTGGCCGTCGATCTGCTGGCCGATATCTTCACCGGGTCCCGCTTCGACGAGACGGAGATCGGCCGGGAGAGATCGGTGATTCTCCAGGAGATCCGGATGGTCGAAGATACCCCCGACGATCTGATCCACGATATGTTCGAGGGGATGTTCTGGAAGGACCATCCCCTCGGACTTCCCATTCTCGGGACAAAGGAGAGGATCGCGGCCTTCAGTCGCGACGACCTGCTCTCGTTCTTTCAGACCTGCTACCGGGGGAATCGTCTCGTGATTGCAGCGGCGGGGCATTTTAAGCACGATGCATTCGTGGAGCAGATTCGCCGGTCCTTCGGATCGATCGTCGTCTCATCCGCCGGCGGCCCTGGCCCGGCCCCGCAAGCCAGGACGGGAAGGCACGTCCTGAGGAAGGACCTCGAACAGGTACACCTCATTATCGGCGCTCCGGCGCCCTCGGCGGTGAGCCCGGAGCGGCACGCGGGATTTCTTCTGAATGCCGTCCTCGGGGGGAGCATGAGCTCCTGGCTGTTCCAGGAGATCCGGGAAAAGAGGGGCCTCGCCTATGCGATCTATTCCTATCTTTCCTCTTACATGGACGCCGGGCTGTTTGGCATCTACGTCGGGACGGGCAGTGAGAAGGTCCGCGAGGTGCTGGGTCTTGTTCGGGAGGGCATGAAGCGGTTCTCATCCGAGCTCCTGACGGAAACGGAGCTGCGGTCGGCCAAAGAGCTGATCAAGGGGAATTATCTTCTCGGCATGGAAAGCACCGACAACCGGATGACGGGCCTGGCCAGGAACGAGATCTGTTTCGGAAGGCAGGTGACGCCGGAGGAGGTGATCGCACGGATAGACGCGGTGGATCGGGAAGCGATCCGCTCCCTGGCGGCAGGGATGTTCCGGTCCGACGCCCTGACGGTCGCGGCGATTGGTCCGGTCTCCGAAGACGATCTGATGTTTTGACGGCTTCGGAAAAACAGGGAAAAGGTATGACTGAAGAGATCACCGTGTCCATCCGGAGACTGTCGGGGACGGAAGACCTGCCGCTTCCCCGCTACATGACCTCTCAGGCGGCGGGGATGGATCTGACGGCCGCGGTCGGGGAGGAAACGACGATCCTCCCCGGTGAGCGGAAGCTGATACCGACGGGCGTCACGGTAGCCATCCCCGAAGGATACGAAGCCGAGATCCGCCCCCGGAGCGGCCTGGCCCTGCATCACGGCGTGACCCTGGTCAACACCCCGGGCACGATCGATGCGGACTACCGTGGAGAAGTGGGAGTCATCCTCATCAATCACGGGCAGGCGCCCTTCGTCGTCCGGCGGGGGGACCGCATCGCCCAGATGGTGGTGCGCCGGATCTGCCGGGTGTGCTGGGCTCTCTGCGGCGAGTTGTCTCCGACAGAAAGGGGCAACGGCGGGTTCGGCCATACGAATTTCTAAGAAAATTTCATCTTGCACAATCCAATTTTTTTATATATATTTCCGCTGCATCGTCTTTTGAAGTCATACAGAAACTGCCGGGGGTCAGACAGATGAAGATAGGAAGATATCTCATCATCGTCGTTTTACTTATAGGCTGCCTGATCACGTTCGGAGACAGAGGGCTCATCGATAACTACCTGATGAGGCAAAAGCTGATGGCGCTCAAGAAAGCCAGCCATGAAATTACCCTTGAAAATATAGTGCTGAAGAAAAATATCCTGCTGCTCAGGGATAACATGTCGTATATCGAGATGACGGCGAGAAACGAACTCGGCATGGTTAAAAAAGGGGACCTGGTTTACCGACAGGCGCAATAAGAACCACACTATCGCCCAAGTCGGCGGCGTCGGTATTTCATCTTAAAAAAAACGGTGACCCCATGTTCGACATCAGGGGCTTGTTCGGGGGAGAAAAGCGGCTTGCCGCGCTGGACATCGGTTCGAGCTCCATCAAGCTCGCCGAGATACAGGATACCTCCCGGGGTTATATCCTCAGCCGCTTTTCCCAAATGCCGCTGGCCAGAGGGGTGATCATTGACGGCGCCGCCGTCGAGCCGAAAGTCCTGGCCGCAACCATCAGGGAACTCTACAAGCAGTCCGGCTGCAGACAAAAGAAGATCGTCACCGCCCTCTCCGGACACGCCGTGATCGTGAAAAAGGTCGCGTTCGACAGGATGGATGAGAGCGAACTGCAGGATCTCATTCAGGACGAGGCGGCAAAGTATCTGCCTTTCGATGACATGGCCATGGTGAACTACGATTGCCAGATCCTCGGTGACAATCCCTACAACCCCAACCAGATGGATGTCCTTATCGTGATGGCCAAGAAGGAGATCATCGAGGGCTATATGGAGGCCATCGAGGAGTCGGGCCTCATCCCGGTGATCATAGACGTCGATACCTTTGCCCTCGAAACCCTGTATGAAGAAAATTATGCATTCGACCAGGACGAAGTCGCGGTGCTCGTCAATATCGGGGCGAGCATCACCAGCCTGAACGCGGTAAAGGGCGGGGCATCGATCTTCACCCGGGATGTCGCCATTGGCGGAAATTTCGTGACCGAGGCGATTGCAAAAAAAATGAATATCTCCTTCGAGGACGCGGAAGAGGGCAAGATCACCGGTTTCGGAGAGGACGAAGAGGCGCGGGATATTTCCAGAGACGGCCTGATCGCTTACGCCGACATGATCGCTTCCGAGATCGAGCGCTCGATCGACTACTTCCGTTCCACGTTCGGCGGGGAAACCATCAACCAGGTTCTCCTTGCCGGCGGCGGGGCCCTGATCCCCGGCATGGCGGAGGATCTGAGCCGCCGCCTGGGCCTCGAGGTAGAGATGATCAACCCCTTCAAAAGAATCACCTGCCATAAGCATATCCTGGACAAGGAAACCGAGGATCGTCTCGGCCCCATTGCCGCCGTAGGGGTGGGCCTGGCCCTCCGGAAGATTGGTGATAAGGCATGATCAGGATCAATCTTCTTCCTTACCGGGAAAAGGAAAAAAAGGCAAACCTCCAGAGCCGGATCGTCCTGCTCGCAGGTTCTCTGGCGCTTTTTCTGCTGGTCCTCGGCTCAGTCTATCTCTATTTCAGCATCGGCATCGGCGGGTTGGAAAAAAGCATCCAGGAGGAGGAGGCGAAACTGGCCGTCCTGAACAAGAAAGTCGGCGATATCGAGGGCTTCAAGAGGGACAAGCAGGAGGTGGAGCAGAAGCTGGCGGTGATCAAATCACTGGAGAGCCATCGGCTTTTCCCTGTCAGGATGCTCGATGAGTTGAATGTGCTCATTCCGACAAGGGATCTCTGGCTGGAAAGGATCAACCAGACGGGAAATGATCTGCGCATCGAGGGGGTGGCCCGGAACAACGATGTCGTCGCCCGATTCATGAAGGGGCTGGAAAAGGCCGGCTTTATCCAGACCGTCGATCTGATGGGGACAAAAGAGAAGGCGGTCTCCGGCAGCAAGCTGCAGCAGTTCATCCTGACATGCACCACCAAGAAGGGATTGTGATCGATGGCCCTCGATTTCGATGACCTGAAGAAGCTCCCCCCCGCGGTGAAGGCGCTGTTCATCGGGCTGGTCTGCCTTGTTCTGGGCTACCTCTTTTTCAACCTTTTCGTCCAGGGCGCCATCGACAAACACTCGGCCCTCGGCGCCAAATTGACCGATCTTCGGCAGCAGCTTGCGGAGAAGGAAAAGGCGGTGACGCAGAGGGATCGATATATGCGGGAGGTCGGTGAGGCGAGGGAGGCATTCAAAACGGCCCTGCTGAAGCTCCCCAACGAAAGAGAAATCCCGGAACTCCTCGCCTCGATCGCCAACGCCGGAAGAGACGCCGGCGTGGATTTCATCACCTTCGAACCCCAACGGCCGGAACGGAAGCCTCCCGAGGCGGCGCCCGCGGCCCCTAGGCCGCCGGCGCCGCCGGCGAGGCCGGTTGCGCCCGGGAAATTTTACGAAGAGATCCCCGTCAAGGTCCAGCTGACAGGCAGTTTTCATAACGCCTTGTCTTTCTTCGAGCAGACGGCCCGGCTTCCCCGGATCGTCACTATCGAAGATATTGCCATGACGGACCCCCAGGAAGCGAGAGGACGGGGGCGCGTCCTGAAGATCTCCTGCACCATGAAAACTTACATGTTCGTGGACATAAAAAAATGATGCGACGGCGATCCATAGCGGTATCTCTCTGCAGCCTCCTGCTGCCCGCGATTTTCTGCGGAATGGCGACCGTCGGATCGTGGGCCGCCGAGGTGAAAGCGCCGCCGCCGGCCGGTGCGGCCAAACCAGCCGTAAAATCTGCCCCCGCCCTCCCCGCCGCCCCGCAGCCCTCTGCTCCCTACATGTATCGTCCGGCCGGGAAACCCGATCCCTTTTACCCTTTCATCGAGACGGATCTGGCCATTCAGAAAAAGCAGGAAGAGGATCTCAAGAAAAAGGCGGCCATGAAGTTGGCCGTGAAGGCGCGTTCTATCTCGCCCCTCCAGCAATCGGAGATCGGGCAGTTCCGTCTCGTCGGGATCGCCGGCGACGAGACGCGACGGACGGCGGTGGTCGAGGATGGAACCGTAAAGAAATTCTACCCGCTTTTTGTGGGGACAGTCATCGGACCCAACGAAGGCCGGGTCGCAGAGATCCTTCCCGACCGAGTGATCGTGGAGGAGAGGATCGATGACCCGAACCCGAAGGCCAAAAAGGCGCAGATGAAGCGCACGACAATGATGCTTCGCAAGGAAGAATAAGAGGGGAAACCATGAGACGGGTAATACAATCGACATGGCTTGTTTTTTTCACGCTGCTCGTGACGGCGACCCTCCCTCCGGCATGGGGCGCCCCGCCCACGGGACCGGATGCGACCGGAGCGAGAGTCACTGCGGGTTACCTGGAAAACGTCGCCTTTGAAAAGCAGCCGGGGAGGGAGCGGGTGATCCTGACGGTGTCGAAGCTCTCGGAGTTCACCGTGGAGAATCCGCCGGGGAACGCGGTGGTGGTCCGCTTGGAGAATCTCTTCGTCCCCGAGGGGCTCCGTCGTTCCCTCGAGGATCCCTCATTCGTCAATGTGGTGCGTGTCACGCCCGTCCAGAAAACGGGCGACGGCCGATCCTGGGCCCTCGCGGCAATCGAGCTTCGGCACAGGGTCCCCTACAGCGTCCGGTCGGAAGGGATGAACGTCCTGATCGATTTCAATATCACCTCCCTGGCGTCGGCCGCACCCCCTGCGCCGGAGAAGCCGCTGCCCCTGCGACCGCAGGCGGTGCGGCAGGAGGAACTGCGGGCCGAAGCGCCGGCAACGCCCGCGCCCGCGAAGGAGGCGGCGGGAGACGTCGCAAGGGTCAGGCAGCCCCACACGGGCTCGCGGATTTCTCTGGATGTCCAGGATGCCGATATCAAGTCGGTGTTCAGGCTCCTGGCCGAGCAGGGAAATGTGAGCATCGTTTACGGAGATGACGTCAAGGGAACGGTGACGCTGAGCATCAGGGATGTGCCCTGGAATCAGGCGCTCGATACTGTCCTGGGAACCAAGGGTTTATCCAGGATAGACAATGGCCATATCATCACCGTGATGACCAACGATAATTTCCTGAAACTCAAGAACACCGAAGCGGAACTGGCTAAAAAAGCAGAGGAGGAACGGGCAAGGCGGGAGAGAAGGCAGTTGGATGCGGAACCCCTGATCACGCGAATTGTCCCCATCAAATATCGCCTGCTCAAGGATGTATTTAAAAGCAAAATTGAGATTAAAAGAGACGTTTTTTTAGGGGGCAACAGGGAGTCTGCTACCGGTACGGGTAGCTCGAAAAAGACAACACCGCTCTCCATTGATGAGACAAAAACGAAGACGGTTTCAGTTGAAGGGGCGGGTGACTTTATCCAGCTTCTTCAAAGTTTTCTGAGTACGGATGCGGAAGGCAAGCAACTAGGCTGGATAGGCGCCGATGCCGACACGAACAGCATCATTATTACGGCAGTCAAGCGTGATTTGTACGGCATTTTGGACATGATCGCCAAAATGGATATACCGACCGACCAGATCCTGATCAAGGCCAATATCGTGGAAGCGACGAAAACCACCGCCCGCAACCTCGGGATCCAGTGGGGCGGCGCATTTGGACAAAGGGTTGGAAATCAGAATTTATTCGTCACTCCCGGAGGCACGGGCGGTTCTACGGTTCCCCCGGGTTCTGCCCTTTCAGGAGGATACACCCCAGGCTCCGGGATAACGGGGATAGGCGGCCAGGGATACGGCGTCAATTTCCCGGCGGCGCTGATAGGCACTACAGGTCCAGCCTCGCTGGGGCTGCTGTTTGGGTCTATCGGCGGCAATATCCTGGATATCCAGTTAAGCGCCCTGCAGAAAGACGGCAAGCTGAATATATTGTCCAGCCCTTCCCTTGTGACACTCGATAATCAAATGGCCTCGACTGAAAGTGGAGAGGATATTCCATTTGTCACGCCGGCCACGGCAACTTCTCCAGCAACAGTCACCTGGAAGAGGGCTGTTTTGAGGCTGGAAATCACCCCCCACGTGGTCGACGTGAAAAATATCAAGTTGACGATTGTCGTCAAAAAGGACGAGGCGGATTTTTCACGTTTGGTGCTGGGCCAGCCCACTATTATTGTGAAAGAGACGAAGACGGACCTGGTCGTCGCAGACGGCGAGACCATCGTGATTTCCGGTTTGACCAAGCAGAAAGGTGTTACAACTGACAGCGGGGTCCCCTGGTTGAAAGAGGTCCCCGTCCTGGGATGGCTCTTCAAGGGGGAAGGGAAGAGCGAGGATATGGAAGAGACGCTGATCTTCATCACCCCCAATATCCTGAAACAGCAGGAAGTGGCCGGAATTCAGACCGGCCCTTGGAAACCGTGAATCATCCATGCCGGTTCACATCGGAGATGGAAACGCAACCATTGATCGAGCTGTGGTCGAGGAGACAGACACGATGAAATATCCGGCCAGATTTGTGATGATGGCCTTCATGGCGGCCATGGTTTGGGGCCTCGCGGGCTGCGCTTCGGCGAATTACCAGAAAGGGATGAAACACTACAGACCGGACAATGTCGCCGCGGCCGTCCGCGAATCGAAACCGCTCGCCGAGCAGGGCAACGCCGATGCCCAGTTCAATCTGGGTTCGCTCTACTACCAGGGGCGGGGGGTGCCTCAGGATTACAGCGAAGCGGTCAAATGGATGCGCAAGGCCGCCGAACAAAACCACGTCTTCGCCCAGGCCACGCTCGGCTCCATCTATGCCGAAGGCGTGCCGGGAGCGATCCAGAAGGATTATCCCCAGGCGCTCATGTGGTTCGTCTTCGCCGCGGCCCAGGGTGATATGGAAGCCATGCAACTGAGGGATGCGATGGCGAACCGGATGACGCCGACACAGATCGCCGAAGCGCAAAGGCTGGCCCGGGAATTCAAACCGCAGGATGTCCATGCGAAGTCGTTCCGGGAGAATAAAGCCCTCGCCGAAAAGGGGGATGCCGCCGCCCAGTTCAAGGCCGGACTGATGTATTACCTGGGCCAGGGGGTTTTGCGCGACTACCTCGAGGCCCTCGGCTGGTTCAGGAAGGCCGCCCTGCAGGGCAATCCGTATGCCCAGTATAATGTGGGCTACATGTACGAAAAGGGCGAGGGTACGCCGCAGGACTATGTGGAAGCGGCAAAATATTACCGCCAGGCGGCGGAGCGGGGAAATCAGCTGGCCCAGTATACGATCGGTTATATGTATGAAAAAGGACAGGGGGTCTCGCCGGATGAAGTTCAGGCACTGATGTGGTATAATCTGGCGGCGATCCAGGGGGAAGCGAAGGCCAAAGCGGCGCGGGACCGGGTCACCATCTGGATGACCCCCGCGCAGATCGCCGAGGCCCAGCGCCTGGCGCGGGAATTCAAAATCGTGGGGAAATGAAGTTGACCCTGTGTATCGGATGTTCGAAAGGAGAATGGGGATGTTAAGAAAAGTAAAGCGCCTCCCAGTCATGGTCCGGCTCGTGCTGATCATCGTATGTCTTGGTTCGCTTTCCGGATGCGGCGACTCGGCCGATCCCCTGGGGACAGGGATCATTCAATTCTACGATGCGACAACCGGAACGGTCATCACCTCCGTAACCGTTGACCCGGGCGGCAGTGTGACCCTGGTCGTCAGGGTGATGAACCTCCGCAGCGACGCGACCCTGGCGCCGGTCATCGGCGAGAGGGTCGCCTTCACCCTGCTGACGCCCGCCAACGGCGGCGGGCTGACCGTGGTGAACGACCGGACCGCCGGCAACGGCCAGGCCATGGCCGTCTATTCGGCGGGGAACAATTTTGCCATAGACAGCGTGCGCGCGACCACCGGTTCCGGAGCCACGGCGACGATCACCATCACCAAAACGGGCGGCATCATCGGCGCCCGGATCGCCACACTGCTCCCCTCCTCCAGTTCGGTTGCCGCCGGCCAAACCAGCATCATCACGGCGACTGTGACCGATGGGAACACCAACCCCATGATGGGCGAACCGGTCACCTTCACCATCCCGACGAACGATTCCGGCGCCTGTTTCATCAATGCAGCCAACGCCTGCGTCGCCAGCGTCATCGCCAACACCGACGCGAGCGGTCGCGCGATGGCGGTCTATAAAGGCGGCGGCAACTCGGCGGATGTTGCTGTGTACGACACCGTCCGGGCGACCCTTGCGAATGGCTCGACGAACTTCGTCGTGATCACACGAAACGCCGGCGCAGCGAGCGTCACGGGATATGCAGTCACGGTGACGGCAACCCCAGACACACTCACCACACGAACCGGCGTCAGTGTGATTACGGCCAATGTATCAGACAATACAGGCACCCCGTATGTCGGCGCATCAGTCGCATTTTCCGTGACTTCCGGGCCCCTTGTCGGAACTGCTACTGTCACATCGCCGGCATCGACCGACGCCAACGGCAACGCTGTTGCCAGCTATTCATCCGCTCACACTGCGGCAACATCAGATATCGTAACGGCAACCACGACCATCGGCGGCGTCACCTATACGGGCGCCACAACTATTACGGTACCTTAAAGGAGATCTGTTTCGATCCATCCGGTTTTTGTCCGGTTAAGCTCCCCCCCTTCCGAGGGGGGGGGAGCTTCTACATGTAAATGGGGTAAATGGGGTAGAGTAGAGAACTGGCAATGACCGCTTTAGGCTGGCTTATCCGTTTCCGCCCCTTTCGTCTGGCGGTGCCTAAATAGCCGCACCATAGTTACCTTGCCAATCCTCCCTCATCAAACCGTGCATGCGATTCTCCCGCAGGTAAATAGGGGACAGCCACTCATTTCTTCTCTCTTTTTCCTGCTTTGACGGGTCTGCCGACTTTACCCCTCGCCAGCCCTAACTGAAATGAAATCGAGAGCTGTCCCTTTTTTCAGCGGGGATGGCGATAGAGATCGTCATGGTCGAGGAGGCGCAGGAGGCGGAACGGCGCCGACCAGTCCGGGTTTCCCGCCGGCAGCGTTTTCTCCGGATCGAAGGAGAGACGGTATCGCTGGTCCACGCGAGCGGCCCACGCCGTCGGGTCATTGACGATGCGCTCCAGGCGTAGGCCGGGATGGAGGGGATTTTTTTAAGAAGGCCCAGGGTCTTCGCGATCTTCTTCATGATCTCCGGCTGACGACGAAAGTGTTCCGCATCCTCGATGAACTTCTCAGTCGGTATCAGTTTCGGCATGAGCCATCTCATCCGTCAGCCAGGCCGGCATTGCCGTGGTGGCGCTTTCCCTGGCTTCCTTCAGTTTCGCGAGTCCCTGCTCATTCAGATGAACGGCAGGATAAACCGCCACGGGCTGCAGGATCAAGCCCCCCCCGTCAGCGACCGACAGATCCAGACACGCACCCGTAACGAGCCCCAACTGCCTCCGCAGGGAGGCGGGAAGGTTGATGCTTCCCCTTTTGTCCACTGTGATCAACATGTTTTCACATCCGGTTTCTAATCGTAATCGCGCAGGGTTGATTCCCCACCGTTGGTTACCTAATACCCTGTTCATGTCGTTATGTCAATATGTCAGGGGAAATGAGTGGCTGTCCCCAATTCCCACTGTTCTCCTTTTTCCTCTTCACAAACAAGATGATCGGTGGTATTGAAAGACAAACTGAGTCAACGGAGGGCTGTATTATGATCGGTTTTGATCGGATTACCTTTGATTCACAGATCATGGGAGGGCGAGCCTGCGTCCGGGGTATGCGTATAACCGTGTCATTGATCCTGAACCTGGTAGCCAAGGGGATGAGCACAGAGGAAATCCTTGACGCCTATCCCTATATTGAACACGATGACATCCGGCAAGCACTTCATTACGCTGCATGGCTAGCTGAAGAGTCACTATATCCAACGGAGATAAAAACGGCATGAAATTTCTTGCCGACATGGGCATTTCTCCAAAGACAGTCTCCTTCCTTAATTCTTTGACGCATGACGCCATCCATCTTAAGGATCAAGGCCTTGAAAGGGCATTCGATTCGTTCGTCCTGGAAAAAGCTTTCAATGAAGGCCGCGTCCTGCTGACTCATGATCTTGATTTTGCGGACTTGCTCGCGGCCAGGCGGGAACGAGGCGGACCGTGCCGCCGTTCACCCGGATCTCCCCCTCCCCATCATGGGTGACGACAAGGGCTTCCTTCAGGTTCAGTTCCGTCATCGCTTTTGTGAGGGCGCGCAGCTCCCGCTTCCTTGTATCCTCCGTCTCCATGTCCCATGCCGTCTGGATCAGTGCGGCAGCTCGATTATTCCTTCGACAGAGGAAATTCACCTCAAGGAAGACCGACAATCCCGCAGCAGGCCGGGAGAAATATGCGTTTTTTCTTTCTTGACACGCTCTTGCGGCGTGTGTTAGCTTTTCTCCCGCTTGCGCTTCTGCCTGCGGCTGGCGGGGCTGAATTGGTCAAACAATAGAAAAAACGATGAAGTATGAATAAGAATCCCCTCCACGAGCGTAAAGCGTTTCTCGAAGAGACGGAATCGCTCCTGAGTAAGGGCGACTGCCTGACGGTCCTGAGTCTGGCCGAGTCGCGGCTCAAACGGACGCCGGGCGACATGGACGCCCGCATCGCGATTTGTCGCGTCTGGATCGAGAAGGAGAGACTGGAAGAGGCCGGGGAGATGCTCCAGGAAATGGAGGATATCGTCGCGAGCCTCTCGCAGATCTACACCTGCATGGGGGATATCTACCTCAGAAAAGGGATGGCGGAATCGGCGCAGGTCTTTTACCGCACGTTCGTGAGCCTGAATCCGGACACGCCGATAGCGCGGAAGATTTCCGAGAGGCTCGAGGAGATCTCGGAACAGCATGCAGCGGATGGCCGGGAGAGAGTAGAACAGGAAGAGGCCGCGCAGCTCCCCGATGATTTTCAGACGGTCACACTTGCGGAACTCTACGCCCGGCAAGGCCATCTCCGGATGGCGGAGGAGATCCTCGATGCTATTCTCGGCAGGGGTCCCCATGATCCGAAGGCGGCGGAGTTGCTCAGGGAGGTCCGGGAGAGGATAGCAAGTCAGGAAGAACCGGAGGAGAAGTACGAGCCGGAAATGCTCGAGGAGGACCGGGAGAGGATCGCAAGTCGGGAAGAACCCGAGCAGATGTACAAGCCGGAAATGCTCGAGGAGGTCCGGGAAGAGATCACAGATCAGGAAGAACCCGGTGAGAGGTCTGTACCGGAGATGCTCCGGGAGGTTCGCGAGAGGTTCGTCAGTCAGGAAAAGCCCGAGGAGAAGCATGCGCCGGTGATCGCCGAGCTTTCTCGCTGGCTGAACAATATCGGCAGATTGAGCAGCCATGCGGCATGATCCTTCGCCATATCCGGAGAGGGTAAACCGTATTCGGGCCGGGATTTCCGAAAAAGATGCCCTGCTCATTCTGCATGAAAAAAATATCCGTTACCTGACCGGTTTTACCGGCAGCGACGGGACCCTGATGGCCGGGCGGGACTGGCTTGCCCTCCTGGTGGACGGACGTTACACCACCCAGGCGCGCGGGGAGGCCGTCGGGACGGAGATCTTTGAATTTCGCAGCCGGGTCGACGGGATCACGGCAGTGGCCGGTGAACGGGCGGTCGGGGCAATCGGTTTCGAATCCCCCTCCCTTACAGTGGAAGATTACCTCAAGCTGCAGGAGAAGCTCCCGGGGGTGGTGTTTTATCCGCTCTCCGACGGGCTCCAGTCCCTCAGGGCCGTCAAGAATGAAGAGGAGATCGCGCTGATCCGGAAAGCGGCCCGGATCGCCGGAGAGGCACTTGCGGCAATCCGGGAGATGATCCGGCCGGGCGTCAGGGAAAAGGAGATCGCCCTCGAGCTCGAATACCGGATGCGGCGGGGCGGGGCGGAGCAGGCCGCCTTTGAGACGATCGTCGCCGCGGGAGCCAATGCGGCCCTTCCTCATGCCCGGCCGGGATGCCGTGCCATCGCCGCCGGGGATTGTGTGATCATAGATTATGGCGCGGTCGCGGGCGGCTACCACTCGGACGAAACCTGCACCTATATCGTGGGGCCTGTCTCCGAGCGCCAGCGGGAGGTCTACCGGCTGGTTAGAGAGGCACATGACCAGGCGATCCGGGCGATCCGGGCGGGTGTGACCTGCGATGCGATCGACCGCAGCGCCAGGGGGTTTCTCGAGAAAGCCGGGCTGGGCGCACATTTTTCTCACGGGACCGGCCACGGGGTCGGACTGGATGTCCATGAGGCGCCGCGCCTTGCCGCGGGACGTGAGGAGACCCTCCGCGCGGGCATGGTGGTGACGGTCGAGCCGGGGATCTATCTCCCCGGCGACTGGGGCATCCGGATCGAGGATACGGTCCTCGTCAAGGAGGAAGGCTGCGAAATTCTGACGCAGACCTCCAAAGATCTGACCGTTCTGTAACCGGAGTGCACCATACTAAATAACAGGATGTGT
This sequence comes from uncultured Syntrophus sp., assembly GCA_964540555.1. Taxonomy (GTDB): domain Bacteria; phylum Desulfobacterota; class Syntrophia; order Syntrophales; family UBA5619; genus JAKAFS01. The sequence goes on along the minus strand of CAZINF010000027.1, from coordinate 7,600 downwards.
CTCATTATGAAATTATTTTCGGAAGATCTGCTGTACAGTCAGGAGCATCTCTGGATCCGGGCGGAGGGCAATCTGGCCACCATCGGGATCACGGACCATGCCCAGGAGAAATTGGGGGAGATCCTTTCGCTCGATCTTCCTGAAGCCGATTCCTACGTGGAGCGCGACGAACCCTTCGGAAGAATCGAATCGGCCAAGGCGGCGATCGAGCTCATCTCGCCGGTCAGCGGGACGGTCATCAGCGTCAATGAGGATATCACGGATGACATCGGGATCATCAACAGCGATCCTCACGACACCGGATGGATGATCGTTGTGGAGCTGGATGACCTGGATGAACTCGATGATCTCCTGGATACCAGCGGTTATCAGGAATTCGTCAACCGGGAAGAGGAGATCGGCTGAAGCATGGATATCCGGTCCCTGATCAGAGAAGAGGTCCTTGCCCAGGCGGCCTATCCGGTGGTGACCACCCCGTGCCGGATCAAACTGGACGCCAATGAGAGCTCGCTGGCCATCCCTCCCCGGCTCCGGGAGAGATTTGCGGACCTGCTCGCCTCCATCCCGCTGAACCGTTATCCCGAGGCGGGATCCGTGGCGCTGGCATCCCGGTTCGCGAAGGCATTCGGCGTGGGGGCGGATCAGGTCATCCTCGGAAACGGGTCGGACGAACTGATTCAGATCCTCTGTCAGGCCCTCGCCCGGCACGGGGCGTCCGTGATGATCCCGGTTCCCACCTTTGTCATGTACCGGATCACCGCCATGAACTCCTTCCTTCGGGTCGCGGCGATCCCGCTCGACAACGCGTTCGATCTTGATCTGCCGGCCATGGAGGAGCAGATGGCGACCCATCCCCCTGCCCTGATTTTTTTGGCATGGCCCAACAACCCGACCGGCAACTGCTTTAGCCGGGAAAGAATCGAGGCGATCCTGAAGGCGGCGTCCGGCATCGTCGTCGTCGATGAGGCCTATTTTCATTTCGCGGAAAAGACCTTCCTGCCGGAGCTTGCCCGTCACAAAAACCTGGTCATCCTCCGGTCCCTCTCCAAGGTGGGCCTGGCAGCCATGCGGATCGGCCTTCTCGTCGGCCCGCCGGCCCTGATCCACGAACTCCACAAGGTGCGGCTTCCCTATAATATCAATGCCCTGTCGCAGGCCGCCGCCGGTTTCTATCTCGACGAGGAAGAAGCCTTTCTGAGACAGGCGGCGGAGATACGTCGTTGGCGCGGCGAGCTTTTTTCCGCCCTCGACGCACTGCCCGGCATCCACCCCTGGCCGACCGAAGCAAATTTCATTTTTTTTAGTTGCGATTTTGACGCGGATCGCATATATAGTCTCCTGATGCAGCGGGGCATCCTGATCAAGAACCTGAGCGCCCCCGGAAGGTTGAAGGGTTTCATGCGCGTCACGGTGGGCGCCCGCGAAGAAAACCAGGAATTCGTGGAAGCTTTAAGGGATATCCTCCGGGTTGAGGCGCCGATCGTACAGGCAGTGCCCGCGAAGAAAATGAGGGATTCGTAGAAGTTTTAAGGGACATCATACAAAAGTAAGGAGCGTGGTCTAACCATAGGCAACAACCGAGGGTAGTATACGGCGCGAAACGTGAGATGCGGCGCCGTACTGCCCTTTTTTTGCGTCGCTTTTTCATCGGGACGTGCCGGCTCATGAAAATGGCGAGATAAGGTATTATAAGAAAAAAACATCCAGAAAGGGAGAAAAATTTGGAAGTAAAAGTATTCGACAACGATGTGGAAAAGGCGCTGAAGATCCTGAAAAACAAGCTCTCCAAGAGCGGCCTTTTCAAGGAACTCAAACTGCGCAGGGCTTACGAGAAACCCTCGGTGAAGAAGAAGCGCAAAACCATCGAGGCGCGCCGGAGACTGGCCAAGACCCTGCGGCGCAAGGTCTCATAGGCGAACTTCACGGATGGCGGGTAGTGGAAAATAGGGACAGAGAAAGGAACCGGGGACGGATTTGAAATCCGTCCCCATTAGAGCGATATTTCCCTGTTGCAAAATAGCGACCCACGCCCCCGAGGACGCTTTATCCGGGAGTAACTTTTGGGACCGCGGGGACGGACCGCGAGGATGGATTTCAAATCCGTCCCCATTCATGCAATACTCAATACTGACGACCTCGTAAAAAGTCGTGATAATGGAACGACTTCGTAAAAAGGCCGCAGGCAACGCGCGGGGACGATTTCGCGCGGGGGGACCGCGGGGATGGATTTCAAATCCGTCCCCATTCATCGCAATGACGAAGGATGAAGCTTTAGCGCAGCATCCGGTCTTTTTGTTCCACGGGGACGGATTTCAAATCCGTCCCCGTGATGCTCTTCCCGGCGGAGTTGTGTGACATGGATGAAAAAAACCAGTTTGTCGTTGACGCCCTGTCGATAGAAGAATCCTGGCGCATCTTCCGGATCATGGCCGAGTTTGTCGAGGGCATCGAAACCCTCTCCCGGGTCAAGAACGCCGTGAGCATCTTCGGATCGGCCAGGACCACGCAGGACGACCCTTACTACCAGAAGGCGGAGCTCCTGGCCCGACTGCTTGCCCAGAAGGGCTTCAGCGTCATCACGGGCGGCGGTCCTGGCGTCATGGAGGCGGCCAACAAAGGGGCCGCTGAAGCCGGCGGCCAGTCAGTGGGGATGAACATCCGCCTGCCTTTCGAGCAGAAGCCGAACCCTTACGCCAACATCAACATCGACTACAAGTATTTTTTCACGCGGAAAGTGATGTTCGTCAAGTACGCCGTGGCCTACGTCGTCCTCCCCGGCGGTTTCGGAACGCTGGACGAGCTCTTCGAAGCGCTGACCCTCATTCAGACAAAACGGATCAGGGCTTTCCCCGTCATCCTCATGGGAAACGAATACTGGCAGGGGCTTTTTGACTGGCTCCGCAAGACAATGCTCCACGACAAAAAGATATCTCCGGCGGACCTGGAACTCTTCCAGATCATCGACGATCCGGAAGCGGCCGTCAAGCACATCCTGAAGTACGTCATCCTGTAAGGCGGGGCGGCGGTCGCTGCCGGAAGGTGGACGACATCGGAAGAAAAGTCTTAAATAAGTCGCGAAAATGGGACGGCTTCGTAAAAAGGCCGCAGGCAAGACGCGCGAATCCTGAGGAATGAGGCGTACTGTTGCGTACGCCGCAATGACGGAGGATGAGGCGCAACGCAGCATCCGGACTTTTTACGAAGCCGTCAAGGTTGGGGCTGCATGGCACTTCAGGACGACAATACGGGGCGGACCGCCTCTCTTGATACGGTCCTCGCGGAGCTGAAGCGGGGGAAAAGCGCCCCCTGTTATCTCCTCTGCGGTGATGACGAGTTCAGCCTCCATGATGCTCTCGAAAAAATCGTGCAGGCGCTCATCCCCGCTGACCGGGACCGGGATCTCAACCTCTTCGTGACGGACGGCGAACAGGAGGATGTCGACCGTCTCTGCGAATCCCTCATCACCCCCCCCCTTCTCCCCGGCCGCAAGGTGGTCGTCGTCCGGAATACCCGACTTTTCCAGACCAGGAATGTCCTCATGCCCCTCATCCGGCGGATCCGCGAGTGCCTTGAAGCGGATCCCGCAAGGGCCGCAGCGGATTTCCTGCACTTTTTACAGATCACGGATTTGCATCTGGACGACCTTCGGGACGGCGGCTGGCGGAAAATCGACGACGAAACCTGGCGGCGGATCGTTCCGGATGACGGCGGCGAAGCGCGGGATGCCTGGCTCCCGAAAGCTGTGGAGCTCTGTGCGGGCCTCGGCGCCGTGCCGGCGAAGGAACGGACGGAGGAGACCGACCGCCTGGAGAGGATCCTCACCGGCGGGATGGCAGAGGGGAATTGCCTCATCCTGACGGCCGAGGCTGTGGACCGGCGGAAGAAGCTCTTCAGGACGATCTCGTCGGCGGGAAAAATCCTTTCGTTCACAAAGGCGAAAGGCGAGGCAAGGCAGCAACAGGCTGTCCAGGAAACGGCCGGCGAGCTACTCGGTCGGGCAGGGAAAAGACTCTCCTCGGGGGCCTGGTCCGCCCTCGGGCAAAAAACGGGTTTCAACCTGAGGCAATCGGTTGGGGCGATAGAGAAGCTGATCACGTATGCCGGAGAAAAAAAGCAAATCGAGGCGGAGGATGTCGAGGCCGTCGTCGGCAGGACGAAGGAGGACACGGTCTTTGCTCTGACCGGCGCGCTCTCCGGGAGGAACCTGGTCCTTGCCCTGACGACCCTGCACGAGCTGATCGATCAGGGTCTCCACCCCCAGATGATCATGACGATGATCGTAAGGGAGATCCGGTTCCTCTTTCAGGCGAAGCTCCTGATCGACTCGGGGCGGTTGGGGGCGTTTCAGCCGAGTATGGATTACGGCCGGTTTCAGAAGGCGGTCCATCCCGCCGTCAAGCAGTTAACCGGCAAGGGGACCGATGCGATCGCCATCGCCTCCCAGCACCCCTTTGTGGTGTATCAGGCACTGAAGAACGCGGGGCGGTTTACCCGCGCGGAGCTGGCCGGTTATCTCGATCTGTTGGTCAAGACTGACCTGGCGCTCAAGACCACGGGACAGGACCCCCGTCTTCTTCTGGAGCGGATACTGATTGCCGTCTGTAGAGCCGGAAACACTTCAAATTCATAACGGCCGCGTAAAAAGCCTCAGAGGCAAGGCGCGCGACTCCTGAGGAATGAGGCGTACCGTCTCGTACGCCGCAGAGACGAAGGAGGAAGCGCAACGCAGCATATGGGCTTTTTACGCGGCCGTTAGAGTTTTTTGATCCGGGCCAGTGCAGCTCGTTTCTGCTTGGAGAGGCGGCGGGCGGGGCCTTTCTTTTTCGCGGCGGCGCGTCGATCTTCGTCCTCCTCCTCTCCCGTCTCCGGCGGGGCTTCGGACACAGGTCCCGCTGCGATGCCGTCGAGGAGGGAGGCAAAGGCGGCAGAGGTGATAGAGGTCTTCCCCCTGCGGGCGGCAAAGTTCACTATCTCCCGGTCGGAGGTGACGACCATGATCTCCTCGCTCCCCGTCTGGAGCAGCCGTTTGATCACCTCGTCCGCCTTTTCTCCCAGGCGGGAATAGATCACCTCCACCCCTCCCACCCGGTCCCGCTCCTCCCGTGGCGAGCCCCCCACCCAGCCGTCGAAGACGACCGTGATCCGGTGCCCGCGGAGCTTTCGGTAGCCGGCGAGGCTCCGGAGGAGCGCCTGCCGCCCCGCTTCGAGGCTGATCCGCTCGTATCCCCTGAGGGTGTCGGATTGACGGATCAGGTTATAGCCGTCCACGATGATGTGCATACCCCTCCCATTCCAGCCTTCCCGAAAGAAAACGGCGCTGCGAGGCCATTGCGTCGCTTGAAAATCGGATCCCTCCGCGCGCTGGACATTTTTCGACCCTAAAGCCTCCTCGCTCCGCTGCAGGGTAAGGTACCCCGAAAAATCTCCGATGCGCGCTTCCGGGATCGCGATTTGCAAGAGTTTCGCCGCAGGAAGTCGTTGTCAGCGAGGATTGAATATGCTATAAATCCCTCCGACCGGAAACCATCTTTCAAGGCATTATACCAAACCGGGTTTCAATTGAACATCCAAAAGGCAAGTGTGACAACCTCGTTAAAGTCGTGAAATGGACGGCTTCGTAAAAAGTCCGCAGGCAAGGCGCGCGCGGGGACGGATTTGAAATCCGTCCCCATTCATGAGGCATACTTTTTCGTACGCCGCAATGACGAAGGATGAAGCGCAACGCAGCATCCGGACTTTTTACGAAGCCGTCAAAGGAGAGAACCCGATGGCAGAGCGAGTCTACGCGCCGGGAGAATGTTACAGCTACCAGCTGATTATCAAACACCTGCTCGAAACGCCGCTCTTTTTTGCCCCCGACCAGGAGATCGTCTACCGGGACCGGGTCCGTCTCACCTACCGGAAGCTAAGCGAACGGATCCACCGGCTGGCCAACGGCCTGGCGAAGCTTGGCGTCGACCCGGGCGATACGGTCTGCGTCTTCGATTACGACAGTCACCGCTATCTGGAGTGCTTCTTCGCAGTCCCCATGATGGGGGCGGTCCTTCACACACAGAACTGGCGTCTTTCGCAGGAACAGATCCTCTATACGATGAACCATGCCAAGGACAAGGTCGTCCTCGTCCACGAGGATTTTCTGCCCCTTTTGGAGGCCATTTACCCACAGATTGCCACCGTCGAGAAGATCGTCCTGATCTCCGACGGCGGCCGGAAAACCGAAACACGGCTTCCCATCGCCGCTGAATACGAGGAGCTTCTTCAAGGGGTTCCCGACTGGTGTGATTTCCCCGATTTCGACGAGAACACGAGGGCCACTATCTTCTATACGACGGGAACGACCGGCCTTCCCAAAGGCGTCCATTTTTCCCACCGCCAGCTCGTCCTCCACGCCCAGGCCCAGATGACCGGCGCCGCTGTCTACGAATCCGTCGGCCGATTCCGCTCCAATGACGTCTATATGCCGCTCACCCCGATGTTCCACGTTCACGCCTGGGGGTTTCCCTATGTGGCGACTATGTTGGGCGTCAAGCAGGTTTATCCCGGAAAATACGAGGCGCCGATGCTGCTCAGGCTGATCACAACGGAGAAGGTGACCTTTTCCCATTGCGTGCCGACGATCGTTCACATGCTCCTGTCGAGCCCGGTCTCCGGGACATTCGATCTTTCCCGGTGGCGGGTGACCGTCGGCGGGGCGCGCCTCCCCAGGGGGCTGGCCCGGGAGGCTATGAACCGCGGGATCGAAATCTACACCGGTTACGGGATGTCGGAGGCCTGCCCGGTGATCTCGGTGGCGAACCTCAAACCCTCGATGCTAGGATGGGAGAAGGAAAAACAGATCGACCGCCTCATCATGACCGGGCTTCCCGTGCCGCTCGTCTATGCGAGGATCGTCGATGCCAACGGGAAACATCTGCCCCATGACGGCGTGGCGACGGGTGAGTTGGTCATCCGGGCGCCCTGGCTGACGGAGAGCTATTACAACGAACCGGAGAGAACGAAGGAGCTCTGGCGGGATGGATGGCTCCATACGGGCGATGTGGCTTATATCGATCCGGAAGGGTACATCCAGATTACCGACCGGATCAAGGATGTGATCAAGACCGGCGGCGAATGGGTCTCTTCCCTCGACATGGAGAACCTGATCAGCCAGCACCCCGCCGTCTCCGAGTCGGCGGCTATCGGCGTACCCGACAGCAAATGGGGCGAGCGCCCCCTGCTGGTCATCGTCTTGAAACCGGATTTCCGGGAGCGGGTGAACAAGGAGGATATCCGGGTCTTCATGGCGAAGTGCGCCGAAGAGGGAAGGCTCCCAAAATACGCGGTTCCCGACAAGGTCCTCTTTGTGGAGGGGATTCCCAAGACCTCGGTCGGGAAGATCGACAAGGTCGAACTCAGGAAACAGTTCGGTTGATATAATGAGAAGGGAGGATTGGGGAGATGGATTTTGAACTGACCGAAGAGCAGAAGATGTTGCAGGACATGGCCTACCGCTTTGCCAAGGCCAATTTCACCGCTGTGTCGCAGGAGTGCGACGAGGGGGAGAAATACACGCCCGAGATCCGGAAGAAGGCCGCGGCCCAGGGCCTCGTCGGCGCCTGGG
>CAZINF010000026.1:0-28543 GCA_964540555.1 uncultured Syntrophus sp. | reverse complement strand
CGGCTCAGGTGTTCAATGCCGGCGGCCATGTCCAGGATGACCATTTCATCCCGCCGCAGGAGCAGATGAGACATCAGCGCGCCTAAGAGGACATTTTCCGGGCAATAACAGCCGCTGCCGCCTCTTTTGACCTCGCCCATCACCATTAAGCGGATGCCGTTGTGCTTGATCGAGTACTCGTCGGGCAGATCGTCCACTCTAGGGTTAAGTTTGAAAAACGCGCCGCCGGCCGATGGCGTCGCCCCGGTTCGCTCCCGGATGAGCTCCTTCAGGTGGGAAATCGGAACAATTTTATTGGCATCCGGAAAACCGAGGGAGGCGCCGAGGTTCGCATCGGGGTCGGCATCGATGGCTATGACATCATAACCGTCACGCGCAAAAGCCTGCGCCAGAAAGGCGCTCAAAAGCGTCTTTCCGACACCGCCTTTACCGCTGACCGCTATCTTCTTCACCTTCGATCGTCTCCCCCTCCATGGTTTCTCAACTGCTGCGCTTGTAGCTGGCTTATAGCTATAATACCGGGTGCTGTCAACCTCTTTGTACAAAAAAATGAATCAAGGGTTTTCTTTTTCCGAAAATCAAATATAATGCGGTCCGCAACCAATCCCATCACTAAAGGAGCACACCATGGAAAGCAGAATCGCCAAGGCCATCGAAACGAAATACCCCCCCATCGCCGTCGCTTGGGACGATGAAAAACCGGAAGGGGCCATGCAGTTCCAGGAGGGGAGATGGGGCTGCATCATGTGGCTTGCCGCCTCCGCCGCCAAGGGTCGTCCGGCGGTTTGCGACGCGGCGACGTTCGGCTGTGTCGGCGGCGGGGTCGGGATGGGTTTCGGGGATCGGTATAAAAGTTTCCCCGGCAGCGAGGAGGGGTTCTGCCACTTTCTCTCCTCCGGCATCGAGGGGTGGGCGGAAGGTCCCGCCATAGCGGAGCAGATCAAACCTTTCCTCCAGCGAGAAACATACGACAACTTCATCCATGGGGAACGGTACATCAAGACACCCGAACTGGTGAAACGGTTCATCGCGTGCCTCCCTATCATGCAGATCCCGAAGCGCTACGTCGTCTTCCGGCCGCTGGCCGATGTGAAGGCCGGAGACGAACCGCCTCAGACCGTGGTCTTCTTCGCCAATCCGGACGAGCTCTCCGCCCTGGTGGTTCTGGCCAACTATGGACGGGGGGACAACGAAAACGTCACAATCCCCTTTGCCGCCGGTTGCCAGACGATCGGCATCTACCCCTACCGAGAGGCGAACACCAAACGGCCGCGGGCGATCGTAGGGCTGACCGACCTCTCCGCCCGTGTATATATCCGGAAACAGCTCGGCGATCATCTTCTCAGCTTTGCCATGCCCTTCGGCCTGTTCACGGAGATGGAGGCGAATGTGGAAGGATCGTTTCTCCAACGCCATACCTGGCAGGAACTGCTCGCAGCAAAAAGATCCGCAGAGAGCTCCCCCGCCGCCGAAAGATGAGGGGTAGAGCTAAAGAGGATTTTTTAGTTCATCCGGTTCATGCTTACATTTGAGTTGTGAATCTGCCGCATTGAGCCTTGACTGACTTCATTCACATTATCAATACCCTTAATTCTGCGGAGAGATCATTCATTTTTTATTGAAGTCGAGAATTTGGGCTGATGTGCTTGTGTTGTAACTTTCCTTTAGTCGGAGATTGACAAGGCTCATCAGTTTATTTCAACTGCAAGTCCGGCTTTACATCCCTCAGCAAGGTGTTCACTTCCTTGACCATATTTTTTGGAGGCGCGGTTTTACCGTCGCCAATCTCGATACGCAGGCGAAACCGCATCGGCAATCCGGTTTTCTTGATTTCCAGAAGCTTGGGAACGATGTCTCCCAGGTCTTGAATCTGCGACGGCTCGAGATCGGCTTCCGCGCAAAGCGTCATGCCCGAAGGCGGCTGCTGCGGAGGTGGAGGGGCGTCCTGCGGTTTCAGGATGACGGACTGTGCGGATGGAAAATCACAGGGCCATGCGGCCGAGCTTTCCGATAGTTTGAGAAAGCGCGCCTGCAGGGCGCCGCCGATGACATCCCGGATCGTTTTCCAGGGCAGTGTCTTGTTCTCCCTGACGGATAACGCCGAAGAGATGGATAATCCCGAGGCGCAACCGCCCTTCCAAGCGCCCGGCAAGTTCTCCGGCAGGATCTCAGCGGCGGCGATGATCGCTGGTGGATGAGATAGCTTGGCATTGGCGTTCAATAAGCCGGGCGGTATCGGTTCACCGAGGATGCTGGCCGGTCCGGAAAGGAGCCACAATACACCGCTTTCCACCGCCGAGGCGGCGGCCTTTTCCACGACTCCTTCGCATGCCTTCGGAACAGGGAGAGATTCCAGGTATCCATCCCGGTCGATCTGAACAACGTTATCACCGCTGAAGTAGTCAGACACGGCCTGTACCGTGATTTCATCTGATGTCCACAAACAGGGCAGGCCGTTGGGGGTCAGAAGCGATGGTGGGATCTCGCCTAATTCCGACCCCTTCGGCAGCACAAGTTCAAGCGCCGGATCGTTCAGGGCAATTTCATCGGGCTTGGACATCCACCAAGTACGGGCTGTACCGTCCGGTCGGACAAGACGCAGGACAAAGATCCCTTTCCCGCAACCTTCCGCCAGGGTGCTGAGGATGGCACTGGACTTGATCATCTTTGGAAGGTGTGGAAACTGGGCAAACGCCCCGGAAAGATCCTTGACCCGCCGGGATGTCTCTCCGGGCCGCCAGAGATTGTAAGGTCCGTCGGGCAAGAGGGCCTCGGCGGTAACCGGCATGTCCTGCATACGGCTCCGCTTGTCTGACTTGATGATGTTGAAGTGCGGTTCATCCGTGACGGTGATTTTGAAGGCCTGCGCTTCATCCTTCTCCGAAACTGTTACGACGATGCACCAGGCCTGACGGATTGCATCCGGGATGCGGCCCTTGGCCTTGTCGATGTTGATTGACAGCGTCTGCGCCCTGGCCGGATCGACGTTACCGTCTTTCTGTTGCTGTTTGATTTCTTCTCGTACGCCCTCCCATCCCAGATAGTCGCGTACACGAGCCGAGGCCAGTTCCAATCCATCCCTGGAAGGTGCGACCAGAACGACCGCATTTCTGTAAACGCGCGGCTTGTCCGATCCCGTCGTCTCGTCCAGGAACCGCTTGGCCTCCGGACTCGGTTTGCCCGACTCGGATGCAGCCCCGGGTCCCAGGACAGCGTAGTGGAAGGCGCCGTCGTCTTCAACATCCTTCGGACGTATCGGGAGCGTATGCGGATGAACCCCCGCGGCAGATGCATTAGCCGTTAGGGGTTTGACCTTACCGATGTCGTCCAGCAGACGGGCGCGGACGGTATCGTCCGGGATGTTTTTCGCCGCGACGGCGTGCATCTGATTGAGGTTTGGGCGGTTGCCGAGCCGCCATGTTCCGGGAAGCTGTCCTTCGGTCGTGGTTGTATGGAGGTCATCGAGCCAGTAGCTCGTCTGCGCCCAGCGGGCGAGCCCTTTTTCCAACTCGATCTTATCCGGGCGGGTCGATCCCAGCAGTACCAGAAGCTCTCTCGTTCTGGCCGTCTGGCCGATGGGCTGGGAATGGAGAAAGGTCGCCACGACGGCCTGCTCTACTTCGCGAAACTTCAAGCCCATTGACTCTATCTGAATCCGTTTGGCCTGCTCGAATTCGTTGTCGAGGATGCCGGTCCATGCCTGTTTCTTCCCTTCGGTTTCCTCGGTGTCGGCAACGGTGACCATTTCCCGGAGAGCCTCCGACAGCCCCTCATTTTCCTGAGCATTGAGAAACACAGCCGGCCCGATGAGGGGGGATTTGTCCCACTTTTCCGCCTCCCTTAGCGCCAGGGCAAAGGTCCGCAATACACCCCGGGTCCGCTGAAAACGGGCCAACTGCGTCCATTTGGAGTAGAGGACTTCAGTGAGATCAGGATGGAAGGGGTAACTGTCCAGAAACCGCTGTTCTGCATTTGCCCCCTGTTTGGCCGTCTGCTCGTCGACGGCAGTGATGCCTTTGAGGGCCGCTACGACATGCTGGCGGAAGACATCCCGATCTTTGAGGGATTCCGGTTTGAAAAAGCGTCGGCGCAGAACCTCGGCCACATCCTCCTTGACCACCGGTTCCACAGCCTCCTCCCTCTGGCGCTGAAAAATGTCATACAGCTCGGCCTGGATCTCCCGTCCCAGGGTATCGCTCTTGCGCGGGTCCGTTGCCAACAGCGAAGCCACGAGACAGCAGCGATCTACCTTGACCGCCGCCTGAGTCAGGTACTGGAAGAAGTTCTGGAGTCGGACCCGCCATTCACGGTTCTGGGCGACCTTCTCACGGGCATACATCAGCACCTCGTCGATGAGCACGAGGGTTCCGAGTCCATCCTTGCCCGGAATCTCCAACAGCTCGGTGAGCAGATTCTCCGCCGGCGCCGTCTCGCGCTCCTCCGCCAGACCTTCGGCATGGAGAACCTTCAGCCCCGCCTCGCCCGCCAGTTGCCAGGCCAGGACGCTCCAGGGCTGTTTGAGTGTTCGCGCTTTGCCGTCGGGCGAGAAGATCTCCATTCCCTTTTCCACGTCCAGCTTGTCAAAGCACAGAGCCGCCACGCGGCACAGGGGAGGCCTCTGGCCGATGTCCTGGATGAATTCCTCCACAGCGGGAAGTTTCGGCAGCTTCTCCGGGTCATGGACGAGATGCCGGAGCGTGATCAGGGTGTGGGTCTTTCCCCCGCCGTAGGTCAGCTCCAATTGGCGGACGGCCTTGTCGTTCTTGCCGGCGAGGCGCAGCACGACGTCCCGGACCAGGCGCCGGAGGTTGAAGGTGGGAAACGTGAGGGCAAAGAACTGTTCAGGATCCTCGTAAACCTTCCGTTTTCCCCGCTGCATCACGACATCGTAGAGATCGGCGGCAAACAGATGCAAAGGCAAATCGCCCGAGCGGAGATCGTCGCGGAGCTTCACCACTTCATGCCAGGGCTTCCAGGGGAGCTTAGTCATCGGTCTATTCCTCCTCATGTTATTACGCCAATTCGGCAGACTCAGTCTGCCGAATCTCCAATCCGAACAAAAATTCCGTTGTCATGATCCATTTCCGTCAAAAGCCAGGACCACTTGATCATCCTTGACGGCGCCTTTGGCCTGGATATGGTTGCTGATGGATTCAAGAAGCGATCTTTCCTCACTGCCGGCGGGCGAAAGCTCGATGAGTGACTGGAGGAGCCGTCGGAAGAGTTCCTGGCGCCGCAGGCCGTTGTTGTCGAGATACTCGTCCACTTGGTGGAGGTCGCCCGCCTTCCAGAGGTGCATCAGGCGGTGGACGCGGTCGATGAGTGGAACGGGCTTGCCCCCAGGCGCCTCGAATCCCAGGGATCGCCCCTTCCTCTGCGCCCAGGTTTTGAGTTTCACTTTACTGCCCGATTCCTCGACTGCATCCGGATCCGCCTCCGCATCGGCATTGGCCTCTTCGTCCGATTCCTCCGCTGATTTCCCTCTCGTGAAGCCGATGAGATCCCAAGTGTCGGCCAGTTCCTTGTCCGAGACCCCGCAGGAGACGGCATAGAGGATGCAAGCCCCGGCCGGGGCCTCCTCCATGCCGAAGTCATGACGGTGGAGCAGGTAGTAGGCCGTCGGCTCATCCAGGCGGTCCCGGCCCATCGCGTCCGTCTCGTCGGGCCCTGAAGGCTCGGCCCCGTCTCCGGAAAGGACGCGGCCAACCACGAAATCCACGACCATCCGGCGGACGTGGGTGAGGAACTCGCTGACCGCCATCGGCCCCGGCTCGTTGGCCTTTCGGACGACGGGATGCCTGCTGTAGGCCTCCATCGCCGGACCCGTCGCCGCCCAGACAAAGTCGGGACCCCGGATGCCGGCGTCCCAAAACTCCCGGAGCTGTTCCCGGATTTTCCGGCGCATCTCATCCAAAACCTGATTGTCCCAGCCGGGCTTGGCGGAGTCTGGGCGTTTCTTGCAGACGAGCCAGACGGAGGAGGCGAGAGCGGCTGACGTTTTGGCGCGCATCCGGGTGCTCATTTCCGTCTGGATCGGCCAACTGCCGTCCACGATAAAACCCGCCCGGATCAGGGCCGAGACAAGCGTTTCCCAGGCGTCGGGCTGCTTGTTGGCAAAAACGACAACCAACTTCCCTTCGGGTTTGAGGACATTGCTGCATTCCTGAAAGACTCGAGCCATCCCATCTTCATAAACGGCTTTCGATTTGGCCTTGTCTCCTCCGTGGCGACTCGCATCGTCAATAAGCTCGCCGTCGTTCTTATCGTGATCCCATTTCGGTGACAGCGGTTCCCTCAAGGCGTGATCCGAATCAACGGATAGACCGCTGAGCGTCCGCCTGAGCCACACGTAGAAGAAGTCCATCAGGTCCGAGTAGGGTATTGCGTCGTAATAGGGCGGATCCGTGACCACGGCGTCGTAATCGCCCGTCATGGTCTCAATCGCGGACCGATTCATAACGATAGGGCTTGCCGCGCCAAACCCGGCGATCAGTGCATGATCGGTGAATCGGGAAAGCCAGTCCAACTGCGCCAAGTAAGCGCCGCCGACGTCATTTGTGACGGCCAGTTCGGTGAAGTCCCAGGTGATGGGCAACGCGAAGCGGGTGAAGGTATGGCCGATCTTTTCTCCGGAAATGTGCCAGACGCAGACCATCGAATTGTAGTCGGCAACCTTGTCGATCTGCAGCGCCAGGAAATTCGCGATGCCTTCCCGCCATTCCGGCGGACATCCCTGATCGGCCAACTCCTTCGCCGCTGCGCGGGTCCACTTCACGAATGTCCCCAGTGAGAGGAGCTGGCGGGAGGTGAACAGTTTTTGCCATTGGTCGAAGCCATACAGCGGAACTCGGAACCCCAATGCCTCCTTGCTGGGCAGGGGCTCCTCCGGCAGGCCGAAAGGGATGTCGGCAAAGACACCGGTAATTTCTTTTTCCGCTTCCCCGGCCATCCGGATTTCATGAGGTGTCGGCAAACGGTATTCCTTGTCCTTCCGCCCGTCGAAGACGACGGCTGTGTTGACCGCGCCCAGCCGTCCGGCCTTTCCCTCCAGGCGGATGTCCTCCATCGTCATGATCGTCCCGCAGCAGGGGCAATTCGCGCCGGAGCGCGACATCGTGCCGCCGCCGATCTGCTTGTCGTTCTCCCGGCGCTGAGCGGCGTTCCCGCCCTTGACGGGGACGTTTGCCTCGATGCCGAAAACCACACCGCTCCTGTCCGCATTTGGCGCCATCGCGATAAGGACGCGTTTCTTCTCTTTCTTACAGAGCCATCGGGTCTTGAGGAGCGGGACAACGGCGCGGCAGTTCTTGCAGGCCACCGTCCGCGCCCAGAGGTAGGCCACCGTGGGTTTTACCACCCAGCGGGGATTGATTTTATCCCTGAGGTAGTCCTCGCTGAATTCGGCGTTCAGTACTTCGATGTCCGGAGTCCCGTCCTCCAGAAGAGGGACCAGCTGCGAGGGCTGCTTCTCGTAGGGTTTGGAATAATTCTTGGCGAGAGGCTCGAAGTCGGCATAGGTCGGGTATAACCGGGCAAGCTCGCGCCGGGCGCGTGCGAGGACCCACCGGCCCCAGGCCCGGACGTGCCAGGCGAGGTCTGCCTTCGGCGCTCGGCCCGAATCCGGCTTGTCGAAAAAGCCCGGTTGCCGTTCCTCTTTCTCCTTCTGTCGCCCGGTCTTTTTGGTGTGGCCGACCAGGTGGGGATGGGCCTTGTAAAATGCCTCCATGAATGATTCGTCTTCGAGGATGAAATCGGGAAGGGGGTGTGTCTTTCCCGCCAGCTTCTGGGGATATTCGAGGGTGCATTTGAGGATAAACCAGGCCACAGGATTGATATCCACGGCGGTCGCTTCGCAACCCAGGCGCATCGCCTCCAGGGGAATCGCCCCGCCGCCGGCGAAGGGATCGAGTACCTTCGGCGCCCGTCCCCCATGGGCCTTGCGGATCTCCTGGCGAAACCACTCCAAGAGTTCCTTGTTCTCCTTCTCCCGGCCCCAGTGGAGGATTCCACCCTCGGTTATCTCCCTTTCCCTCTCGACGGTCTGGCCGCTCGGCATCTTCTTTTTTTCGATTGTCTTGACCACCTTGCCGCCGATCTTTTCACAGAGCTCCCGGCGTAGGCGGATGATTTCCTGATGCCAGTCTTCATCGGACATTCCATCAGGTTTCGGTTGGGCGCCTGGATCGGGCAGGAGCGTAGCGATCAGCGCCGCCCGACAGGCCGCCAGCGGACGCCGCGCCGGCCAGATATGGAGGGTCGAGATATGTCCATGCCGCACGTTCTTCTCATGCACCGAATCCAAAGAAGTCTGCTTCAGAGGAAAGGCGTGTTCGATAAGGCGAGGCGTATCTGTCATATTGAATCTTCCATAAGTTAGCTGGCTGTTATCGTTTGCTCACGTGAGAAAATGGTCAGTGATTGCGACCCTCGAGTCAAGGCAACATACAGGTTCTTAGCATCCATTCCATCCGCATCGAGGATTATGGCATGGTCAAATTCAAGGCCCTTCACAAGCAATGTGCGACCCATTACGCACCGTCCGAACCGTCTCCCGATGAACCTTGTCCTGTTTCTGATCATACACAAAGAATCATGTAAGGAATCATTTCCATTTGTGACTGTTGCTCGAATTCCTCGCAGCATCTCATCGTAGAGCTCTCGTCGAAACAATACTGATGACGGTATGTTTTTGATTTGTTCCAAAGCAACGACAATCGTCGCAAGTGAATCGTTCTCAGCGACCAGCCGTAGAGCATCCTGTATGGCGGGGTGCTTTCCTTTTCCTATCTTTGGGATTCTTCCCTTTGCATAACTATTCCGCGTGGGCCGTAGGTCTGTGCATACCTTTGTCATGCACTTCTCTGCAAAATTAATTACTTCAGCCGCCCGGGCCGTTCCACATGATGTCTGTAGACATTCACCCGCATGAAACAGATCCTCTGATGCGATGGGCTCGATACATTGGTACATGCCATTTAAACGACGAGCAATAAAATGACATTGTGCAGGCATACCGTGAATCGCCACCACCGTACCTGGAGACTTCCTTGCGATTTCCATGCATGTTTTAATTTGTTCAGCAACTTGATTTTTTTTAGTTAACTGCTTCCATTGTACTGGTGCACCATGAAGGCTGATAGGCTGTCCGCCCAACAAGTTCTCACGTATAGTCGATAGCCATCGTCCGAGTTTGGCATTGGCATTCTTCTTTTCCCAGCGCCACGGGCGGGTTAAAGGTGGCAGCTCAGAGAAGTTTGTCCGAACGTCACGCGCCCAGTCAACCGGTTCGTTATGACCAAAATCGAATATCCCTTGGAGCGGATCGCCTAAAATTCGTGTGGGGATGATTTCAGAGATGGCCTTTACCAACCTGTGCTGCTGAATGGTGCAATCTTGATATTCGTCAATATAGGCACCCGAATAGGAAGCTCGAAGCACTTCTCTTGCTGGCTGCCTTGACAGAACTATGTGGGCTGAATTGTAAACACTATCCCATTCTTCTTTTGTTCTTGGTGACTGATTTATAAGGCCTGAAGATTTTGGAAATGCAGAAGCGTACCGAAGCGCCCAGCCAGCAATAGTATCGATTACGCAGGTGGGATGAGAGAAGCCCATGTCCTTCATCTTGCGGCGTAGCGCATCAACTCCTGCGTGCGTGTGGGTAAGCACAAGATCCCTGCGCCCCCCATGATGGCAAGCTGCCTCGGAAATCAAATGGGTTTTTCCGAAACCTGCTGGTGAGGTAAGACAAGAATTTCTAGTTGCCGCAAGTGCTGTTGCGTCAGTCATTTTTCTCGATCCACTCTCTTAAGGCTTTAGTCTGCTTTGCCAAATTGGTGTCTACGATCCGGTCTAAGTACTTGCAAACAACTTCCCCCAAACGCTCACCAAGATCAATTCGCTTAAACCATCCCTTATTGTTTGCTTTCTTTGCAGCCAAACTAATCGCTTTCCGAAGCTGAATTGAATCTTGCCAGGTACGAAAGGTGCCCTTAAGCAACTTAGGGTCTCCTTCAAATCGACTGGCTATCGTATCATGCACACTTTCCTCACTGTGTTCCTCAATAGCCAAAGCTACGATGTCCAGGACGCCCTCCCAAGGTAGGTCCCTAACAACTCGTTCCTCAATGGCCATGTTATCAGCCCAAAGGAGTACATCAATACCATCTGCTTGCAAGGTTACGGGATTCGGAATAACCTCACGATCCGAATCACCAAGGTAACAAACATTATAGCCTAACTTTCTGATATCGCCGGCACGTTTCGGGGCTTCGGCCCCTCCGCCATCAACAGGAACAATGCCCAAGTATGCAAATGCCTCTTGATCTTTTGCTGACCAAAACCGATCCAAGGCATGACAGAAACCGACTTCTGTCTTGCCTTCGCATACGATGATTTTGCGTCCCAGAAGGGCTTCGGATGCTGCACGTACAACTCCCTGAAGGGATGGATCAACGCTCGTAAGCTTTGTCTCGCCGTTCGTTACTCGTACAATCATTAAGCAACAAGCATCCAGTTCTTGGATTGTGACGGGTGAATGTGTTGTTATAATGACCTGCCCCTTGCCGCGATCTGGACGGAGGGTTTTCACAAGCGAGCGGATGCGATGCGGTTCCAACCCAGTTTCCACTTCATCAACAAGCGTAATGCCACCAGCCTTGGCTGCTTCGCGCTGTAGAGCGAATGTCAGGAGTCGTCTCGTGCCCAAACCTGCTTTCCTTAAGGGAACATCTCCATCGTGAAGTGCCACACTACCTTGGTTAATATTCACACGTCGGATATCCAAACCAGGGCGATAGTTCTTCTTAGGGGCAACCCCATAGGCCTTTGCAAGCTCTTGTGCTTTGGCGGCTGCTGCAGTGAGTGCTGGAACAGATTCGCTCGTAATAGCCGCTCTGGCAATCCGACCAGCCGCAGCTAAAATTCCTCGCAAAGAGCCTAAGTCGTCTGTAATCTTAAATAAAATGGTACCCAGGTTCCAAGTAAGATGGCGGTCAACAAATGGACTCAATCGAATGACACCCAATGATTGCCTGTCCCGAGAAGAAATAGTGCGTCCGTCAGGATTTCGGTCGTTAATTACCTTCCATTCAGGTTCAAGGGAAGAATCTACTTTTAAGCGTATGGAAAGAACGGCTTCATCCCCATCTTCGGGCTCATCTCGAAATCCCTCAGAAAGATTCCATCCCCTTATTTCGAGGCCATATTTATTATCTGCCATCAATCCATCCGGCAGCTGTCCCACGGTCGCCGTTATAATAATCGGTAAATCTGTATTACCATCAAAAAAATCAGAATCGTCAAAGGCGTAGTCCCATCTTGGTGAAAGAGTAAGTTCAATAGCATCGAGAATAGTGCTTTTTGTTGAATCTCCTGGGCCGAGGAGGCAGATTATTTCCCCAGCAGGTTTCCAATCGAGTAATTTGATTCCGCGAAAATTTTCAATTCGAAGGTGGCGAATTTGCATAGTTAGATGTCCTCCGAAACATTCTGATGTTCTGATAAATTTCGTTCCATACGGATGGAGCGATACGCCAATGCCACAAGTGCTTCTCATGTACCGAACCAAGGGAAGCCTGCTTCAGTGAAAAGGTATGCTCAATCAAACATAATGTATTGGTCATATGATTACCATTCCTTAGGCTTGGAGAAGCGCCCCTTTGCATCTATCATGGGGGAGGGAAACTGACTCTGTTTAAGTGCAGACTTTCTTATGTGCTTATAGAATGTTGCATGGGTCTGCAAGACCCGGCACGGATTACGTTGAGGATTGATGACGCCTACCGGTTTTCCCAAATCATCCTTTACAATGCGCAAAGGCATGAGCAAGTCTGAATCGCCACTTATGATAACGGCACATTCAAAACGATTGCAATGGGCGTCGTGCAGTAACTGTGTGGCCAGATTGACGTCAGAGCCCTTTTCTTCGGTCTTGAATACGGCCACATATGCGTTCTGCCCTGGAACGGGATACGCGAGGGGCATTTTCACGATATGCGTCAGGAAATGGCCGCAATAGACAGTAAGATTGGGAATGGTTGATAGTGCCCTTAGGTAGGTTGCCTGTCTTGTAGGCTGGTCAGGATCGGATGGGCGGGCATTGATGCGGGCGGTAAAGTATTTGATCTGGGTAATTTCATGACGCGGTAACAGGATACGGGAGAGCTGGTTGATATCGAGCCATTTGAAAGGGGTTCCGCGGACCGCGCCGAAGTAGAGATTGAAGGCGTCGATGTAGATGAAGGTTTTCATAATCGCCTCCACCTAAAAAAGCAAGAGCCACCCCTTTCAGAGCGGCTCCGCACCCTTTCGCCGAAGCTACCGGGGGGGTTGACGATGGATCCATACACACAACCTTCGCCATTTGTCAAGGGCTCATTTGCAGGGGTATTGGCAGAGAGATGGCGGCATACCCCTGACTTGAATTTCCGGTCGCTAATTAGGCTTAGCGAAGTTTGGGAAGTCTGCTTCAACGGAAAGGCGTGTTCGATCAGGCGCGGGGTATCGGTCACGGCTTTTTCTCCCCCCAGAGGCGAAGGAGGAATTGCTCTCCGTCGGCGATCAAGTCAGGTTCCGTGCCATTATGTTCCCGCATTCCCTTGATGATCTTGCGCGGTATTCCCATGCCCATATGTTCGAGATATCCGTAGTCCCGCATGACATCTTTCAGGAGTTGGTTGCGAGCCGCCCGGCAGCCCACGCGCATTCTTTCCGGGGTGATTCCGTTGGGCAGTCTCCCCGGAGAGATGATTTCCATTCGATCCGAATAGATGGAAAGCTCTATGTCCGTAAATGATAGGAGGTAATCCCGATGCACGACGGCGTTTACGAGTGCTTCCCGAATGACCTCTTCGGGGTAGGTGGGACGTTCAACGCGGGTGGCGCCTTCCCGGAGTGATGCAGTCACACGGGTGTTTCGCTTGACGAAGTAAAATGCCTGCTCGATGATACCGGGCTCAAATAGACCATTCTCCCCTTCGTGGAACAATCCGACCATGGGTCCCCGTATCGATAGGCGTTCCAATGAAGCGTAATCTTTTTCGGCGCCCGGGTATGCCACCGCGTCGATTCCGGACTGGGGGATGTGTCGGTTCGGATTCTTCCCGAAAAGAAGAAGGCCGGCAACGGTGCAGGAGATGGATACTTCTTCATCATTCATGATTTCAGTGTTGATGAGGAGATTCTGCCAACCGGCCATGTCCTTATCGCCGGGCGTCTCCTGTTTGCGGACACGCCGGAAGTAATCGTGAATCCGCCTCATATCCAGATCATTCATCGACGACCCCGCGACCGGACGAATTTCTGAACGAAATGCGCCCCGTTGCTGAAACAGCCGCTCCAGTTCTTCCCTGCTCGCCTCCCGGCTTTGACTGCCAACCCGGATATAATAGGTCGCATGGTTGTCATGCCAGCGGTGATGGACGGTCCAGCCTTTCTGAATGCTGATCACGGCCACGTCTTTTCCGGGTTCAATGTCTCGCACCATTTCGAAATAAGGTATCATTTCAGGGCGTATCTTTGTCCGACAGGCGGTCATGACCCACTCTTCCACATCACTTCGGGTCAAACCCAAAACAGACCCATCGTCATCGATGCCGAGGAGCACATGACCGCCATCTAAATTTGAGAAGGCAACAAGCTCTTTGGCAAGATCAAAATTCTGTACCGTATCGCGTTTAAACTCTACGCCGGAATTTTCTCCATTTCTGATTAGTTCCAGAAGTGCTGTTTTCGTCATGGTATTCCTCCTCTCGCTGCCTGTCCTATTTCCTTCTTCTCATGGACCGAATCCAGTGATGTCTGTTTCAGTGGAAAAGCGTGTTCGATCAGGCGCGGGGTATCCCGGGTCATAGTTTTTCGAGCCTCGTGAGAGTCAGGATTTTTCGGGTCAGTTGTTCAAAATCCTTATGGGCTTCCTGAACCGCGTTCATATGGCTTCCCAAGGCGCCGTCGGCCGGGCGCAAATGAAAAACGGGTTTGCGCGCTTCATGGGCCATGGGCATGAGACTCCGATAGTGTTTGATGAGTGAGAGGCAGTAAGGGTCGCCGGTTACATCGACGGTTTCGTTATCATTTTGCCGCAGCACGTCATTACGATACGTCCCCGGGATTCTGGTGATCCATTTCTCATAAGACTTTACGGGTCGATCGAAACGAACCGAGTGTTGCATGACGATATATCCCATAGGATCCATCCTGCCGGCCGGTAGAGCTACGTCTGGGGCGGGATTCTTTTTAATCCTTTCTTTCCATCCTTTACGCCAGTCGCTAAGCCTGGGTCCAAGGTTGCGTAAGCCCTGCAGGGAAAAAAGATCCGGCGCCAGCGGGACAATGACATGGTCGGAGGCGATCAATGCCGCCCGGTTGATGGCGCCCAGATTGGGCCCCAGATCAACCAGAATAACCCTGGCCCCATGTTTTACCGCCCCTGCCTGCATTACACGCCAAAACGCGGACATGACCCGGAAAGCTCGCTCCTGCCGATCCAAACATTTCGGCCATACGTCCGATAATTCATCTTCGAATCCGGACAGGGCCATATCGCCGGGGATAAGGGCGAGATTGTCTTCGATGATTTCCAGGTTCGGCTGAACGATATCGCCGATACCGCGCTCCAGGGATCGTACGGCATGGTAGATCGTTGCGGCGTCTTTCGTGGACGACCAGAGTTCATCCAGCCGGTCATCGTCCAGAAAAGCGGCGGAGAGATTCGACTGCGGATCCAGATCGGTTGCCACCACCCGCCAACCCAGATCCGAAAGCATCCATGCGACGTGATAGACGAGCGAGGTATTCCCGACCCCTCCTTTATTGTTGAAGAATGCAATGACGGGAATGCTCATGTTCGCCTCCTTTCCTTCAAGACAGCCAGAATATGGCTTTCTTCCACCACGAACTCCGGTTCCGGATTTCCATTCTTGAGACACTCCCTGCGCGCCAGGGGGATGCCAAAGCCGAACCGCTGCACATATCCGAGGATCCTCATGATTTCACCCAAATGAAGATTCCGGTAGTCCGTTACTCCAGGTTTGCCGAAATTTTCGCGGTTCACCTGGCCGTAAGGTCCTCCGGGACTCAGGATTTCAATGCGGTCGTCAAACCAGTAAAAACGGACGGGTGCGTTTGTCCCTTCGTATGTCCGGTGGAGAACGGCGTTACGGATGATCTGCTGGATGGCGACAATCGGATAATCAGGATGTGTCGACGCCGTCTGTCCGGTCAGGATGTCCATTTCTGCATGCACATGGGCCTCGGCCTTGTCGTCCAGCATGTGAAGCATCTGGATCAAAGGACCGTCTATCGGTTGATTGTCCTTGATCGGATCTCCCAAATCCTTTCCATCGATGCGCAGGAACTGCACATACGCACAGGGAATGAAATCCAACGGTTGGCGTCCCAGGGCAAGGATACCGAGTGTCGTCGGTTGAAAGTCCGGACCAGGCGTCACGAGACGTAGGGATGCCAGTTGATCCTCGATAGCGCGGCTGTTTTCCGCCAGGATTTCCGGCGCCACTGCGCTGGGCAGATAGACGTTCCTGAACAGATCCAGGTCGAGATCATTCAGGGCTGCTGCTTTGACTGGTTGCAGTTCAAAAGGAAGATCCTTGGATCGCCGCTTTTCCGACAGCCTCTTCTCTTCCTCGGCTGTGGCTGTTGCCCGCCGTGGGCCGACGCGAACCCAGGTGCGGCCCTTATATCGGACCGGAGGGGCGTCTGAGGGTTGGACAATGACGACGGCCATATCCGAATCCCGCAGGTTGCGCTTTTGAACGCTCATCATCGGTGGGGGAAGGATGTTGCCGTCCGATCGCATGTCCGCCAGTGTTCGCAGCAGCTCATCGGTGATCGGCAATCCTGTTGGAGTTCCGTCATCGCCAACCCCGACAAACAAAATACCAGGCTCGTGATGATTGGGTAAATCATTGGCAAATGCACACAAAGCCTGGCGAATCTTGTCGCTGTCCGAAACCGAGGATTTCCTCTCGATCCGATCCGATTCCAGGTCGGCAAGGAGTTTTTCCAATTCACTGTCATTCATTGGTGGTTCCTCCTTTGTGCAGGATATGCGATGGGCGCAGCGTTACCCTCTCGCTGCCTGTCCTATTTCCTTGGCGCTGATTAAAACGCTTCCCTTGCTCTTGGCGAGCAGACTTCCGAACGGGTCCTGCACGCGGACGAGCCTGGGATTCGGCATGGCGCAGTCATACACCACATAGAGCCAGTAACCCTGCCGCATGTTGCAGGCCTTGGCCCATTCATTGGCGGACACCTCAATATTGCCGGTTTCTGCCCGGCCTTTGACCTCGATGGCCAGTTTCTCGTTTTCCGGCCGCAGGGATAAGAGATCGAAACCGGGATTGTCCGGGAGTCCCGCCGCACGGGCGCGATCCGGCGTGTGGACATCCAGCACCTTGGCCCCGGCCGCCTCCTCAAAGGCCTGGGCAATCTTCATGGCAACCCGCTCGACATTGACGTCATACAGTTCCCGGTCCGCTGGATCCGAAGACGGCACAACCAGGGCATGCGCCACGAAAGCGACTGCACCAGGCATGATGAGTTCCGGTTCCCGCCGCAGGAGGGTCATGGCGCTTTCCCGAAGGCCGACCAATTGACGCTGCTGCCGCTTCACATCTTCCAGGGCTTCGATGGCCTTCCGGTTGCCCGTCTGCGCCTTTTCGGCATGTCGGGCGCGGGCCAGTGCCAACTCCGCCTCCTGGCAGTCGAAACCGCGCCGCATGAAACCTTCCCGCTCGGGGAGGCTATCCAATAATCTCTGCCTGCGATCAAGCGCAAATTCCCGAGCTACCCGCTCGGAAAGGTAGGCCAGGGCTCGGTTCTTTTCCTCGTTGGCCCGCACGGCCAGCCGCTGTGCTGATGCAGGAAGACCGTTCCCGCCCCTTAAAAGTAGAAGGCGCTCGACGGGGCAGAGTGAAATTTCTGCTCCTTCGTACTGCTTCACGCCGACCAGGCGACAGTCCAGCAATTCATCCTTGACCAGGCCGGGGATTTCCGGATCGGCCTTGCGTACGATATGGATGAGGGCCATATGAAAAAGATAGGGCTTTTCGGCGTTCGGATCGATGAAGATAGCGCCGCGGTTGCCTTGATCCGCCAGATGATCGGCTACCAGAGATCGGAATCGTTCAAATATCGGTTCACCGGGATGGAGCCAAATGAAATCGTCCTTGCTCGTCTGAGCATCACGCGCAAGCAGATCCGTGGGCCGGGATACGGAAAACCTCTCCCGCGACTTTTCGGGATACAATTCCAATGCCGGCAAGAGCGGGTCCATAGCGCCCAATCGCTTCGGGTGAAGGGAGAAGATGCCATCCATATCTCCGACGATATCGATATCCACAAGAGGCGCGGCCTGTTCGATATACTGCCGCACATAGCCCGGCAGCAGGTGGAAATGCACTTCCCGCTCCAGATCGGCGCGGAGGCGCGGCAGCTCGCCGGCCACGTCGCCGCCACCGCCATAAAGTGCAATTTCCCGTTCAGCCAGGGCTTGGATCTGTTCCTTCGTCAACCGGCCATCCAGTTCACGGGCGACTGTTTCGGCGTCTTCGGTGACAGCCAGCTCCATGTACTGCTTGATGGATACGCCTTCAAAGATGCGGCCGATACAGTCAAAAACCTTATCGGACTGGAGTTCTTTCCGGATCTTCTCCAGCTTGTCGAGTAGTGTTTTGAGGACCTTTCCCTCACGGGTGGATGGGGCGACCAGGTTCAGGATGATCACGGGGTCGTGCTTCTGGAGGTACCGATGGATGCGCCCCATCCGCTGTTCCAGGCGGGCCGGGTTCCAAGGCACGTCATAGTTGATCATGATCCAGCAGAACTGGAGGTTGATGCCTTCGCCCGCCGCATCCGTGCATATGAGGAAACGCGCACCTCCCTCAGCAACCGGTTTTCGGAATCTTTCAACCTCATCTTCCCGCAGGGTGTAATGCATCCCCCCGTGGATCTGGGCGATCTGATCGGTGTATCCCATGGCACTCAGGCGTCTGACCAGAAAGATCAGGGTGTCGCGATGTTCGGTGAAGACGATGAATTTCTCGCTGCTGTACCGGGGATCGGTTATAATTTCCCTAAGTTTCTCGAATTTTGATTCCTGTCCGGTATCGTGAACCTGTTTGGCCAGATCGAGTAGGCGCCGAACCTGCTCCTTTTCCGCCAGAAGGTCCGCCAGAGAGGCGGCGACGACGCCCTGTAGAAGCTTATCTTCGGCCGTCTCGTTTTCCTCGCGATCATCTTCGGAAATTTCGTCATCGGCCGTCTTCGCGTCCAAGACATCGTCTTCCCAGCGAAGGCGTTGTTGACGGGTAACGAGCTGTTCCAAGGTCATCTTGCCGTCCTGTATGTCCTCGATGAGCCTGTTTAATTTCTCGATACGTCGTTCAAAAGACCGCAGGAGTGCATACGTCGAGCTGGCCAAGCGACGCTGAAAAACGCTCATGGCCAGTCTCGCTGCCTCGCGGTTCAGAATTTTAGCCTTGTTATAAACGTACCGAAGGTAGTCCGTCGTCTCATCATAGAGTTTCTGTTCACTGACTTCCCCTTGACTTAAATTGTAACCCAGGGTGTCGGAAATCCGCTTTGGATAGAGGGGGCTGCCATCGGCATGAACCATTTCCTCCTTTGTCCGTCTGATGAAATGGGTTTGACGCTGATCCGCTGGATATTCTCCGAAGGCATCCATCGTGGCGAGAACTTCGGGCTCCAAGAGCCGCCACAGGGCGTAATAGGGATAATCCTTGCCCATATGAGGCGTAGCCGTGAGCAGTAAAAGGTGGTGGGCGTTCCAATCCAGTTGCCAGCGCCTGTCGTTGCCTTTTACACCTGCCAACGCTTCTGCCAGACAGTAGCGTTCGGTCTTCCGGATGCGGAGGTCCGGTCCGCGGTCCGCCGCCAGTTTGTGCGCCTCGTCGAAAATGACAAGATCGTAAGGGGCGACGCGCGGATCCTTTAGGCAGGAAAAAACGCGCGGACTCGCCAATGTATCGATGCTGATGATGACGTGATTGCCTATCTCGCCAATGAAGGGATTCTCATGACGGGTATCGCTGCCGCTGACGATGTGGAAAGGAAGACTGAAAAGTTTCAGGAGTTCACGACGCCAGTTTCCGACCAAGCCGGCGGGCGGAACGATCAAGACACGTTTCAGAAGGCGCCGGGAAAGCATTTCGCGAATGTACAGGCCGGCCATGATGGTTTTTCCCGCACCTGCGTCGTCGGCCAGTAAAAAACGGAGCCGTGCCTGCTTGATCATATGGTCATAGACGGCAATGCGCTGGTGGGGAAGGGGGTCGATGTTGGAGATTTCCGTGGCGAAGGTGGGATTCATCAGGTGGCCAAAGGAGAGCCTCTCGCCTTCGGCAAGGATTTTAACGATTTCCGGTCGTGCCGTGAAATTGAGAATCGTCGGAGGAGGCTTCTCGTCTTTTGGACCGTAGGGGGCCGCTTCTTCCTTTAGGGTCATCTCCAATTGTCGGAGCTGGTTCCAGGAGAGCTGCGAGGGCTTTGTCTGGCCGTTTTCCCATCGGTTGACGGTGGCAAAGGAAACCCCCAGTGCTTTGGCTAAGGACTGCTGGGTAAGACCGAGACCGGCCCGAAGCTGCTTGATATGCACAGGGTAATCATCACTGGGTTGGATCCCTACGGAGTATTGGTCGGCCATAATCAAAGCGTCTCACTCCTCCTATCGGCAAAAAAGTTAAGTATTATATAGCATATGTTATATCGATTGTCAAGCTTTCACGCGATTGATGTTACCAGCTACATTGGTAGCCTGATGCTCTTATGTTGTACCCCTGTAAAAGTATAAAATGTAGGCCTGAAATAATTTTATCGAAGGCAGGAAGATGAGGGTTCATCGGACGCTGAAATGGCGCGCCTTACATCCCGTATTCAATAAGCTGGCTCGAATGGGGATGGTGTTGACTTGTATTTGAACACAGTGAATGCGGTTCATGAAAAAATGACATGCGGCGAGCCGGAGCCCCGCTGCGGCAAAGCGATGAGTGGCAGTATCCGGAAAGCAGGATAGTTCCGAGAAAGATCAGGACAAGACCTGTGATGATCAGCCGTTTGGATGCCACTCTTCGGATTCTTCTTCCGTCTCCATCTCTTTCAAACGCCGGTTCGCCTGCCGTTTCTTCCGGGCGTACCCGTAAACGAAGATGAGCGCCACAAGGAACCAGAGCATCGAGACGCTCGTGATGATCGGTATCCACGAGACGATGAACATGAAACTCTCCGCATAAGCGAGCTCGGCGGGTTCTTCCTCCGCGGGAAACGACAGGGTAAGGACCGGCAGGGGGATCAGCCGGTCCGTGAGGGAGGCCCTCGTCAGGATGGAGATTCGGAAAAATGTCCACTCCCGCGCCTCGTAGATTGCGAGCCCCTCGTTCAGCCAGACCGGTGCCTTCACCCCCGTGAGGCTTGTCAATGGCGGGGCGTATATGTCCTAAAATGGCGTCGAGAGAGCTTCACGCGAAGCGACATAGTGATCATACCCACTGAGCTTGCGAACAAAAAGTTCTTTTGTTTCAGAATCGCGGCTCCTGAAGGTACATATCGATCGGCTCTGTATAATGCAGCGTTTCGCTGCGTGTCAGCGTGCCGGAGGCGACATCGATGACGGTGCGGTAGAGTCGTTCGCCCGCCTCCTCCGGTGTCTCGGATCCTTCGATGACTGTGCCGGAGTAGAAGTCAATGCTGTCCTCGGCTGTCGCATAGGTTTTGGGGTTGGCGGTGGCCCACAGGAAGGGCGCCACCACCGAGGGCGAGCCCTCCAGAAGGGTCCGCCCGTCCACGCCCCCCCCTCCGAGTTGGAATAACACCACATTGGCGCCCGCTGCTGCGTATCCGGCGAAAATGGACAGGTGGCCCATCCAGTTATCGACGAAATACAAACCCTTACGGGTCGGCCGCTCCGCGTACTTCAACACGCCCTGGATTGGCTCGCTTCCCGCCTTGTGAATTGCCCCAAGGCTTTTCTCTTCCAAAGAGCTTATCCCGCCTTTGATGTTGGACGGCACCGGGTTTACAGTACGGATGTCCAGCCCGGTGGCTTTGGCCCGATCTTCCTGAACCGTCACAGCGCGGAGGATCTTCTCGGCAACCTCCGGAGTCGCGGCGCGTCTGATCAGGGCCTGTTCAGCACCGATGATCTCTGTGGTCTCGCCGAACATGGCGGTACCCCCGCCGGCAACGATTTTGTCGAACAGATATCCCACCGCCGGGTTTCCGGCAATTCCCGAGGTCGTGTCCGAATACCCGCATTTCACACCAATGCAGAGGTGGCTGTCTCCGACTTTTTCGCGGCGCAGCTTCGAGGCCTCGTACACCATCCGGCGGGCCAGTTGGATCCCTTTCGTGATTGCCCCGTAAGTGCCGCCGTCCTTCGCCGGGTCGAGCAGTTCCACTCGCTTGCCGCTCGCCGCGATCTCGTCCGCCAGTCGCTCGGCGCGCAGTTCCGGGTAGCCGACACCGGGACTTGCCGCGTGGACGATGACCGAGGCCACGTTGGGGTTTCGGCCGAGTCCGATCAGGAGGCGGGCGATCTGCTCCCGGTCATTCGCTGTGCGTCCCGAGCCGTGGTCAACGGTGAAGATGGTTTTGGCGCCGGCAACGAAGTCGCAGACCGACTTGGCGATGATCCCCTGGGGGATGACAAGGACATGGTTGCGAGTGCCGACCGAGTCGTCGGATCGGACGTAACCCAGGAAGCTCATTGCTCGCCTCCTTTTTCGAGGTCGCCCCGAGCGCGCGTGCCCTCCAGGTTATGGATGTGCACCATCGCTCCTTTGGCGATCACCGTATTTGCCCGGCCGATCGTCTCTCCGTACTTTCGTATGATCTCGCCTTGTGGTATTTCCTGCAGGGCAAGTTTAAAGCCAAAGGGAATCGTCTCCGCGGCGATTAGTGTCAGAAAGTTCCCTGCCAGCGGGACCGCCACCTTTTCCCCCGCCCTGATCTCTTCCACGGCGGTGGCCACATTGTCATGAGGGTGCATGATGAGCGCGCGTTTCGGCTGCATTCGGTCTACCTGCCTTTCTGAATTTTCATCACAATGGCACTGAAGCTTTTTTGTAAAGTAACCGGACACCCCCGGACCGGCGCTGACCGGGAAAATACCATCCATTCGGATCAGACGAACAAGGCGTCCCGGAGGCTTTCCTCCTCCGGGACGCTTTGCTTTTTCATCGCGAGTTTTCCTTAGTAGAAATTCTTCCCGTAGAGCTTTTTGCTCAGGCCGATAAGATCGGCCCATTTCATCGGACCTCCTTTGTCGGCGGGGAAACCGAGCCCCCAGATGATCCCCACATCGATCATCCGCACGTCGTCGACGATCTTCCGGTCGAGGAGGTCTTTTCCCGCCTGAACCATCGCGGTGAGGAGCCCCAGTTGAATCTCCTCTTCGCTCAGTTCCTGAGACGGGCGCTTCCCGATGAGCGGAAGGACTTCGGGATCGACGCTTCCGTCCTTCAGGAAGAAACCCTTCCCCGATTTCTTCAGACCGAGACGGCCCGCTGCGACCACGCTTTTGAGCGTCTCTTGCCTGATGCCCATCCCGACAAGGGCCTTATAGGGAATGTCGATTCCCACCTCATCCGTGAGTCTGATGGGCCCCACGGGCATGCCGAAACGGGTCATTGCCCGATCCACCTTTTCGATGGCATTTCCCTGCTCGATGTATTTGAACGCGTTAACGAGATTGGGGAAGAGCATCGCGTTGACGACAAAACCCGCATTATCCAGGCAGACGATGGGCCGTTTCCGGATCAGCCCCGCAAAGTTGAGGAGGTTGTCGATCGTCTCCTGGGCTGTATTCACTCCCCGGATCACCTCCACAAGCTGCATCAGCCAGACGGGGGAGAAGAAATGGATTCCTCCAAAACGTTCGGGTTTCAGCACGAAGGGCGCCATTGAGGCGATGGGGATCGAGGAGGTATTGCTCGCCACGATGCAGTCCTCACGGATGTATTTAGTCAGCTCCCCATAGACCTGCTTCTTTACGCCGATCTCTTCGAAGACCGCCTCGATGACGATGTCCGCCTCCTTAAAGGCGTCGATGTAATCCGAGGTCATCGAGAGACGCCCCAGGATCGCATCCACAGACTCCTTCAGCCGCTTTTTTTCCGCCATTCCGTCGAGGATCTTCCGGACAAAAGCCTTCCCCGGTTCGAGAGCCTCGGGGATGTCCTTGACAAGAACCGGAAGCTGGGTGTTTCTGAGGATGTCGATGATGATCCCCCGCCCCATCGTCCCGAAGCCGAGGACAGCGACCTTGCTGAGCGGTTTCGCGACAAATCCCTTGGTCATCATCGCCTTCGGCTTATCCGTCATCCCCTTGATGAAAAAGGTGTTGATGCTTCCCTTCGCCTCTTTCGTCAGGACCACCTCGACAAAGTTCTTCTTTTCGACCTCCAGTCCTTCTTCCAGGGGCAATTTCAATCCCTCATGCATCGACTTCAAGGCCAGCATCGGCGCCGGGATCTCCCTCCCTTTCGTCGCCTTGAGTATCCCCGCCTTCGCCATCTCGGCGACGCCATCGATTTGGGAAAAGTCCTGGGCGGGCCGTTTCAGGTCCGCTTTTCCCGCAATGATCTCTTCGAGAAATGACTTCGCCTCCTTAAGGAGGTCTCCGTCTGCGGGAATAAGGCGGTCGACGATCCCCATTTCATGAGCCTTTGCGGCCGGCAACATCGTTCCCTTCAGGATCAGCTCGAATGCGCCGTAACCGATCAACCGGGGCAGGCGTTGCGTCCCTCCGCCTCCGGGAAACAGGCCGACATTGCACTCCGGCAGGCCGATGAGGGTCGTCTTCCCTTCCTTGGCGATCCGCCCGGTGCAGGAGAGGGCGAATTCCAGACCGCCGCCGAGGCAGTGTCCGTGGATGGCCGCAACGGAGGGAATCCCCAGGGCGCATAGACGATCGAAGGAGCCATGGAAAAGGTCAACCGTCCTGCGCACCTCTTCTGCATTCTCGATCTGGGAAATCAGCTTCAGATTGGCCCCGGCAAGAAAGTTTTCCGGCTTCCCCGAGATGAAGACGACACCCCGGCATTCCTTTGCTGTTTCGAGCTCCCGCATGACCTGATCAAAACCGGCAAAGGCGTCTTCCGTCCATGTATTCATTTTTTCACCGACCACGTCGAAGGTAATGACCACGATTCCCGTTTCTTCCCTCACCAAATTGAAAACCTTACCCATAATTGACCTCCTTGTTGATAAAAAAAGCCCTCACCTGGCCGTCATCCGGACCGCCCCGTCGAGGCGGATACATTCGCCGTTCAGCATCGGGTTCTCGATGATATGATGGACAAGCGCCGCATACTCCGCCGGTCTGCCGAGGCGTTTCGGGAAGGGCGCGGTCTGCGCCAACATCACCCGGACGTTCTCAGGAAGGCCCGCCATCATGGGCGTGTCGAAGAGCCCCGGGGCGATGGTCATGACACGGATCCCATAGTCGGCGCATTCTCTGGCGATCGGCAGCGTCATCCCCGCAACCCCGGCCTTGGAAGCGCTGTAGGCCGCCTGGCCAATCTGGCCGTCAAAAGCGGCAATGGAGGCTGTATTGATGATGACCCCCTTCTCCCCTTCCTCGTTCGGCGTGTTCTTCACCATCTGCTCGACGGCCAACCGGATGATGTTGAGCGTGCCGACAAGGTTGATCTGGATCACCCGGTTGAAGAAGGCCAGTGACATCGGCCCTTTTTTCGACAGTACTTTCCCGGGATCGGCCACGCCGGCGCAATTGATGGCCACATTGATCGTCCCGAAGGCGGCCACGATCTTTCCCACCGCAGCCCGACTCGCTTCATCGCTCGTCACATCGGCAAGAACGAAAACGCAATTCGGCCCCAGTTCGGCTGCAAGCTTCTCGCCCCTCTCCACTTCAATATCGAAAATCGCCACCCTGGCGCCCAGGGCGGACAGACTCCGGACAGAGGCTTCACCCAGACCCGAGGCGCCCCCGGTGACCACCGCCATGCACTCTTTGATCTGCATGCACATTCTCCCTTCTCTTGTATCGGATTTTAGAATAGCTTGTCTTCATGCATGAATTCAAACAATTTTTCAAGGTGAAAAATCGGATATCGCAAATCTTTCGTCGAGTCCAGTGAAAATTACATACCCCTCCACTCGAGACTGAATCGTTACGGATATCGACACGATTTTTCGAATCCGGAGACCTTCTATTCCGGCATAAGGTCGATGACCGTGATCTGCGGCGGGGAAAGAAATCGAATCGGCGGTCCCCATGTCCCCGTCCCCCGGCTGACGTGCAGCAGGGCGCCGTTAGCCAGACGGTAAGTACCGCTATGGTAGAAAAAGAAGCGGCTCGTGACCAGGCTGAAGGGAAATATCTGCCCCTTGTGGGTGTGACCTGAGAGCTGAAGGTCGAAGGCGCCGAGGGCGTCCTTTTCAACCAACGGCTGATGCTTGAGGAGAATAGTAAAGCGGCCGCCTCCAGGGGAGAGGACTTCCCGATCCGACAGCCCTCCCGCCGGTCCGAAACGGCGGACAGTCGGGTCATCGACCCCTGCAAGATCAATCGCACCGCCGACGGTCGTCACTTCACCCCGGAGTGGGGTAAACCCGGATTTGTTCATGAAATCGATGGATTCATCGAGACCGGCATAGAATTCATGGTTGCCGGTTACGGCAAATTTCCCATAGCGGGGACGGATCTCCCTGAACTGCGCCGCGGCTTCATCCATACTGTTGAGCTGGCCGTCCACAAGATCGCCCGTGGCAACGAGAAGATCAGGCGCCGCCTCCTGAACCTTCCGGAGCATCCCGGCAAGCCTCTCCCCCCTCACCATGACGCCTACATGGACATCGGAGATCTGGACGATCCTGATTTTTTCAATTTCCTTCGGTATTTTCGCCGAACGGATCTCGATCCGTTCCGTGCGGATCTGACGCGCCTCGAAGAAGCCATATCCCCCGATGATCAGCGCTGCGACGAGTGGAGAGAGAAAGAGAGTCCGTGCCGCCGGCATAACCGCGCGGACATCGGTATGGAGGACAAGACCGGCGGCATAAACCAGGATACGATAGAGATCCAGGATGAGCGCCACAGAGAAAAAAAGAAAGATGATCGCCATCCAGATATTGCCGGCCCACGACATGAGCCGGACCAGGGTCTCGATACCGAACCTTTCCAACACACGGACGATCAGGGGGGCGATCAGACCCAGAACGAGCAATGCAGCGAGGATGATCTGGGCGGCGGCGCCGGGAGCGAATGCCGCCCGAAGCTTCAGAAAAAAATAAAAATGAAGACTGCCATACAACAGGAAGAATGTCAGGAGAAAGAGGGTCATGGTCACATTACCTATCCGGTTTATATTCCATACTCTGCCCAACTGGTCGATGTTTCCCAGACTCTGGCCCGGATCAACCGAACCCCCTTGGTCAGAGGGTATGGTCTGCCCTTTCTATCGGCATACCGGTTGAGACTCTCCTGTACTTTATCGAAGATCATTTTGGCGATGACCTCGGTCGTGGGATCGGTGTCGTTAAAACCAATCACTCGATCACCATATGTTTGCTTAAAGGCTTTGTACATAGGATCTTTTGTATTGATGCACATTGCATGATCCAAAGAATCGAGGAAGCCTTTTAATGCAATCTTTAGTACGGAGAAATCGCAAACCATGTCGTTTGAATCCAGTTCATCGGATTCCAGGATCAGTTCTACCTGGCGTGAATGCCCGTGCGGATACTTGCAGTTTTCATGGTGCTTGGAGAGCATGTGGCCGCTCTCGATCTCGATTGTCTTACAGATGCGGTAAGGCATGTTTACCCCCCTCTCATGTTACCATAAAGTCGTATATGCAACCGGTCGCAATAACGGAAACCATGCTCCTTGCAGGCCGCTATCACGTGATCCGTGACATTTGAAAAAGCAGCGGTATCAACTCCTTCCGGCATTAAGAGCACTTTCTCCGGCGCTACGCTTCGATCCAATGTGTCTAAAAGATCTATCACCTCCGCTATGTCTGTACTAGAGCATACAACGAATTTGAGCTGATAATCGTAATGGTCGATCCAATCCCGAATCACATCGGGCTTAAGGCGCCGTGCTTCATGTCTGCGCCTGACCGCATCAGAGATATCCATCCCGGGGGTCGAATTTGTAAGTTTTGGGCTGATGGAAGCCAGCGTGCAGGAGATTCCGCCCGGCGGAACAGTGGCGGCTGTTTCGATCGTCACGTGCCTGCCGCCATCGACCAATTGTCTTGCCAGGTCGTGGATGCCCTCGGCCACCATGGGCTCGCCGCCCGTGATCACGCAGAATCGCGTCGGATAGCGGTGAACTTCCTCAACGAGGCTGTCTATTGTCCGCTCGCTTCCCAGGGCATGCCGAGATGCATGCATCGAATCGCACCAGCGACAGCGAAGATTGCAGCCTGCCGTTCTTATAAAAACGGAAGGCAGACCCGTCAGGGTTCCTTCACCCTGAATCGAGTAAAAGGTCTCCGAGATACGCATGGTGTCTCACTTCAGTTGCAGGGCTTATCGGGAAGCGGACCTGCTTCTTTATAGACCGTCGGATCCCTGATTCCCGCAATAAGGAACGCTTCCCGCCGCTCCACACATGTCCCGCATTTGCCGCAATGGAGATCGCCCCCCTTGTAGCACGACCATGTCCGGGAAAAGTCAACGCCCAGATCAAGACCCAGTTTCACTATTTCGGCCTTTCGCATGGCGATAAACGGACGGATGACTTCGACCTGTGCGTATGTGCCGAGCCGAATCGTCACTTCCATGGACGTCATAAAATCCTCCCGGCAGTCCGGGTAGATGGCATGATCGCCCGAGTGCGCGGCAATGACCAGTCCTTGCGCCCCCATGCTCTCCGCAAAGCCCGCTGTAACAGCCATCATGATCCCATTACGAAAAGGGACCACGGTCTGCTTCATCGTCTGCTCTTCGTAATGCCCCTCGGGAATTGCCCCGCCGGATTTCAGGAGATCCGACCTGAACAGTCGGTTGATGAAATCCAGGGAGATCACCTCGTGGCGGATCCCCAGCTTCAGGCAGTGAAAGGCGGCGAACGGGATCTCCCTGTCGTTGTGCTTTGCGCCATAGTCAAAGCTGAGACCGGCAACGACATCGTACTTTCCCGCCGAGTCATAGAGCGCGGTCGCGGAGTCCATTCCCCCGCTGACCAGTACGACCGCTCGCGATGTCTTTTCCATGGATCTTGAACCTTCAACAGCCTTTCATATTGCCGTTTTTCTACCATGATTGGCATGCGAAATCCATCATATAATGACTGGATAATCGCTGGTGTGAAGCACCCGACCACTAGGTCGGCTTCCCGGTAAGGAAGTGTTCTTTTTTCGATGCGCCCCTCAACCCCGCCTACAAGGCGGGGCTTGCGGGATGCGCTCCCGGTCACAAATTGTCACGAAAACTCAGAGATCATATAAACAAGGGGTTGCCGGGAACGGCTACCCCTTGTTTTCTGGAGCCGATGAGCAGGATCGAACTGCTGACCTGCTGATTACGAATCAGC
>CAZINF010000025.1:0-29501 GCA_964540555.1 uncultured Syntrophus sp. | reverse complement strand
GCATACAGCTACAAGAGCGTCGAATCGATTCTGAAAACCAACCTTGACAAACAGGAGCTGCCGGAATCCTCCTCTGCTGAGAAACCGATCATCCATTACAATATCCGGGGCCGGGAATATTACCAGCAGAAGGAGGCCGCCCATGCTTAATCAACAGACCATAAACAAACTTTATGAACTGAAACTGACGGGCATGGCGGACGCCTTCGCCGATCAGATCAAGCAGCCGGATATGGACAGGCTTTCCTTCGCAGAACGTTTCGGACTCATCGTAGATCGCCAGTGGACGTGGAAGGAAAACAACCGCATGGATCGCTATCTGAAAAACGCCCGGTTGAAGCTCAACGCCTGCATGGAGGATATCGATTACAAAACCCCGCGGGGAATCGATCAGTCTGTCATGATGAGCCTCATCTCCTGCGACTGGATCAAACGTCACCACAACATTATTATCACCGGCCCCACCGGCGCGGGAAAAACCTTCCTCGCCTGCGCCCTGACCAACAAGGCCTGTCGGGAGGGATACCGCGCCTTCTACATCCGCTCCCCCAAGTTCTCATACCAGATGGCGCTGGCCAAGGGAGACGGAAGCTACGGCAAAACCATCAACAAACTTGCCAAGGCCCATGTCCTGGTGATTGACGATCTCGGCCTCGCTCCCATGACTGACGCAGAACGAAGAGACCTCCTGGAGGTCGTCGAGGAACGACATGGCCATGCATCCACCATTGTCACCAGTCAGCTTCCCGTGGAGAACTGGCATGAACAGATCGGCGATCCCACCATCGCCGATGCTATCCTCGACCGGTTGATCCATAACGCCCATAAGATAAACCTGTCTATGAAAGGAGACTCGCTGAGAAAAAAATATGCCGGCTTGACCTGAAGGATCAATTATGAGAAAGAGCTAAAAACCAGCGTCGCTACGCTCCGACCAGGGGTGGCGGAATCAATCGGAACACCCTGGCGACTTGAATCGGAACAGGGTGGCGGATTCCTTCGGAATCGGGTGGCGGAATCAGCGGAATACGCAGTACTGCATAGACCAATATCTGATTCAGGCTGACAATGAGTTTCCTTATCGTCGAAAGGCTCATTTTTTTGAACTCAAGTTTTATGTCGTCAACCTTGTATGTGGGTGTAGGGTTTATTGTTGCCTCTTCCTTGAACGCTTTTAGTTTTTCGAGCGCCTCTGTCTCCGTTGTGCCCAGCGGCAAAGCCTTTCTCTGCTTCTTACCTGAAAAGCCGATAAACCACTGCCCTTCCGTCTGGCGCTTCGTGATCCATTTTTCAATAACAGGCGTCGCGATCCTGCTTATCTTCAGTTCATCCAAATCATAAAAGTGGCATTTGGTATGAATCTCATAAATTTCCCAGGTGGTTTCTCGTAGATAGGGTTTTTTGAAGTCAAGCCATGCCTTTGCCACTTCCTTGAATGTAGGGGTTTTCCCCAGTGGTGTAAACACGCCTTTGGAAACCATATCCTCGATGTTCCTGAGTTCGTCTTTTGCCGCTACCTTTGTGGTCCCTTTTTTCAAGGTTTTCCATCGCCTTACACCGTTCTGGTCGTAGAAATCAACGATCCATCTATCCCGTCTCTTTGTGATACATGCCATATTGAAACTCCTCCTATTCTCCCCAAAGTGTTCTCGCTGACAGGGGTGAGGCTCCCCTTTCAGCCTGTCGCGGCTTATCTCGCGTAATTACTTATCTACGCCGGAAATCTGCCATTGCCTTTCGCAGCCTGCCCTCCATTGCCACGCGGTGATTGAGTGAGGCAGCCCTGTGCGTTATGTACCATGTAAGGATGTTGAAAAAGATCCAGAGACTGACCAGCGGGAAATGCTCGTTGTCAAAACCGGCAGCTTCCTGATCCATCGTATTCAGAATTTCGTCCTCCCCGTTCTTCCCGAGTGCCATTGTCTGCAAGATTGTCCCATAGGCTCTCTTCGACAAGGGAACATCCGCCCATTTTTTCCATTCCGCAGCCTGTTTCGAGAACCGCGTCAATGCAGTGGAGATTTCTCTAACGAGGTTCAGTGACTGTATCTGGAAGACGTGTCGCCTCTTCAGGTGAAATAATTTCTCGTTGACCACGAGACCATTGGTGCAGACGAGCCGATACGCGCCTAAAATAACGGTGAATGACCACGTCAGATCATAGCTGTTGAAGAGCTGGAGTTTGGGTTTAATGAGATCCCCTCGTTGAATAAGGATTTGATGATCCTGAAAGATATACTCGCGGAGCATCCTTCCGCCATCGTTGTAAAAATCCGTCGTTACCTCAAAGCCACCGAGATTCGAGGTTGCACTGATGGCTTTTTCGATTTCCTCAATGGCTTTTTCATGGCGCACCAGTTTGTAATCCGTGGATACGACAGAAAAGAGTTTGTTCGTCTTTTCATCAACGACCGCCTGATACCGTCCGGACCGATAGACCTTCTGCCCTTTTCCCCAATACACCGGCTGCATAACGACCGCTGGAAACGGGGATTCCAATAGATTTTGCGACATGTGCCCCTCCCTTCTCTGAGGATTAAAAAAAGCCTGAAGATTTATCCCGGAGCATAGACGGTCCGCCCACAGCCTCACGACCGCGGGTATCTTCAGGCATTATTTCTTTTATTTTGATCATCGTCTATGCTCAGGATAGCTGTTGCATATACACATATACGTATTTGTTTACGTAGTCAAGTGATATTTTATCTTGATATTGGGATCAAATAATTATAAAAAGCACCATGCAAGAAAACAAACCACCAGCAGAAAAAGATCGGTTCACGACCACCCTCGACGGTGATCTTCTGCAAAAAATCAAGATATTGGCTATTTATGAAAAGTGCTCCACAAATGTCCTCATCGAAGAAGCGATTCAAGACCTCTTGCTGAAATACGAAACCCGGAAGGCACTGGAAGAAAAGGAAAGGCGGGAAACACAAAAAGATTTATTCGATACGGAGTGAGTGGGGTAGACCATAGGCTGAATAGCTAATTCCTACGGAGGTCGCCGCAGCACGCCACCCCCCATCGGTTACGGCAGCGCAAGGATTTCACTCCGTAATGCGCAGGTGCGATAGCGGGGAAAAGAGGATGTCGCCGAAAATGACAAGAACGGTATCTACAAAGCAGCGCTTATGACGGATAAAATATTTTGAGGACTTGCGATTGATCTGATGCAGAGATAACCACCGCTGCCGATACTTTGGTTTTTGCACCGACGAAATTCTGCGTCGGGTTGATTGACTGGTAGGCGAAATACCCTTCGTCAGGGGCTGATCCCATTAACCACATTAGTTACCACTGGAAACGGCGGGAGCCGTGAGTAAGATAATGCATGAGTATGGCTGCCTGCTCAAAGTGGCCATATCGGCGCATCAACGGCAGAATGTTGAGTTCCCAATTTTTGTACACGTTGTCCCGTCAGAACCGAAAGTTGTATTGCCTATACGGTTGACTGACGTGCCATCCGAGTTGAAAAGAGTATTTCCAGTCTGGGTGGAAGAGGTCCCATCGGAGCGGAAGGTTGTGTTGCCGATTCGATTTGAGGTACTGCCATCCGATCCAAAGGTGCTGTTTCCTATGCGGTTATAGCTGGTACCATCGGACCCCAATACGGTTCCCCCGATATTGTTGTAGGATGTTCCGGCTTGTCCGTGCAAGTAATCTTCAGCGTGTGCTGCACTGACGAAGAAAAGAGCTAATACTATTACCATTGCTGCCTTTTTCATTGCCAACCCCCTTTCTCTAATTGCTTAGCTTCAGAGTATATGGTTGAGTCTTTTCGTTAATAGCTCAAAACCATTACCGTACTCTCTTTAACTCTGTCCACAGCATTGATCTTACTCTTTGACGGTGAAATCAATTTGTCAGCTACCTCTGGCACTGTATCAAGCATAGCCTGTGCATATATCCCCTTAATGGCATAATTCACACTTTGAGGTAGGCGTCCGGTTATTTTGAAAGTCGTTTTGGCATCAAGCATTGCCACAATAACACCAAGGATATTGCCGTCATTATCTAACAATGCTCCACCCGAGTTGCCAGGCTGAACAGGAATGCTTATTTGGTAAAGCCGCAAATCATCCTGAAAACCGGAAAGGCTATTTATAGCACCCTTGCTGAACTTAGCGCTTACTCCTTGCAAGGCTGGATTCGGGAAACCAATAGTGAAAACCTCTTGCCCCATTTTAGCTGACCTTTGTGATGAGAACGCTAACGCTGGAAACGTGCCATCAATTTTTAACAGGGCCAGATCATTATGCGGATCGTCACGGATGACTTTTGCCGTATGCTGGGTTTCACCCACAACTATTTTGATTAATTTTGCATCCTTAATCACGTGATGACAGGTTAAAACATATCCGTTCCTTGTGATAATAAAGCCAGTTCCAGAACCGGAAATCTTTTTTTCGGACTCAGCTATTGAAGGTTGAAAATCTTGTAGTTTTGATTGGTTGTTTATTTTGTTTTGGATTTCAGCTGCAAGTTCCTGAGCCTGGATTAATTGTTGTGATGACAACTGCCTTGCATCAATATCTCTATTTTTAACAGCTAATTCCTTACCTTGTGCTGCTGCCAAGCTACTCCAAACATACCCCAAGACATAATTTTGTGGCACTCCTTTACCTGTGCCATACATATACCCAAGATTTAATTGAGATCCCGCATCCCCTTGTTCAGCAGCCTTCTGATACCAATCAAAAGCCTGTTTGTAATCTTGGGGGACTCCCTTACCCTGGGAATACTTGAGTCCGAGATTGTATTGAGCGGCAGAATGCCCTTGTTCTGCTGATTTTGTGTACCAATAAACAGCCTGCTTGTGATCTTGAATGACTCCTTCACCGTTGCTATACATCAGCCCAAGATTGCCTTGAGCTTTAGCATGTCCTTGTTCGGCAGCCTTCCGGTACCAATCAACAGCCTGTTTGTAATCTTTGGTAACGCCTTTGCCTGCGTCATACATCAACCCGAGATTGTATTGAGCGGCAGAATTCCCCTGTTCAGCTGATTTTGTGTACCAATATAGAGATTGCTTATAATCTTGGGTAACTCCCATACCTTGGTCATAAAAAACTCCGAGCAGGTATTGAGCACCAGCAATCCCCTGTTCAGCAGCCTTCTTATACCAATCAAAAGCCTGTTTGTAATCTTGGGGGACTCCCTTACCAAGGTGATAACTGAGTCCGAGATTGTATTGAGCTTCAGCAATCCCTTGTTCAGCAGCCTTCTTGAACCAATCAAAAGCCTTTTTGTCATCTTGGGGGACTCCCTTACCTTGATCATACAAAAGTCCGAGGAAGTGTTGTGCGTCAGCATACCCTTGTTCAGCTGATTTTGTGCACCAATATACAGCTTGCTTATAATCTTCTGGAGCTCTCTTATCTTGGAAATACAATTTTCCGAGATTTAATTGAGCGTTTGCATTTCCCTGTTCCGCTGATTTTGTGAGCCAGTAAAC
Organism: uncultured Syntrophus sp.; assembly: GCA_964540555.1. Taxonomy (GTDB): domain Bacteria; phylum Desulfobacterota; class Syntrophia; order Syntrophales; family UBA5619; genus JAKAFS01. Next base: position 24,043 of record CAZINF010000025.1, on the reverse strand, counting down.
AGCCTGTTTGTGATCTTGTGGAACTCCTTCACCTTTGGCATAATTAACCCCAAGACTTAATTGAGCTTCAGCGTTCCCCTGTTCAGCTGATTTTGTGTACCAGTAAACAGCCTGTTTGTGATCTTGTGGGACTCCAATGCCTATGTCATAAATATAACCAAGATTTAATTGAGATTTAGCATTCCCTTGTTCAGCATCTTTTATGATATCCTCGAAAAGACCACCCCAAGCAGAAACAACACTGCAGAAAATTATTATCCAAATGGTTAGAATTTTCTTCATACAGATCTCCTGCTAAGGCATTAATCAGCCTCACTTTATGAATTTCATTTTCTCTTCTGCAACATGCGTTTCCCAGTTTATGGGATCAGTCTTGAAGCCTTCATTTTCAAGACGGCGCAATTCTTCGAAACTCTTACTCTTGACCTTTATTTCGGTCCACGCGCGATGAAAAGCAGGAAGCCGCAGGTTCGATTGAATACCGGACAACCAATACCACCAAACCTCTTCACTGATACGCCCGCGCTGCCTGAGAGATACCTGTTCGTTTGTCAGGTCTACGTACCGGAACAACTCGTCAAACGAATCCTGATACTCTGATTCTGAAAGATCTTCTCCCAACAACGCCTTGGTTGGAATGCCGCTGGTGAGCTCGCGATACTCTTTGGCCAAGCCATCCTCAAACTGGGCCTGAGCAATTTTTTTCGATGTGCACAATTGCCGATAGGCAAATAGGACACCGACCGCAGCGACCATTGCTGCAATGGCAGTGCCTACCTCTGCAACAGAAGAAACCCAATCAGACATTGACATAAGCAACCCCCAAAGCCATTAGAAAAAAGTTCAAAATAAGAAATAAGCAAAATCACCGTTCGTCTGAGTGAGATACCCCAAGATAGTAGTAGCTCCTCATGCAAGGATGATGCACAGCGTAGGTGAACTTGATGAGCGTGATGCCATCGGTGTTTGTCGCCGTTCCTTCCAATGAGAGCCGCGGCCTGTCTGGGAAAAGATGCACCAGAATCTCGGTCGGTGGGTTCGGGAACCGTTCCAGGAAATCGGGGATTTCAATGAGTATATCTTTCTCTATTTTCCCTTTTCGTTCATGGGTGATCGTGTCGTCACCCCACTGGAAGGAAATGTTCATGCTCACCCCCGCCCCTCCGAAAATTCCCCCTCCCAAAATTGCGCCTTTCGGATGGTTATAAACAAAAACCACCAAAGAAGAAAGGGATATTCCCAAAATTTCTCTGAAATTTTTCGGGCAACGGGTTTGTGGGGCAGGGAATGATTTTTGACGGGGCGGCGCTTTGCTCGAAGTCCGCGACGGTCGGTTCCCCCATCACTTCCCTCATCGGGCTGGCTATGTTTGAACCAGAACGTGGGATACTGCTTGTTGGGGAACCACCTTCACCAGAATTCTGGATAATGGGGAATCTGGCAACATTGCCAAATTCCCCAAAGATGCCCAAACTAAGGTGCATGGCCCCCATTTTTCATGCGCGAGCTGCGTAAATCCGGCGCTCCGCGTCGCTCAGTCTGGCGACAGCCTCTAATCCATCGCCCGAGCGACAGACTCGTCCCCTTGCTGGACTCGAACCCACCCAGCAACGGGCGGCGGCGACGCGAACCCAAAAACTTTTTTGTCAAAATTTGAAAAAAAATAAAAATCCGAATTTCGGAAACAACGACATGAAAACACCGGAGGGGCTTCGTATCAGTTGATTACGCCGTTGTGGGACTCCGGTTCCAAAAAACAAGGTGTCCCCCCCCCGCCACCGGCACCTTCGATCCGGTTCCATCTTCCCGACCCTGCTGCGTGCGCTCGGACCTTCCTCCTTCGCCCTGCCTGCCATGTTGCGTCGTGCGTCGTGCTGGTCAGACCTACCGCCTGACCTGCACTTCTGTCGATTGCCTACCTACCTTATTATATGTGCGCCTGCGCCCTGTCGTGTTCATGCTGCTGCTGCTCATGCCTTGCCGTGCTGCCTGGATGATCTGTTTTAGCCCTGCCCTTCGCCTGCCCTTCCCGGAGATCGTCGATCCTGGGCGAGCCTGGCGAGCCGATGTTGTGGCGAACATGAGAAAGAGCGTGCTTAAACTCTGCCGATGATGTGTCCTCGGCTATAATTGTTGATGCGCTGCACCTTCCCGGCTACGACACGGGCGGCGAGAGCCTGCGCGTCGTCCTTGCTCGATGTCGTCGTACCTGTCGGCTTCGGTGTTGGGGCGCGATCCACGGGCGGTCGATGCGGGAGAGAAACTTTTTCGGGCGGCGGCAGGTCGGCGGTTTGATCCTCCAGCGTCGCTATGCGATCCCTGAGCCGGGAAACCTCGGCGCGTGCCTGGGCGAGATCGGCGCGGAGCCGGGAAACCTCGGCGGCATTTTCGATGCAATTCGCGCAAGGGGCGGCGGAAGCCTGGGTGGGGGCTGCATCTCCTGGCGGCGTGTTCCCTGGTAGAACATCAAGGGGCGGCAGGGTGCTACGTTTCGGGGCGGGTGATACGGGTGATACGGCGTTAGGTGCTACGGCTTTTTGCGCCGATTTTCGAGCGCGGAGCGTGCGAGCATAAGCGGCGTTTTGTTCCCTGGTTCGCTTTTTCATCCCTTTTCGCCTCCTGCGGACGGCTTGTCGGTCGGCGTGCGCGAACAAAATTTGCGGATGATGATGTTGACAGGCTGCTTGATGTCGTGCTCGTGCTTTTCCGTGAACTTCCCACGTAGTTTATAGAGCATTTCCAAACCCTTAGCCTTCGCCTGGTTGTCGGGAACTTCGACAAAATCACGGGTCATACTGCCAGCATCCTTGAGATCTGAACCAGAACCGGGAGCAATCACCATCGCGGAAATAACCTTCGTGGCTTCGATAAGTTGGCGGTGATGATCGGCGGCATAATCGTCGGTGAGACCTCTTTTCTCAAGAGCGGCGAGCAGAGCGTCTTGTGTTTGCGGTTCTCGCACGATTCTGGATACCTGAGAAGCGGCTGATGTTGGGGATAATCCTGCATCGATTCCAGCCTGTTGGAGTGGCTTTCCGGCTGCAACGTCGCGGATTATTTGTTTTCTTCGGGCTTTAGCGGCGGCGCGGGTCTTTTGGGCGTGGTGTTTGGGCTGGATACCGCCACGGATTGCTCGTATTGGTTTTGGCTGTGAGCTGTCGGTTTCAATCATGGTTTATCCTCCTTCAATTTAAGAAATTCTTGAGTTTCCGTAGATCGTCTTGCAGGGTGCCATACTTGGCTCGTGCTCCTGCTGGACCTTTCGCTATGTCCTGCCGCAATGAAAGGAAGAACTTCACCGGGTCCAGTACACGTTGGTGCGGCTCAAGGTAAAATGGTTCAACGGGTGCTTCCTGCATCATGAACCAGACCACCAGGGATTGCATCTCCAGAGACCATAGGGCTCTCACAGGTGCTATAGGATCGACGATAACCGCCGGGGTAAGGTCAGGCTTTGAGGTGTGCGAAGAAAGCCTATCGTCAACCATAGGCGTAATCTCCGCCACTTTCCCTTTTAATTTTGCCATGAGCGACTCGGGGATTTCTATGATTTGCCCTACCTGGATCATTCCCTTTGCCGTCGGGACTTCCGTCAGTGCGCGTACCTTCATAACGCATTCTCCATATTAAAATCGGCCTCAGTGAATGATATAATTTCTGTATCGCTTGTACGAATTAACGAATTTAACGAATTAAAGGGGGTGGGGTCGATCGTCATTACTTCGTTTAATTCGTTTTTTCGTAAGGCGCTTGCAAGTCTCACGACGTTTTTCGGAGCTCCGCCCGTTGGTGATTTTTCCTGCACAATCAGCCGTGAGGCTTCCATTTGTACAAGGAGTTTATGCAGATCCTCTGACTTCATGTTCCGGCTGAAGATATCACTACTGATTTCAGTGATGGTCATTTCGTGGTTGACTGCACTTTGTAGGGCACTAAGGATTTTAGATTTTTTCTTATCTTGGGATACACTACCGAAAATCCTAAATGCTGATCTCCGCGAATAGTCCGCAAGTGCAATCGCCGCCTTGAGGTCGTCAACTTCAATCTGACTATGACCCGCACACAGGGCATATATCAACGACAGCCTGATAGCGTGTGCCTCGGTACGATTCACAACTGCCCCCGCAGTACCTTCATAATCCATCGTTAAACCGGGGTAGGAGATAGTCCATAACCTTCTGGCATCATCGTTCATTCCGATGGCACCTATAGTACTTGCCGATTTAAGCCGTTCAACAACGATTTTGCGAATTCGGTCTACTTTACTGGCTGGCATTGGTGATGGGAGCGCTAACAATTTCTGTCGTCTGGAAAGTATCCAAAGGAAACGATTCCCGAATCCGTTAGTCATTTGCACCTGATTCAACAAAGAAACTAATTCCAGCTCCGTGATATGGGTTACTATTACGACATGAGCGCCAGTAGCCTTTATACGCCATGACTTGGTTAGCGGTTCGGCGTTGCCATCATCAAAGAATCCTCGGATTATTGCAGAGAGAGTGTTTCCTTCTCGCTTGGTGCTATTCAACGCCGCTGCAAATTCTTCATCAAGTACGAACATGCGTTTGTCGGTTATGCCGGGGTCAGTTACGACATACTCCTGATTTTTTTTGTTGAACTCTTTCACCTCGTCACGGACGGCGTAAATAAGACCTTCACCAGAGGACAGCGGTCCTGGTGTACATCGCACACCTGACGGAATGTCATGAAATAGACGTTCAACAGGCTTTACGGATGTTCCTTTTCGGGATTTTGAGGTGGCACCAACAATAACAGCATTAGTGCGGCACCAGTGCCGGGCATCGCCAACATTTACATAAGCCCCTGCGCCTACCTCGGCGGCAAAACGACATAACAGCGTAGTAAGTATAGCCGCCTGGTCTGCCTCAGAATGTTCACACGCTGTCTCTACAAACTCTCCTAACCAACCGGGCAGTGCATCTTCTGACAGCACAGGCCATGCCTCGGGTTCAAGGCTTTCACTTTCAGCGTGTAAAGAGTTTTCGGTAGAAAGTGCAGGGGTGGGTATGGTCGCTGCCTCTATGCAAGCCTTTACCGCTTCCGGCCCTGCCAGGCGCGCAAGATCGTTAAAGTCGGTGTCCTTTGACCCTCGATTATCGGGGAAAGCCGGAATTGCCAATAATCCACCGACAGCCCGTGCCGCTTCGGTTGCCTTCGTCAATCCGGGATTCCCTTCGGTGGCGTGGTCGTCATCGGCACAAATAATGATTTTCAGTGCTGGATATTTTGCTCGTAATGCCGTCGCAACTGGTTTCAGATTCCCACAGTCGAAAGCAACAGCAACTGCTTGTCTGGTCGCTTCGTGAAGGCTCACGCCGGTGGCGAAGCCTTCGGCAATCAAAACCTTGCCATTTGGTTTTCCTATGGATAGATAACAGCCAGCCACCGCCGTACCAGCCTTGAATTTCTTTTCCCCTGTCGCGCTTATGAACTGCAACCCGTGAAGATTCCCGGTGCTGTCGCGGACAGGCACGAGCAGACTTTCTTTCAACTGCTTTATGCCAACGGGTTTGATCTGTTTGGCAACAAGGTAGGGGTGTTTTGCGTCAACCTCGTGCCCCAGCTTCCACAACCCCGCAGACACCTTCCGACATTCGGCATGGACTTCCTGGCGATCCGCTTCCCGCTGCATCTGCATGGCCTCAATTTTGGCATCATAGGAGGTTTTCTCTGCCGTGGTCATGTCCTTGATAGGCTTGCTTCTCCAGGTCCGGCTTACGCCCGTCTTCCAAGAGCCGAAAGCGCCTGCTGGTGGTTCATCGGAAAAAAGAACGTACCAGCCGTTCCGACTCAGTGCCTTGTCCCCTGGTATTGTGAAACGGTGAACAGCACCGTCCGATATGATCTCCGCCGGTGGCTCTGGCTCTATCCCGGCCTCTCGCATAGCCTGCCTAAAACATTCGACAGTGTTGATCATGTCTTTTTCCTTATTTGTTCAAAAGATTCTATAAGATGTATGAGGCAATCAACCGCCTGAGAAAGGTCCTTGTTCCACTGATCAAAGTCTACCCGTCTGAGGAAGTAAGCCCTTTGTACCCGCCACAGGGCAACGAACAGCTTATCGATCAAGCCCCCCTTCACGATATCCTTTGGAAACATCAGGCATGGACTTGGCAAGCGGTTCAATACCTGCTCAATGGTGGTGGGGTCCCGGTATGATTTCCCCGATTTCATGCCGCATCCCCCCTTTGCGATTTGCTTTGCGCCTCAAACCACGCGATGAGTTGTGACGGTCTGAATTTGCAGTATTTGCCGATAAAGATAACGGGGAAATCATTTCCGCCTCGCCTCGCCTGCCTCGTCAGGGAATAAAAGTAAGATTTTTTCACGTTGACAATTTCAGCGCCTTCGTCCAGTCCAACCAATTTTTCGATTTCCATTTTGCCATCCTCCATAGTCCATTCAATCAAAGCCCCGCTATGAACAGCGACATTCAAAAACCATCGCCAATCATGCAGGGCTAAGATAGAGCATCGGATGTACAGCAACTGACTTAGTGTAAATACGGTAAGTCAGTTACTGTCAGACTTTTTTTATTAGTATAACTATTGGTCTATATTAGGATTTAAGGCTATTCGAGGATGAAACTGCGGTTTTTGCTTCTGGAATGTATCTTGCCATAAGTGAACTATATGATATTGTTTTGTCGTGGTATTTTCCTTTTTTCCCTGTTGCGGATCGGCTACAGACTTCTTTCCCATCGCAATATACTTCATACTTTATGGAATCAACTGTAATTTCTAAGGGCTGTGACGAGTCATACGTTACCTTAAAAGTCCTCGCTATAGTAGCAGCCTTTTGCCCGATCCGTTTCCGTTTCTCGATGATAAATTCTTTTACAGCTTCGAGAATCGCGGCATTCTTCTTGGGTACACGTCCACCTTTTACCCTTCCTTTCCGCATTACTTCGTCCGCTTTTTTTCGCTCTTGCTCCCGCGCTTCATGCTCACGAAGTTTTGGTGTAATCTCGTGTTCTTTGTCGTGTATGCCAATAAGCGTAAAAGTGCTTTCAGCAAGGGAAGTTACGGTGCCATCGATAGCCTTAAAACCCATCTCACCGCATCCTGTCACGTCAGTTCTAAGAAGTTGGGACATCATTCTACAGTCGTTTCTGATTGCTTGGAATGAACCAAGATCCTCGCCATAGCAGGTTTGTCTCCATCCGGGATCATGCTGGTGAAAGAGAGTCTTGAAATCCCCCACCTGCTCCTTTCCATGCCCATGTCGAAGGTCTTTACATTCGGCAATCCTCTTGCCTATCCTAAATTTTTCAAAGTGTTTCACCCAATCAATGGTGTCAATCGGAAAATGTATTTTGGCAGCGAACTTACGATTACCGATTTCTCCCTCTATGAGTCCATCAAGTGTGATGTTATCGGAAGAATCATCGGTAATCTGCAAGACGTCCATGATTGCCGTACACAGATGTTCAATCTCTTGAAGTTTTTCTATTTTATAAGAAAGCCATATGTTAAAGAAATTGGCGCTACTGGTTTGCCCTTTTTTCATTGCCTTCCCCACGCAATCTCAAATCTCAGTTAAATAATTTGCTACCATTTTGCTACCACAGCATTGATAAATATCATCAAAGATGCTAAAGCAGGACATAACGATGGTCAAGAAAATCTTTTATATTTCTTTATGTTGGTTGATAGTATTGAAGATCATTTATGATTTCAAGCTGTTTCACACGGTAGAAGTCACTGGTTCAATCCCAGTACCGCCTACCATGAAAATCAAGGGGTTGCCAGATTCACCGGTGGCCCTTTTTGATATCTGCTCCCGCCTTCATGACCGGATTGCGTAAACAGGATTACCGGGAAGCTGCAGACACGGCAAGGGGCCGATCGACTGTTTGGCTATTCGGCGACGGTGATCTTCAGTGTGCCGCCCCGTCCGAGAAGGTCGTGGATGTGGATGTACCCCTTCAGGCGATTGTCCGCATCGGTGACGACGAGGGTGGTGATCTCATCGCGCTGCATGTATTCAATCGCCTGTGCGACGGAGATGTTTTCCCGGATCGTCTTGGGATGAAGGGTCATGAAGGCGCTGATCCGTTCATCACGAAAATCCTGCCCCGTGCGGACTAGACGCCGGATGTCGCCGTCGGTCAGAATGCCGAGGAGGGTGTCATCCCCGTCCGTAACAAGGACGAATCCCTTGTTCTTTTGATCCATTTCCCGGATTGCTTCCAGAACGGGCGCATCATACCCGACGCGGGGGATCTGCGCGCCTCCGAGCATGACGTCCCGGACCTTGACACGGAGCCGGGAACCGAGATTTCCGCCGGGATGGAATTTGTAAAAGTCTTTCTCCTGAAAATTCCGTCGCTGTATCAGGGCGACGGCAAGGGCGTCTCCCATCGCAAGCGCAGCGGTGGAACTCGAAGTCGGGGTAAGGCCGAAGGGGCAGGCCTCTTTTGCCACGCCCACGTCGATGACCACTTCGCACGCCCTGGCCAGCGTGGAGACGAGGTTTCCAGTGAAGGCGATGCGAGGGACTCCGATGTTACAGATGCTGTCGATAATCATGTTCAGCTCGGCGGTCTCGCCGCTGTGTGAGATCGCGAGAAATACATCGTCTTTCGTGACGATCCCCAGGTCGCCATGGAGACCCTCCACGGGGTGGAGAAAGAGCGCCAGTGTGCCGGTGCTGGTCAGGGTGGCTACGATCTTTCTGCCGACAAGGCCCGATTTTCCGATTCCCGTGACGATCACCCGGCCTTTGGAACGATAGATCAGTTCAACCGCGCGGGAAAAAGACTCCCCCACCTTGTCGATGAGATGGAGGATGCTTTCCGCCTCGATTCGGAGCACTTCCTTCGCCTCTGTTATCGAACGATCCTCTTCCATTGAAAAATACACCCCTCTGTTCATCGCTCTCCGCGGTTTTTGACCGGGAGATGAGCATCTCTTCGCGTGGGGGACGCTATCAGAAATCTGCTGACCTGACAAGGATGATTTTCCGCTGTCCATTGATTGACAGCGTTGCGGTCATTTCATATAATCGCTCGAGGAAATATGACGACCTCGTAAAAAGTCTTGAAAGTCACGAAAATGAGACGGCTTCGTAAAAAGTCCGCAGGCAAGGCGCGCGAATCCTGAGGAGTGAGGCGTACTTTGGCGTACGCCGCAATGACGAAGGATGAAGCGTAACGCAGCATCCGGACTTTTTACGAGGCCGTCAAATATGGATCGGGGAGTCTTTTGAGGTCCATCCACGGCGGCGGGTCAATGGCAAGTTCGGGCGGCAAATGGCAATGGTGTGCAGGAGGGGGGGCGATTTTTGTCTTCTCTGTCCTCCTGCTCTTTCGTCTTGGTGTTCCGGGAAAAATTCTTCCCGGTGCGGCGGGGACGCTTTCTCCGCCGCAGGTGATCACCGCCTCCGGAGAAAGCTGGATGAATATCACCCAGAACGCTCAAAAGATCGGCTACGTGCAGCGGACCACCACAGCAGCGGAAAACGGATTCCGATTTTCCGAGAATATTTTCATGCGGATCAATACCATGGGGATTGTCCAGCCCCTGTCGGTCCGGACGTCGGCTGAACTGAACCCCGACCGGACCCTCTCTAACTTTCAATTTGATCTGGGCTCTTCCCTTTTCCGGTTCACTGCACGGGGAAAGGTTGAGGGGAAGCGCCTGACGCTTCATATCGGCGCTCCTGGTAAAGAAACAATCACCGTCGTGGCGCTTACGGAAGCGCCCTATCTGGGCGGGAATATCCTGGAGTCCATGGGCGCTGAGGGTCTCAAGCCGGGCGAGGGGAGGACGTTCCCGGTTTTTGATCCCGCCTCCCTGGGACAGAGACCGGTGCACATCACGCTCCTTGGCGAAGAAGCCGTCATGGTCATGGGAAAGAGACGGCAGGCAAAAAAACTGTCGGTGGATTTCATGGGGATGAAGCAGGTTGCCTGGGTCGATCAGGGCGGTGCAGTGCTCCGGGAAGAGGGGATACTGGGGATCACTCTGGAAAAAGTCACACAGGAGGAGGCTCTGGCCGGGCTGGAAGGGGCGGCCAGTGCGGATCTCGCGGAAATTGCCTCCATCCCATCCCCGCGACCGATTGAAGCTCCGGAGACCTTGAGATCCCTGAAGATTCGTTTAACGGGTCTTCCCGAAAGCACACTCTTTCTTGACGGAGGCAGACAGGTCTATCGGAGCGGCCTCCTGACGATTCGCCGCGAATCCCCCCCCGATCCTGTCGTTCATTCGGGTAGCGCCGAAGAGGACCTTTCGGCGTTTCTCCGGGCCACGCCCTTCATCCAGTCGGATCATCCGAAGGTGAGGCGGAAGCTGATGGAAATCATTTCCCCTGGAGATACGGACGGGGTGAAGGCCGGAAAAATCATGACCTGGATCCACAAGAATCTTGAAAAGCGGCCTGTCCTTTCGGTGCCGAACGCTTTGGAGACGCTGGAAAATCGTGTCGGGGACTGCAACGAGCATGCGGTCCTGCTGGCCGCATTGACCCGGGCCGCCGGGATACCTTCGGAAGTGGAGGCGGGATTGGTTTTTCTGCGGGGCCGGTTCTATTATCACGCCTGGAATTGCCTTTTCCTCAAGGAGAAGGGCGGATGGGTAACCGCCGACTCGGTCCTCGGGCAGATGCCGGCAGATGTGACGCACATCCGCTTTATCAGCGGCGGCGCGGATCAACAGCTCGATCTGGTGGGGCTTATCGGCAAGGTGAAACTGGAGATCCTGGAGATGACGAGATGATCGCGTTGACGAATCTGACGAAACGATACGGACGCCTCGTGGCGGTGGACCGGCTGAATATTGCGGTGGCGAAGGGGGAAATATTCGGGTTCATCGGCCCGAACGGAGCGGGGAAAACCACCACCATCCGCATGATGGCGGGCGTCCTCAAGCCGACGGAGGGGGCGGTTCTGATCGGCGGGGTCGCCATGGCGTCGGATCCGGTGGCAGCCAAAAGGGTCATTGGTTTCATACCGGACAGGCCGTTTCTCTACGAGAAACTGACGGGCATGGAATTCATGCGTTTTTCAGCGGATCTCTACGGTGTCGGAAACGGGATCTTCCGAAAGAAGGCCGAGGGGCTGCTGATCCAGTTTTCCCTCTATGACTGGGCCGATCAACTGATCGAGGCCTATTCCCACGGGATGAAACAGCGACTGGTGATCGCTTCCGCCCTTCTGCACGATCCCCAGGTGATCATCGTGGATGAACCGATGGTCGGGCTCGATCCTGCCGGGATCAGAATGGTCAAGGACCTGCTCCGGGAGCTGGCCGGCAAGGGTACGGCGATCTTTATGTCCACCCACACCTTGGAGATTGCGGAAGATCTCTGCGACCGGATCGGAATCATCCATCGGGGACGGCTGGTTGCTCTGGGAACGACCGGCGACCTTCGGGGAACGGCGCGCCTGATCGAAGGCGACCTGGAGGAGGTGTTTCTCAGACTGACCGGCAAGGAGACACCATGAAAGACGGCTTCGTAAAAAGCCCGGATGCTGCGTTTCGCTTCATCCCTCGTCTCCGAAACCTTGATGGCTTTTTGGGGGATCACCATGAATGATCTTGGTGTCCTGCTCAGGCCGCGCCTGCTCTCCTTCAAGAACGGGAGCGCCTCCCAAACCGCCGGCAGTCGCCGTATTCGGTATCTCTTGTTTACCGGGATGGGACTTGCCTTCTGGGTCGGCGCCTTCCTCATCTTCTATCGGGTGTTGACTTATTTTCAGGGGGTTGAGGAGTTTGGAGATATCCTGGCCCGTAAGCTCCTTTCGATGGTCCTCTTGACCTTTTTCTCGCTTCTCCTTTTCAGCAGCACTGTGACCTCGCTCTCCAAACTCTACCTCAGCCGCGATCTGATGCTGGTCCATTCGATGCCGGTATCCGGAGGGAAGATCTTTCTGGCACGCTGGCTGGAGAGCATCGTCGACAGTTCCTGGATGGTGATCATCTTCAGCCTGCCCGTTTTTCTCTCCTATGGGATCGTCTATCAGGCGGGGCCTTTTTTTTATATGACGGCGGGAATGGCGCTGCTTCCGCTCTGCGTGATCGCTTCCGCTCTCAGCGCGCTTGCGGTGGTCGTTGCAGCGGTCCTTTTACCGGCGGGAAGAATCAGGACGGTATTCGTCTTCTTCGGTCTGCTGATGATCATCGCGCTCATCCTTGTCTTCCGCCTCATGCGACCGGAGAGGCTGGTCAATCCGGAGACCTTTGCCACCCTGGTCCTCTACCTGCGGGAAATGGGGGCGCCCGGGTCCCCGCTGCTTCCCACCACCTGGGCTCTGGATAGTCTGAATGCGGCTCTGTCGGGTTTCAAGGGTGAGGCCATTTTCCATCTCGCCCTCGCCTGGAGTTGTGCGGCGGCCCTCTCCTTTGTCTTGATCCGGATAGCGGGGAAGATCTATTACCTCGGTTACACAAAGGCGCAAACCACGGTGACCCGGCTATTTCCGCTGCGCGCCGGTCTCAGCGGAAACCGGCATCGCTTTTTCGAACGGTTTTCCGGACCGGCCTGGGCTTTCGCCGTCAAGGAGTTCAGGATTTTCTTCCGGGATCAGACCCAGTGGCCGCAACTCTTTCTCATCGCGGCTCTTATCCTCATATACCTCTATAATTTTTCGGTTCTGCCCTTGGGTCACTCAGCAATACAAACAATCTACCTGCAGAATTTATTTGCTTTCCTGAACATGGGTCTGGCCGCATTCGTTCTCACGGCGATCGCCGCCCGGTTCGTCTATCCGGCGGTGAGCTGCGAAGGGGATGCCTTCTGGATCGTCCGGTCTGCGCCTCTCTCGCTTCGCGCCTTTCTCTGGGTCAAGTTTACGGTCTATTTTCTCCCGTTGCTGCTTCTGTCGGAGATTCTGATCGTCAGTTCCAATATTCTTCTGCAGGTCACACCGTTCATGATGGTTCTGTCGGTGGTCACAGTATTCTTGATGGTTCCGGGCGTGGTTGCCCTGGGGGTAGGTTTGGGCGCTGCATATCCAGACTTCCGGTCGGAGAATCCAGCCCAGTCGGTGACCAGTTTTGGAGGACTCCTCTTTATGCTGCTCGCGGCCGGATTCATTGCCGTAGTGATCGTGCTCGAGGCAGGCCCGGTCTATACCGTTTTAATGGCCGGCTTTCAGGGCCGGAGCCTCTCCGGTCTGCAGCTCGTATGGCTCGTCGTTTCGTTTACCCTCGTTCTTGTTCTTTGCATCCTCGCCGTCATTTTGCCGATGCGATTTGGCGAACGGCGCCTCGCTGGGTAGATCGTCTTCGCCGGCGGATTTGGGGGACGGATTTGGGCGCGGATTTGAAATCCGTCCCCCAGACTTACAAGCCGTCATTTATTGGATGTAACACCCGTCACTTCAACGGCATACACATCGCTGTCCTTACCCTTGTAGAAGGTGGGTTTGATGTCATAGTCCTTATCGGGCGTCATATCCAATACGATCCGCAGGATGTCGGCTGTGCGATTCAGGTTGACCCGTATCTTTTTGATCAGCGTTCCGTCCGTGCGGATATTGGACCATTCTTTTTTCATGGAAGAGGTGCGGGTCACATCCATGATGATCATCGGGGCGTCCCCTTCGATGTTGTACACCGCAGGCACGTAGAAACGGTCGAATTCAACCAGGAGCACTTCTTTTCCTTCCGGCAGAACCTTATGGCGAATCGACTTGACAGCCACGGAGAAGGTCTCTTGAGCAGGCTTATCTGCAGCAGGCGGTCCCTCTTTCTCCCCTTTTTCCGCCGCTCTCTCCGGCGACGGTGACTTGAAAAGCCTGGGTGCATAGACGTAACCCAGGGCCTTCTTCTCCGACCGCGCCCTTTCTGTTATTTTGAATACAGCGTACCAATCGTCTTTCAGAAAATCTGCCTTCACAGGCTGGCCCGGCATTAGATATCCCCGGAGCTTAGAATCAGGGGATCGTTTCGTCCGGATATTCGTTTTGTCTTCAACCTGCATGATCGTGCCCCAGCTTACAGGGGAGGCGGCATGGAGCGGACCCGAAGAGGTTTCATTTTTACGGGGTTCCCGGATCTGTTTCACTTTTGTGCTCAGGTCTTCAATAATATGGTTTAATGCAGAGATTTGTTGATTTGCCCGGGTCGTCTCGCTTTGCTGATCGGACAGATCTCGCTTCATCCGGTCAATCACTCCCTCCTGATCGACGAGCCGCTTCTGACAAACGGCTTTCTCCCTCTCAAGCGTATTTGTCTGATTCCAGAGGTCGTTTTTGGATAGTTCAGATTTCTTCATCGCTTCGGGCGAACTGCCTTCGATAGAGCGAAAGCCTGTACAGGCCGTCATCGTCAACAGGAATGCAAACACGGGAAACATCATCATTCCTCGATAGAGCATGGTTCACCTCCGAGCCGATAACTTCCGATGTTTATGGCATTCTATCGGAGTGCCGGCGGTCTTGTCAAAGGATTTTCCGGCGGTTTTCGGGTAGATCTGTTTGCATCCACCGGTCCGAAGGCGCTGCAGCCAATTCTTCGCTTGAACGGAAAGGGAAAATCTGATAGACGCCCGGCCATGGACGAGACCTTTTCTATAAACGCATTCTGTTCCCTGCGGGAAGACCTTCCTCCGGAAAGAGAGACCGCATGAAGGCGGTATTCCTCTCCGATGTTCACCTGAAAGATCCCGACGGCGCCGACTATGAAAGGCTCATGCATTTCTTCGACCGGCTGCGGGGTAGGCAGAAAGCCGGCTGCGGTGAGATCCCTGATACCGCACTGATTTTGGATCAGCTTGTCATCGCAGGCGATTTCTTTGATTTCTGGTTCAGCAAAGGAGAGGCCGTCTATCCCGGTTTCCGGCCAACGGTGGATAGACTGGCCGCCTTGAAGCAGGAGGGGGTCCGGATCGACCTCTGCGAGGGAAACCATGACTTCTTCCTGATGGACTATTTTTCCCGCAGACTGGGGATCGACGTTCATCAGGAGTGGGCCGAATTCCATCTTGACGGTCTTCGCGTACTGGCTTCCCATGGCGATACCGTGGACACCCGCAACCATACCTATTTGGCGCTGCGGGGATTTCTCCGGAGTCCCTTTACGCGCCGCCTGGAGCAGCTGCTCCCCCGATCCGTCATTTGGCGCCTGGCCCGTTTCTGGTCAAAAATGAGCCGGGAGATGTCCGGGGAGTCACAGGGGCGCCTGGTGAAGGTAATGCATCGCTTCGCGGAGGTCAAATTTCAGGAAGGTTACGATGCCGTCATCCTGGGGCACTGTCATGAACCGCTGATCCGGCAGGTGTTTAGCGGCGGCAGGGAAAAGACTTTTGTCACCCTCGGCGACTGGATGACCCATGGTTCTTACCTTTTATTCGATGACGGCCGCTTCACACTGCGACGTTTCCCGCCCGGAGGCTGACGTGGATGTCCGATTCGCAGCCGATTGCAATCTGGGAAAACTGGCGAAGTGGCTTCGAATTCTTGGTTACGACACACTGTATGAACGGGGGAATGCGGATCAGGACTTTATCCGGAAAGCGGCTGCAGAGGGGAGAATCGCCCTTACCAGGAAGAGGGAACTTGCCCGCCTCTCCCCCGAGGGGCGTCTCGTTGTGGTGAAAGCCGACCATGTCCGCTTTCAGCTTCATGAGGTTCTCGAAGCGCTGTCCCTGGAACCTGATCCGGTGAAAAAGATGACACTCTGTCTCCGGTGTAACACGCCGCTGGAGGAGATTCCGAAAGATAGAGCGGAAGGCGGTGTTCCTTTATATGTTCATGTCACGTGCGTTCGATTCAAGGGATGTCCTTCGTGCGGAGGGATCTATTGGCCGGGGACGCATCGTCGGCATATCGAGGAGTCTCTCGGGGCGTGGATACCCCGCCATCACCCCTGACGACTTCGTAAAAAGCCCGGATGCTGCGTTGCATTTCATCCTTCGTCATTGCGGCGTAAGCCACAGTACGCCTCATAATGGGGACGGATTTCAAATCCGTCCCCAAATCCGCAAATCCGTCCCCATTAGGCGAAATCCGTCCCCAAATCTCGCGAGGTCACTTCCCGTGATCCTCGACCTCTTTTTCAGGTTCGAGAAGATATTGGCTGGCGACCACCACAGCAAGAAGGGTGAGGCCGACGATGTCTGTGACCCAGCCCGGCTTGATCAGGCAAAGCGCCGCGACAAACAGGACTATCCGTTGCCACATTGCGGCAGATCTGATCAGATAGCCTTGCAGTGCAGCGGCAAGGATGATCGTGCCGAGTGTCGCGGTGAAGAACGAGGCCGCAATGGTCTGCCAGTTGCCGATCATCAGGAGCGCCGGCTCGTAAATAAACATGAACGGCACGATGAAGCCGGCGGCGCCGATGCGCACCGCTTCCCATCCCGCTTTCCAGAGGTCGGTTTTTGCGAGGCTGGCCGCGGCAAAAACCGCGAGCGCCACCGGCGGCGTGATCGCCGAGAGGATCGCGAAATAGAACGCGAACATGTGGGCGGCCGGCGTGACGGCGCCGAGCTTTACCAGGGCCGGAACGAGCAGTGAGACCATCACAATGTAGGCGGGGGTGGTCGGCATTCCCATGCCGAGAATGATGCCGGCGACAGCCGTGAGCGCCAGTGCGAGGGGCAGCATTTCACGTGCCAGTCCCACGACGATCTGTGTGAAACTGATCCCCAGACCCGTGATGGTCACGCAGCCGATGACAATCCCGGCGCAGGCGCAAGCCATCGCCACCAGCAGCGTATTTCGCGCTCCGTCCTCGAGCGCTTCAAGTATCGACTTCCAGGTGATGCCCTGACGTGTCGTCCTCCTGAGGAGGGCCATGGGAAGGCAGGCGAGGGTGCCGGCCAGTGCGCACAGTGGGGCGCTGTAACCTGCAATCAATCCAGTGAAGACGATGAAAACGGGTGTGAACAGGTGTCCGCGCTCGCGCATCACCGTCCCGAGACGCGGCAGCTCGGATTTGGGAACGCCCAGCAGCCCCACGCGCTTTGCCCTGAAATGCACCGAGAAAAACACCGCGACATAGTACAGGATCGCCGGGATAGCTGCCCAGAGCGTCACCTGGAAGTAGCTCACCGCAAGGAATTCGGCCATCACGAAAGCGGCGGCGCCCATCACCGGCGGCATGATCTGCCCGCCCGTGGAGGCGACCGCCTCGACTGCTGCCGCAAACGGCGGGTGAAAGCCGGTTCTCTTCATCAGCGGGATCGTGATCGGCCCATCGACCATCACGTTGGCGACCGCGCTGCCCGATACCGTGCCGAACAAGGATGAACTCACCACCGAAACTTTTCCCGGGCCTCCGGCGGTATGGCCGGTGATCGCAAGGGCAAAGTCCATGAACAGCTTTCCGGTGCCGCTCCTCTCCATGAACGCGCCGAACAGCACGAACAGCATCACGTAGGAAGCCGACACGCCGAGCGTCGAGCCGAAGATACCCTCGGTGGAGAGATAGAGCTGCTCCATCAGGACCGGCGGCTTCACGTTGGTGAGGAGCGCTGCGTAGGCGAGGAATACGACGGCGGTCATCGGCAGCGCCCAGCCGAGGACGCGCCGGGTAGCCTCGAGGATGATCAGCACGGCGACGACCGTGTAGACCTTGTCGAAGGTTTTCAGGTCGTCGATATAGATGGTGCGGTAGGTGACGTACTCATAGTTGAGGAAGATGTGCAGAATGAAGGCCCACGAACCGATGAGCAGGACCATGTCAAGGATGCGCCAACCGGCGCCGCCACCGGGCTTGAGCGGATACAGCAGGAACACCAGGGTAAGCGCAAACAGCAGGTGGGTTCCGCGGAAGATCATCGCTTCGGGCGGTCCGAAGCCGGCGACGTACATGTGGTACAGCGACATCGCTATGGCAATGACCGAAACGGTCCATATGAGGGCTTTGGCTTTTGGCTGTGTTGCAGGGACTTCTTCGGATATGATGGGCATTGCTTCCGGCATGCGGGATTCCTCTGTCGCGACGTCAACGTCAGATGCAGAAACGGGGCGGTCGAGACCGCCCCGCACTTATGCCGCGGGTGGCGGGATCCTCCAGGTTCACATCGCTCCCGCTTCCTTGTAGAACTTCAAGGCCCCCTTGTGGTGAGGCACACCGATATCCTCGGCCATGATCTTCGGCGTCAGCCCGGAGATTGCCTTGTTCGATGCCGCCATGTCGGTCACATTGGCCGCCATCTCTTTTGTCATCTTGTAGACCATCTCTTCCGGCAGGTCGCAGGAGGCGACGATATGCGTGGCGTAGCCGATCACGTCGACGTCTTTGCTCTGTTTGGGATACGTCCCGGCCTTGATGGTGAGCTTGGAGTAACCCGGATTGATCTTCTTCATTCCTTCCAGCGTCTTGGCGTCGATGCCGATCAGCTTGATGTCCCGAGCGCTGGCCAGATCCATCACCGCCGAGGCGGGAACCGTCGTGCCCAGGGTGAACACCTGTGCATGACCGTCCTTCATCATCGATACGGCATCGGTGTAAGCGGCGATGAAGTTCACTTTCGACAGCGACTGGTAAGTCATTCCGAACACCTGAAGGATATGCACATTGATGATTTCCGACGTATTGCCTTTCGGCTGGGTAACCATGACCTTGCCCTTCAGGTCGACAATACTGTCGATCTTCGAGTCGACGGGCACGACCACCTGGTAATATTGCGGGTAGAGGTTCGCAACCTGGCAGACCTTGGTCACCGGCTTCGGATAGGGCGGTCTGCCGGCCAGCCCGTCCACCGTCGTGATGGTGTTGGCAAAGCCGATATGCGCCTTGCCTTCATCGATTCCGCGTACGTTGGCGATGCCGGCGCCGGGTTGCGCCTGCACCTGCAAGCCGGGAATCGCCTTTTCCCACATGCCTTTCAGCGCGCCGCCGAGCGGCACCCACACGCCGCCCTGGGGACCGGTCATCAGGGTGATCTGCTGCGCCGTGCCGATGGCGGGCATGCACAATGCGGCAACCAGAAGCGCTAAAAAAAAGGATGGTTTCAGTTTCATACGGATCTCCTTTCGTTAATGGTCGGTGAAATGTGGTTTTTAACAGATGCCTGTAACGCTAATACGACTGATAACGGCTTGTCAAGCGCGATTTGGGATCATTCCGCAATCCCGGCCAGCCTTTTTGCCGCCTTCACCTTGGCCTCGTTGTTCGATTCCCGGAAAATGGTGAGCCGGTGCGCTGCCGGAGAACCTCCGCCGTGGATATCGGAAACCGTATCGGCGCTTTCCATGGCGAGCTTTTCAATCAAACGGAACATCCGAACCCGGTTTTCGACCGGCGTCTGTTCGACCCCTTTGAGATATTTCTTCAGGAGCGGGCCGACCGTGGGATGGTCAAAATCCCGGTCGGACGGCAGGTCCGCCACAAAACCGCCGGCGATATCGATCATCAGCCGGGTCGCCTCGGCCATCTCCTTCCCCTCGTGAATCTTGGACGCGTTGGCCAGGACCGGGTCGATAAAATAGGTGCCGGAGGGCGTTCGTCTGCCTTCATACGAGGCGGCCAACGAGCAACCATACAAGGTTTCGGCGCGATGGATCATATCGGTGACCTTTTCTTTATGGTGGCTCACCTTCTCCGTACCGTTGTATTCCATCATGGTCAGGGCCGCGCCAACCATGCAGTCGATCTTGCCGGCCTTGCATCCGCCGTGGCTTTGGCGGTGGAAGGCGGAGAAGTAGGCCACCAGATCGGCGGCAAATTCCCATTCGCCGCACAAAAATACCCGCTCCCAGGGGACGAAAACGTTGTCGAAGATGACCGTCGGGGCGTATTTGGAATACCGCTGGTTGCCGCAGTCGCAACCGTCCTCTTCCCTTGTGTCCAGGCTCGATCGGCCGACCACGTGAATGATGCCTTCCGTATCGCTCGGAACGGCAAAGGCCACCGCGAACTCTTCTTCTCCTTTCCGCAGGGCCCGGGTGGGCAGAACGATAATCTCGTGCGCCGACAACGAGCCGGTCTGATGGCACTTCGCGCCGCGCACGACGATGCCGTCATCCCGTTTCTCGACCACATGGAGGTACACATCCTTGTCCACCTGATCCTTTGGGCTGAGGTTCCGGTCTCCCTTGACGTCGGTCACCCCGGCATTGGCCGTCAAGTCGTTTTTCTGCATGTGCTTCAGGAAATCGGTGAACCGCCGATGGTACTGGGTGCCGTACTTCCGGTCGACGTCATAGGTCGTTACGGACAGAGCGACAAGGCAATCCAGGCCGGTGCAGCGCTGAAAACAGGTGCCGACACGCCGTCCCAGCAGACGGTTGATCTTGACCCGTGCCACCAGATCCTCGACAGACTCGGGCGGTTTATTGAAGCGGTTGACCGTCTCGTCGGTCAGTCTGCTGTGAGTCACGATCAGGTCTCGATGTTCGGGGGTCTCGGCCAGTTCGTAGGTGGCCCCGGTGGCCTCGATGCCGGCTCGCAGGCGCGGATTGTCCACCACGTTTTCGATCTTCTCACCGAACATGTAAACCGTCGGCTTCAGCCGCCGGAGCGACTCGATGTATTCGGCTTTTGTCATGAGCCCCATTTTTCCCTCTCTTTTCTCTCCTGAATCGCAATGGCAAAATCCGGGCAGATGTAAAGACATCGCAGACAACCGATGCATTGATCGGTGTGTACCGCGACGGCCGGTTTATAGCCGCTGGGATTGAAATCCGCAGACTGCTCAAAAATGCCGAGGCTGCACACCTCCCGGCAGTAGCCGCAGTCCTTGCAGATCGAAGCATTGATCAAAACGTCGAAATCACATAGGTCGCAGGAGAGGCAGCGCACGGCTTCCGCCATGGCGGCTTTCTTCGTATAAGAAAGTTCCACGGGATCGAATGTGCCGTAGCGTCGCTTCAGGGAAATGGTCCTGGACGCCGGCCTGGTTGTGCCGCGAGGGGCTGTTTCCGGCGGCTCCATCGCCGGATCTGACAGAGCCTCCGGTAGGTTTCCAGACCCTCCCAAAAACCGGTCGATGGAAACCGAGGCCAGCCTTCCCTGGGCGATGGCCTCGATGATTGTCGAAGGCCCGCTGACCGCATCGCCTCCCGCAAAGATCCCCCTCTCGGGTGTGGCCAGATTACCCCGATCCACCCGAACTGCCCCGTTCTTCTCTCCCTCCAGATGGAGGGAAAGGGCATCCGCCGATTGGCCGATCGCCATGATCAGCGTATCGAACGGCAGGACAAATTCGCTGCCCGCAGCGGGAACCGGCGCCCGCCGGCCGGTCGCATCGGTCTCCGCCGTGAGCCGCATCCGGATGCAGGTGACCTGACCACTGGCAATATTCACCGGCGCCGTCAGATATTCGATGCGGACACCTTCCTCGACGGCCTCGAAAATCTCCTCGCCGCCGGCCGGCATTTCCGCCCGCGACCGGCGATAGAGCTGCACAACCTCCGCGCCGAGACGGACCGATACCCGCGAGGCGTCAAGGGCGGTATTGCCTCCCCCCACCACAATCACCTTCCGGCCGATCGCCGGCGCCTTGTCTTCGTTGACCTGCCGGAGGAAAGAGAGGCCGTCGATCACATTCGGCGAATCCTCGCCCAGGATCCCCATTTTTGCAGGTTTCCAGGCGCCGGTCGCCACAAAGACCGCATCGAAACCCTTCTCCCGCAGGGAAGCCGCCGAAGAGATCGCCGTCCCCGTGATCAGCTCGACTCCGCTTGCACAGATCAGGGCGATCTCCCGATCGACGATCTCCTCGGGCAGGCGGTACTCCGGAATTCCATAACGCAGCATCCCCCCTGGCAGGGGGAGAGCTTCGTAAACGGTCACCCGATGTCCCTGTCCGCTGAGATAGTAGGCAGCGGTAAGCCCGCAAGGGCCGGAACCGATAACGGCCACCTTTTTCCCGGTAGGCGGCCGTTCGGCGACCCGCAACGGTCGATGTTCTCCCTTCTCCGCAGCCACTTTTTTCAGCATCCGGATGGCAACCACTTCATCGAATTGAAGCCTCGCGCATTTCGTCTCGCACGGGTGGACGCAGGCGTAGCCGCATACAAAGGGAAACGGTATACGCTCCCGGATCACATCGAGCGCCTCGGCAAAGCGTCCCGCTCTGATGTGCCTGATATACCGGGGGACATCAATTCCCGCCGGGCAGGCCTCCCGGCAAGGGGCTGTCGTTTTCTTCCCCTTCAGGATGGTTCCCACGTTTGCTCTCCTTTTCTGATCAGCTCCGCACCCGCCTCAAGCATCTGCAGATTCATTTCCAGGGCTTTTCCTTTGAAACGCTTCCGGATCACTCGAGCCAGGCTTTCCGCTTTTATCATCGGCAGCGCCGTGATCATGGCCCCCAAGGAAAGGATATTGACGGAACCGACATTCCCCAGGTCGCTGGCGATGCGCGTAAAGGGATAACCGGTCAAGTTCACCCCGGTTCGTGCCTTTGCCAGTGTCGTATCATAAAAAATCGCGACCCCCTTATCTGCAAAAGAGGCGTACTTTTCCAGGGCCTCTTCGGTCAGTGTCAGGATCATATCCGGCGCTTGCACTTGCTGATAGATAATCTCTTCCTGATCGATGATCACTTCTGCCAGGGACAAGCCTCCGCGGCTGGCAATACCGTAGGATTGCGTCTGGACCACCACCTTGCCTTCCAGAATCGCCGCCTCGCCCAGCATGATGCCGGAAAGGACCAACCCCTGGCCTCCGGACCCGGCCAGGATGACTTCATATCGCTTTCGATCTTCCATCATCTTCATTCCTGCCCCCTTGGGCTTCCGAGTGCCTTCTCCCTGATCGCTTCATAACGGGCGGTGAAGTCCGGGTCATTCCGATCAACAAGCCTGCCGATAGGAAAATGGTTCGGCTTCTCCTGATCGCCCAGTTTTCTGTACTCATCTGCGGGCAACCCCCTATCCCTGAACCAGTCGAGCATTTCCCGGGTCTGTTTCATTTCGTTGTTCTTGCCGAAATGGGTGGGGCAGGGGCTGAAGACCTCGACGAGCGAAAACCCTTTTCTATTCAAAGCCTCTTTGATGTATTCCTTCAGCTCCCAGCCGTGGTAGGGTGTCTCCCTGGCGACATAATTCGCGCCGGCGACTTCAGCCAGGGCGCAAATATCGAAATCGCGTTCCGGGTTTCCCCAGGAGGTGGTGCTGGTGAAACGTCCCCCCGGCGTGGTTCCGGAAACCTGACCCCCCGTCATGCCGTAATTGAAGTTGTTGATGACAATGGCCGTCAGATCGATATTCCGCCGGGCCGCGTGAATAAAATGGTTGCCTCCGATGGTCACGCTGTCGCCGTCACCCATCAGCACCACCACATGCAGCTTCGGATTGAAGGCCTTGATTCCCGTGGCATACGGCAAGGCTCGGCCGTGAGTCGTGTGCAGGGCGTTGGTGACGAGATAATCGTCTGCCTTCCCCGTGCAGCCGATCCCCGTCACAACGACCGTATCGGTGTTCTTGTAATCCAGTTCCTCGAATGCACGCAGCATGGCCCCCAGCATGACGCCGATCCCGCAACCGGAGCACCACATGTGCGGTAAAACCCCATCCTTCAGATATTTTGTGCCTGTAGCGTGTGACACTTCATCCCCCTTAGCAGGCTGTTGAAAAACGCTCACCTGCTGCGTTGCGCGTCAAACCTCATCGCTCGACGTATTTCCAAATACGCCTCGCTCTTCGGTTTTTGCGCGCCTTGCATCTAAGCATTTTTGAACAGCCTGCAAAAAAAATTGTTAATCAACACCATATCAGTCTTGATCGGTCGTCACGGGGCGGCTTGCAGAATATCCTGCGGCGTGATGATCTCTCCATTGTAACTGTTGACCCTTCGGATATCCGCTCCATTTCCAAGCACCTTCTGAACCTCGCCGGCAATCTGACCGCTATAATTCATCTCCGGCACTATCACTGTCTTTGCTCTGCCGCCCAGCATCGCCACTTCCTTGTCGGCAAAAGGCCAGAGGGTGATCAGTTGCAGAACGCCGGCCCTGATCCCCCGCTTCCTGAGCTCCAACGCCGCGGCGCGACCGGCGCGCGTGGTCGCCCCGAGGGTGATCAGAAGGACGTCAGCATCCTCCGTAGAAAAGGTTTTGCAGATGACGATCTCGTCCCGGTGCATCTCGATCTTCCGGTGCAGCTGGGCCACCCGCCAGG
>CAZINF010000024.1:0-30117 GCA_964540555.1 uncultured Syntrophus sp. | reverse complement strand
CAATCAGCTCGCTTTTGAACCACCGGAAGATATCAAGAACTCGGTACTCTCAAGTTGTTAAGATAGTGAAAATAATAGAGCCTGATTGAATCATTTGCCTGTCTGTGTTGCCAATCCAGAACATGAGTTTCCGATTTGAAGGAATCCAAAAAACCTAAAACCGCAGCCTCTTGATATTCCAAAGCTGAAAATTCATTTCTTCTTGCATAATCGAGAAACCGACTGACCCAATGGGCGAAGAAAAGTACACTCTTTGCCGGTGCCAGATTCTTTTCCAGCAGATACTTTTGGAACGCTGGTAGCTTATCAGCAACCGTTGTTGGCCGAAAAAATCGATTTGACATAGTCTATAATGTGGATTAATATAGCTATGAAAAGCCACATTATAGAGGTGCGATATGAGAGCTATTCAGATGACCCTTGATGATGATCTTGTCACAGCGGTGGACAGCGTTTCAAAGGAGCTCCACACAAGTCGTTCTGCTTTTGCAAGAAAGGCACTTCGTGACGCCCTTGCGCGCTACAGCCTTGAGCAACTAGAACGTAAGCATCGCCGGGGGTACGAGCGGCACCCGGTTGCGGCCGATGAGTTTTCTGCTTGGGAAACTGAGCAGGCTTGGGGTGATGAATGAAACATGGTGAAATACGTTGGTACAAGTTCATACCGCCAGATAAAAAACGGCCGGTTCTAATCCTGACCCGAGATTCTGTGTTGGAATATCTTGGAGAAGTAACAATCGCTCCCATCACAACTACAATCCGTAATATACCCTCTGAGGTATTTCTCTCGAAAGCCGACGGCATGCCCCAGGATTGTGCTGTCAATTGTGACCACTTACAGACTGTTTCAAAGAGGAAGATCGGGTCATTGATCACATTCCTGCCTCTGTCAAAGATGATTGAAGTTGGGCGTGCAATCCGCTTTGCCCTTGATATTTGAGATAGGAGCGGCCAACAATTTAATCCAACCGACCGGGAATAAGTTGGCACAGTTTCTAATTCAGCCCGTGGCCCGGCGGCTGATTTGCGGCGTTAGTCGCCAAGAAAGAATAAAGAATATAGAGTATCGATTGGAGCATTTCTCTCGAGTGTGTTAAAATAGCATCAGATTATCAACATTGAGGAGGCGGTGACATATGCTAAAACATGCAGAAAACATACTTGCGAAAGCGTTGGAATTGCCACCGGTGGAGCGGGCCGAATTGGTGGAGAATCTTTTATCCAGCTTTGAGTTTCAATCGAGAGGATCCATTGATGCATTATGGGATCGAGAAGCAGAAGACCGAGTAGATGCATTTGAACGAGGTGAAATAACTGCAATCTCAGCAAAAGATGTATTCATTGAGATCGAGAAAAGCAGATATTGATGGAAATCGACTTTCTCCCGCCTGCCAAAAGTGAACTTACCGAGGCTATCTCCCATTACAACGCCCAAAGCGAAGGGCTTGGTTATGAGTTTGCTGCGGAAATGAAGAGGACACTCGAACGAATAGTCCAGTACCCCGACGCTTGGTCTAAGCTGTCAAATCCTACTCGTCGTTGCAGGACCAATAGATTCCCTTGTGGAGTCATCTATCAGGTTAGGAAAGGAACCCTGCTCATCGTGCCAGTGATGCATTTAAGCAGAGAACCGGAAACATGGAAATCACGGCTCAAAAAGAAAGAATTATGAACCATGGCATAACCACAAAATCCAGCCTATTCGTTACACTCGGCGCGGTGGATTTTGATTGTGGCATAACAACAAGGGACATCGACCACTGGAGATGAATGGGGAGCAATGATGATTGAAAAAACCGTTAAGAAACTTGATTTAAAAAAGGATTCGTCAATTAAGGAAGATCTGGCCTACTGGCTAAACAAAACACCTCAAGAACGAATTGCAGCAATTGAATTCTTAAGAGGACAATACCATGGAAGTTCAGCAAGACTTCAGAGATTTGCTCGAGTTGTTCAACAAATACAAAGTTGATTATATCATTGTAGGGGCTTACGCACTAGGATTTCACGGCGCCCCGCGATACACGGGCGACCTCGATGTGTTTGTGAAGCCGGACCATATAACTGCAGAACGAATCATGCAAGCCCTTAATGAGTTTGGGTTTGGGACAGTTGGCTTGACAGCGGGGGATTTTGTGAAAGAGGGTAAAGTCGTTCAACTCGGGGTCCCTCCGGTCAGGATTGATATTATAACTTCGATTACCGGGGTTCAATGGGAACAGGCGCAAGCGGGCAGAGTTGAAGGGTGGTTTGGTGATTTAAGGGTTTGTTACATAGGCCGTGATGACTTTATAGCAAATAAACGGGCTCTGGGACGCAAAAAGGATATTGCCGATTTAGAAGCTGTAGGAGAAGATTAAACTCTTCACGTTCATCTTCAACAGGTTCTGAGCTAACCCATCATATGAGCATCTGCCGCAATGCTCTCAGGGAACGATTATCGTTTTGAGCGAACTTTGCCGGTCAATGGATTCCGTTTCCTTTTTGTACACCTCCGCAATTTCATCCAGCCTGTAGGTCTTTGAGTTCTCAAAAATGATATCCAGATTGAAGACCCCTCGCTGGACCGCCCGGTAGGCTTCGCGCATATTTTCTACCGATCGCAGTCGTGTGTAATGAACCCCATTCAGATTTCTTACCTCCAGACCGTCCTCGTGGAATTTGTTGAAGCAAAATTCCTTGACCGGGATATAGTTATCCCCATAGATTGCCAGAATCCCGTTATGACGGACCATTCCAAGGGCCAGTTGAACCCCTATACCGGTCCCCCCTATTGCATCTACAGCGACGTCTACCCCTTCCCCGTGGGTCACTTCATTCACCTTTTCCACCGGATCAACCTCATTGGCATCGATCGCATAGTCGGCTCCAAGCTTCCTGGCAACATCGAGCTTGTTTTTGACTACATCGACAGCAATGACCTTGGAGGCGCCGGCTCTGATCGCTCCCTGAAGCATGATATTACCGGCAAATCCCACGCCGTTGATTGCCACCACATCGCCCAATCTCACCCCCATATGGATCGCCGCCCAGGCGGCACATCCCAGCGGTTCGTAAAGACATCCGACTTCAAACGATACCCCTTGCGGGATCGGTTGGACGTGGCCGATATCGGTAACCCAGTAATCTGTAAAAGTCGGATAGACAAGCCCTCCAATCCGGTCTCCAACAGAAACCTTGCCACCCCCCCAGTACTCCTCCACGGCAGGACCCTTATCGATAATGGTTCCGCCTCCTTCGTGACCCAGAGGACCTTTGGGATAGGCATGACGGGGGCGACCATCTTTTTTCGGTTCTCCCAGGAAAGTTCCCGGCCCTCCCCGGGCTTCATCCTGGGGTCTCACGGTGATCCCCCGGTAATAATACCTTTCCGACCCGCAAATGGAGGCCTGTTGAGTCTTGATCAATACTTGATTGGGTTTCAGTGCGGGCAGGGAAATTTTCTCGATCTTGATTTTCCCGGGTTCCGTAAGAAAGACTACTCGCGTTTCCATTCTTTTTTCCTTTTCTGATAGATTTTGCTCGGTTCCTTTGGTCAAAACCTTGGTGTGCGCTCTTGCCTTGGTCTTTTGCCTGGCGATATAGCGCCTCTATGGTGTCGGGTCTAGCTTCTTTGCTGGACGCGACGGTGGCGGGAAGGCCTTCAGAACCTCGGCTAGCATATCCCATTGGTTCAGGCCGCTTTTCGTCCGCCAGTCCAGACCGCGACGGATTATGACCAAATCGTAGGAGGGTACAATGACGCAAAACTGCCCGCGCGCACCAGAGGTCGAGTAAGAGTCTTGGGGCAGATCCTTCCTGCTGTCCGGCACCAACCAAAATTGTCCGCCATAGTTGTTGCCTAGCTCTCTGGTGCTCATTGCCGGCCTGCGAACCCACTCCGTCCATTCCTTGGACACGATCTGCTTGCCCTTCCAAGCGCCGTTGTTCAGGTACAGGATCCCTATCCGTGCGAGGTCCCGGGCATTCGAGTACACCTGGCTGCTCAGCACGAAGTTGCCGAAGCGCTCCGTCCCCGCAAGCGTACCTCTCATTCCGATCCGGTCGAAGAGCATGCGGCGGGGATACTTCAAGTAAGTCTGATCGTCCTTAAGTACGGTTCGTAGAGCATAGACTCCCAACAGCGTGTCGTAGTTCTCGTAGACATACTGTTGGCCCGGCTCCCGGACGAGGCCTCGTCTGCGCGCCTCCCTAGCCGAGTCCCAGCCAGAAAAGTAGCCGAGATGGGAACCGATGGGGCTGTATCCCCAGTCTGAGTCAACCGGGAACAGCCCGGAACTCATATGGAGCACGTCGCGGAGCCGGATGCTCTTGCGTGGATCTTTAATGCCTTTCCTCGGTTCGGGGATCCAGTTGAAAGGCAACGGTTCATCCAGTTTCAGGAGCCCCTGATCCACAGCGATTCCTGTTATGGTTGAGCTAATGCTCTTGGCAGTGGACCACGTTCGAGTCCGGGTGTGCATGTTTACACCCGGCATGTAGCGCTCATAGATAATTTCTCCGCGGTGTACCATGAGGAGGCTGAGGGTGACCTGCCCCTCGTTGCCGCCGTGCCCCACCCGGTCGAAACTCCACTCTCCGGCAGCCTCCAGCTTCGTTTTATCCACATAATCGGGCAGTGGCTTTGCCTCCACGAGATCCCCGTCGGGCCAGGGAATGGCAGCCGGGTCGCCCGGCAGCGGTGCCATCTCCAATTTCGGCAGCTTATCGATATCGGCAAAGGTCTGTTCGAGCCCCATCACCATACACCCGAGTCCCTCCCGGTAGGCGGCACGCATGATTGGAACCGGGTCTTCACTGTTGCCAACCCCCACGGCTACGGCCTTGAGCTTGTAATTGATCTCTATCCGGTCTAGCTTCATAGGGACATTCGGCAAGGCTCGCGCATTTTTCATTTCATACGCGTAATATTGATCCAGCGTTCGGTTGGAAACGAACAGGGCGCTGCAGAGTTTGTGGGCCTGTTCCCCACGCCAGGCAACTTCAAGGGTGGCACCGTGATAGCCGAAGCTTCCCTGGGCGGCAGCGCAGACAAGCGGCACTCCCAGCAGAAACGCACAGAACAAAGCCACAAAGATTGCTGGTCTTCGGGACGATCTGTTAATGTTGTCCATGGCTGGTCTCCTCTATGTGAAAGTATCAAATAGTTTGAGCCTTGCGGTTGGTGAATCGTCACATAAATGAGATGATAGTGTCAAGAGGCGCTCAATTAAGCTTTGCTAACATTTTTCATTTACCACTATTATGTTGATGAGTTATCGAGTATTTATTGAAGTCGTGATTTTGGGTGAAAGTGTTTGTGTAGCAGAGTTCAAACCGTACTGCGCAGGTATGGGCGATGAAAAAATGACATGCACCGGACCTTGAGTCCACCTACAAACAAACGACACACGGTATCGAATGGAAGCGAGCATTATCG
Source organism: uncultured Syntrophus sp. (assembly GCA_964540555.1). Lineage (GTDB taxonomy): Bacteria > Desulfobacterota > Syntrophia > Syntrophales > UBA5619 > JAKAFS01. The sequence goes on along the minus strand of CAZINF010000024.1, from coordinate 24,698 downwards.
TTTGTAGTGCTCACTCTGGTTCTATTCCAATTTTTTTAATTTCTTCTCTCATTATCTGTTGCCACTGTAACTTATGGTCTAATACAATTGCAATTTCATCCAGATCGCCGCCGGAATCCCTTTTGTTCTCAACCTTAAAAATGGTCCACGAGAGGATTAGCGGATTAACATCGTATGGAAGCGCAGCGTACACTTCTTCTGCTAACTCAAATTCTCCAGTAATTCCGTAACGAAAGGCAACATAAGCTTCTGCAATCTCTCTTGCAGATTTCTCCGGATTTTGTTCTTTCGCAACCCTCCAAGCTTTTGCAACAGCTCTTGCTGTTCCACCAATACTACCCCTTCTTGCAAACCATTTAGCTAAGCCCATAGAAACCTCCCGACCATCTCAAAGCAGCTTAGTCTTATCTTCATTTTTATTAGCGTCCCCTTTTATAGCCAAATTTTTCGAGAACTTATATGCACCGTATCATATTCAATTGCATCACTGCGTCTATCTCCTGCTATCTCCTCTGGCGCTCTATCTCCTATATATGGCGCTGTCTCAAATCATTCAATGACGATCCTTTAGGTAAGTCTTGATAGGGGAAGGGGGCAGGGGGGGCTATCTCTCGGGGTGTTTCAGAACTTTGAGGAGCCAGAGAAGTAGGCGGCGTATATTCAGTCGCCTTCTTGGTAAACAGAGCACATGTGACAACAATCACAATAAGGATCCCAATAAGGAGGATCTTTATTACTCTTACCCTAATTTTACGATCGCTGATTGGGAGAACGATCCAGGCAATGCCCCAGAACAGGACCACGGGAAATAAGAAGCAAAGGATATCATCGGTTCCTAATGGGTTGCTTTTGCCGTACCAGGCGGCAAATCCCCCTACCATCCACAGAACAGTCACAACAACCGCAGTCCGAACCCAGATTGACCATTTCAATGGATTCATAATTTCACCCCCTTCATGTAGTCCGTAAAGTTCATACCTGGCGAACCCATGATCTACAGCGGGAAAAGCATACTATAATTATCGAGGAAACAATATGAATGATAACGGATTGAAATCAAGCATTTTATTCAAGGTTGACATTTTACTGACTACAGGAAGTGAACGTTATCAACTCTCCCGCGAAAAATCACCCTGAAAGATGTAAACCATTCAACCCGTTTTCATTGATCCGACCCGATCAGCCAAACCGAAGAGTAGCATTTGTTATCAGTAAGGCTAGTCCCGATCAAATTATAAAGACGTTATTTGTATCTCCAACTGTACAACTGCGGGCGGTTGACAGAATTAAGGACTACGGAGTGAGAGAGTCGCGTTTAGAATGAAAGATACTTGATAACATAATTATTTTAGGTGCCGATTCCGAACAGAGAAGACATTTTATTCTTCTTCATCATTTCGTCCATTTCTTCGATGGCCGGGCGTTTTGAGAAGCGGCTGGCTGCATCAAGGGCTTTAGCCAATAGATCAATGTCGCCGACTGTGCTTAGAAACACGTCCGAGTGGCCCAGCACCCAGTGAACCGCTCGGTCTATGTCTTCCAGCTCCTCCAAAGGCTGATACCATGTATTCCGGTTCTCCGAAGTAATCCCCCACGGCCCCCGGGCGAGGGATTTGATGGTTTGGACGGCCACATTCCGTTCCTTGCACATTCGTAAAACCGCTTCGAACCCCCTCGGTATCGCTCATTCAAATGCATCAGATAATTGTAGGGCAGAAGGACAGAATCGAAGTCGAATCGCTTCAAGGCCCGTTTATGCAAAGCTGCGATCATCCAACCGTGTCCGGTAATCCCGATAAAGCGCACCAAGCCCTTTTCCCTGGCTTCGACCGCCGCTTCGAGGGCTCCTCTCGGACCCATGGCCGTATCCCACTCATCCGGGTGTTGGAGACCATGGAGTTGGATCAGGTCAATTCTGTCCACCTTTAAACGGTCGAGGGAGCGATGGATACCTTCACGGGCCTCATCGTAAGTCCTCATCTTTGTTTTGGTAGCCAGGAAGAAATCTTTGCGGTGCCTCGCCATCCAGTGACCAATAAGGATTTCTGAATCTTCGTACCTGGGTGCGGTATCGATGTGGTTTACCCCGTGCTTCAGAAGGATTTCCAGCGCCCGCTCCGCATCCTTTTGAGTGGCTCGCATCAGGGCCGCGCCCCCGAAGATCGTTGCAGTGCTCATGTGGCCGGTACGGCCGAATGGTCTTTTCTCGATCATTTGCACATTCCTCCATCCTCAGATTCTGTGTTTATTCTCCTCCAGATGATGGTTAAGCGGAGGGTGGTCGAGAGAGACGCCAACGGTGGTCCATTTTCTTGCCTATCCCTGAAATCAGTATGTTGCCCGTCCGCCGGAGAGATCGAATGTCGCTCCCGTCGTGAATGAACACTCCTCGGTGCATGCCCAGACCACAGTAGCGGCGATTTCGTCGACCAGACCGAAACGTCCCATCGGGATCTTGGAGAGCATGAAATCGATGTGGGATTGGGTGAATTCGCCAAAAAACGGGGTCTGCACCGCCGCCGGCGCTACACAATTCACAATGACGCCTTTGGAGGCGAGCTCCTTACCGAGCGTTTTGGTCAGCCCGATGACGGCGGCTTTGGATGAACTGTACGCGCCGGCGTTGGGATTGCCCTCCTTACCGGCTACCGAGGCGATGTTGACGATGCGGCCGTAACCGTTCCGGATCATGTGAGGAACAACGGTATGACAGGTATAAAAGGTGCCGTGGAGATTGATGTCGTGCACACGGAGCCATTCATCCACCGGATATTCCCAGACCGTGGCGTTCATACCGGCGACCCCCGCCGAGTTCACCAGCGCATCTATCTTATCGAACAAGGTGAGGGTCGAGGCGAATGCAGCCTCGACCGCCCCCAGTTTGGAAACGTCCACGGCGGCCGTATGTGTTTTAGCTGCACCGAGCGACCTGGTCGCATCCGCCATGGCCTTTTCGTTCAAATCCCAGAGGGCGACGTTCGCACCCGATTGGACGAGGCGCCTGGAGACGGCCAGCCCGATGCCGGACGCCCCTCCTGTCACGATGACGTTGCGGCCCGTCATGTCCAGTTGATTCATGGTTTCTCCCCCTTGGATGGCTTGACTCGGCGGTCGACCGCACATCTTATTGAATTGATGAATGGCTGCTTTCCGCGGGAGGAAGAATACGAAGGGGAGGCTTGCTTGTCAAGGAGATTCTGTCGACATCAGGTGCCTTACCAATTGATATCAGAAACTTTTCATGACTCTGCTTGGTTGTGAATTTCAGAAGCGAATCCTTTTGGTTGAGAAACCAGCCTGACAAAGTTAGCCGACCGTCAGAACCATGTTTTGCATTTATGCGAGTAACAGTATAAATGAAGCCTAAACGGGGAGAGCGAGCTGTCAATACGATCAACGGCGTGAAGTCCATCACCTCCAACAGTACTGACGGGGATTCCTGGGTGGCCGCCAGATCGTTCATCAAAGGTCGTGCGGTTTATACGGCATTTTCCTTCGGGTTCCTCTCTTAAACGCCTCAAGGTCCATGACCGTAATGGTATGTAGAGAATCGATCATCACCTGCCTCTATGGGGAACCGCTCGATGCGGTTTTGGCAGAGGTGCTGCAATGGCCGCCTCGGCGGTGGCTGATCGGCGAAGGGCCTGGCGGTCGGAAACGACCAGGGTACCGCAGTAGCGTTTCGTGATGATTCCCACGCGAAGTGTGAAAAAAGTATTTGCGGCCCCCGTGAGGATCGAGGTGACGACAATGGAGGCGGCAGCCTGGACGCCCGGAACAGAAAGGCTCACGGCGCCAAGCGCCGACGAGAGGATGGGTTCGATCTGCTCGCTGATCTCATCATCGTCGAGTTCACCTGCAACAAAGGCAGTGGCAGCCACATTGGCATAAAGGTTAATCATGTTCCGCAACGCCGGCCGCTGCGAATAGACGCGAGCGATACGCCACACCATCCGCAAGTGGGACATCAAGACGAAGACCGTGTCCAGTCGACCGCTCTGTGAGATGGCCGTGCTGACGAAGACAGCCGTGGCGGTTTCACGGATGATGACGTCACACTCACGGCCGAGATCCTCTAAGGCCTTCTCGATCCCTGCACGGCCCGAGAGGTCGTATCCATTGAGGTGGGGGTTTACAGCCAACCGCTTCCGCAGGTTTTCGAGATACAGAGAGAACTTCGGCTCCGTCTCGCTTTCAGGTGGCTCAAGAGGTTTCGGTAGCATCAGGAGGAACCCTACGGTTGCAACGCTGAAGGCAGCATAGAGCCCGAGTAGAAACCACAGGACGATCGTGCCCACGGCCGGACTCAGGTGCGAGGCAAGTTCCACCACCTGAGCCGTCTGGTTGATGACGAAGAGAATGAAGAAGAAAAGGATGAGCCATAAAGTTCACTACCACTCACGCACTGCGTAAGCGAGTCAGGCGCACGAACAGGATCGCGGCGAACGGCAGCGCGAGGCCGAGCATGACCTGTATGATCAGCAAGTCACCGAGCTGGCTGTAGTCGGCCGGGACCTGGAGCACGCCGCTCGCACCGTCGCGGACCTCGCGGGTCACGATGAAGATCTCATTCAGGTACTTGGTGCCGAGCTGGCTCAGCGACAGTGCAAGATTGGTGAACGACGCCATCACCGCGAAATAGGTTGCCTTGAGGTTGGAGGGCGCGCAGTTGGCGATCCAAGCAAGCATCGGGATCATCGCGATCTGGCCGAGCGGCGACTCGAGCGTGGTATCCACGATCATGATGGTGCGCGCATCCACCAACCCGCCGGTCATCGCCGCGGTCCAATGGTGGAGATCGTAATAGAGACCGACGATCGGCAGTGCGAGCACGAAGCCTGCGAGAGTGAGGAAGCCGATGACATAGGCGATCGATCGCTCAGCCATGAAGCGGCGGAACAGGAACATGCCGCCGAGCGTGAGCGTACTGCCGATGAGCGACAGCACCGCGAGGAACTGCTGGTCGAAGCCGAGTTCGTCGATCATCCACCATGTCAAACCCGCACCGGGCGAGGGGACGGCGCGGAACACGAATATCACGATCGCGGTGCCGACCAGGGTCGCGCGCGCCTCGGGCTCAAGGGCACGCGTGAGCTTGACGATCAGGAACGCGACGATCACGAGCGAGCCGGTGAAGACGATCTCCTCGCTGTATGACATCCCTCCGAGGCCGACCACCAGCGTGAAGGCCACGAACAACAGACTGCCGCCCAAAATCCACCAATTGATCGGTGTGGGCTCGCCGCGCGGGCTGAGCATCGCTTTAACCTGGTCGCGGGTGTAACCCTGGCGGCGCAGGCGGCGGGCGTTGCGCCGCTTGATGAGCATCGCGCTCACCACGCCCAGCACCGAGATCAGCGGGATCCCGAGCGCCATGAGGTACACGTTGCGGTAGATGAGCGCGATCTCAGCCGGCGGCAGGTGGTGCACTCCGGAGAAGAGGTAGAGGTTGATAAACGCGACCATTACGCTGCCGCCGATGATCGCGACGCGCCCAAGCGTCTGCATCGTGGTGTTCATCAGCTTGCGGGTCGCGGGGTCGATGGGCGCGCCTTCGGCGTCCACGCGCGGCACGGCCTCGACGGTCATCGCGTCGGCGACCGCATCCTGGGTCACGTAACCGACCGGCGCAAGCAGCGTCGAGAGGACAAACCATGCTTCGGCCGGCATGATCGCGGCCATGGCCTCGCGCTCGCTCAGCAACCCGACCATGATGAGCAGGCTCATGGCGATCAGCCCGGCGCCGAGGTAGATCAATCCGCTTTTCCAGCGCCAGATGAGATCCACCAGGTGCCCCAACGGCATCTTCAGCGCCCAGGGGATACCGGCCCAAAAGCCGAGGGCAGCGAGAAACGAGGCCGGGAGGCCGAGATATTCCTTCACGAAGAACGTACCGACGATACCGGTCAGACCCGAGATCCCGGCGGCCATGTAGACCATGAGCGGGGGCAGGTAGGACAGCCGCAGCTCCCGTCCAAGTTCAAAGATATTATGCTCTATCCAGCGGTAGGCGGCAGTGAGCATAGCGTTCCTTTATGAAATCCTTCTGCAGAACGGGTCGCGGCTAATTCTCCCGGGATTCAGTCATATGCCCGGGGGAGGTTTTGGTTGAGGTGACAAGAATTTCCTTTTTGACAGTCTGAGTATAGAATACACAGTTTTGTGGATTAATTCAATACGGACCGGGGGAATGACGTGCGCAAAAAACACCGTTACTCCCGGCGGATCGACATGATAGGTTTCAACAGCGGGATCCTCTTCTCAAGGATGCTCAGCGATGAAAGGAAAACCGAACCGATAGGGGGACCACTTGAAGAAAAAAATCGTCATTATCGCGCTCCTTATTGCCCTCCTTACCGCGGGCGGAACGGTCGCCTACAGGAAGTTTTTCACGACTCCCGAGACGCGCGTCCTTGAAACGGGGCGGGTCGAACGGGGCGACATCCGCGGCGTCCTGGTCGGGACCGGGATCATCAAGTCCCAGGTCGGGGCGGTGGTGAAACGACCGCGAGATCGTCAAGGGCATCGAGCAGCAGAAGACCGCCCTCCAGGTGGCAAGGGGCACCCTCGCCCAGATCACACTCACCTACCCGGAGAAGATCTTCACGGGCACGATCGACAAGATCTACCCCCAGCCGGTCGTCAGAGAGAACATCGTCTACTATCTCTCCTTCGTGAAGGTCTCCAAGGAGGACGCCCGCCACCTCCGGCCGGAAATGACATCATCAAGTTCCTCGTCGCCCTGACCGGATCGCTCATCGCTTTCGTCGGGATTGTGGGGATCATCTCGCTGGCAGTCGCAGGGTTCGTGCTCGCGAACCTCTTCCACCTCTCCATAAGGGAGCGGAGAGGGGAGATCGGCATGGCGGCGGGATTCCTGATGAGTCTTGCTATCGCACGGATTTTAGGCTATCCTGTAAGCGTCTCGGTTATCGGGTTACTGACGGCCTTTGCGGCGTCGGTCGCCTCGGGCGTCCTGGCCGGGATTTACCCTTCGCTGAAGGCGACCACGATCCACCCTGTGGACATCATCAGGTCGTGAGGGACAATCGATTATTTTTTAACTTACGGAATATTGGGAGACACTATGGGCCGTCACAAGAGGATCGAGCGAACAAAGGAACTGGACCGCAAAAGGAGAAGACGGAAGAAGAGTCTGAAGCTTAAGGCCAAAGAGCAGAAATCCGCAACCAAAAGGAAATAACTGCCCCGGGGTTTCGTATCCGTGCGAGAAAATGAGATGGCAAACTCCGATAGCTGTGAAACCCCGCTGGGGCATTCGCATACCGACCGGAAACGTTGCCTCGCAGCAATGGAAAATGAGGTCAGCGGTTATCAGGTGGAAACCTGCTCTGGCCCCGGCGGATGTCCCAACCGGGCGATCGTCTGCGAGGGGCTGGCGGAAGAGATCGGGAAACGTCTCATTAAACATGATTTGAAAGCCTTTCTGAAAAAGATTGTCCCGGGACCGCTCAAGATCCATCACGAGTTCAGGATCTCTATCTCCGACTGCCCGAATGCCTGTTCGCGCCCGCAGATCGCGGATATCGGCTTGATCGGCGCCTGCCATCCCGTCGTTACCGACGAAATGTGCAATGGTTGCGGCGCCTGTGCGGAAACATGCCGGGAAGAAGCCATCTCTTTTATAGATGATGCCCCTTTCGTAGACGGCAAGAAATGTCTTTCTTGCGGAAAATGCATTGCCGTCTGCCCTGCCGGCACCCTGCGGGCGGGCAGAAGCGGCTACCGGATATTGCTTGGAGGGAAACTGGGCAGGCATCCGCGTCTTGGAACTGAACTCCCCGATATCTTTCAAAAAGATAAAATTTTAGAAATCATCGACCGTTGTGTGGAATATTATAAGAATCATTGTGTCGAAGGAGAACGTCTGGGAGAGATCATGAGAATAAACAAGACGGAGAACATTCTTTAACCGGTTTATCGCAATCTTAAAAAATTCACCCAATCCTCGAAATAAATTCTCATCTTTGACTTGAGTCAAGGATTCATCTTCATCAACTTTATATTGTGCAGTCAAGATTGGCGGCAAAAAGGAGGCGGGTTATGCAGTGCCCAGGACAGGACACGCGGTTTTGGAAGCCGGGGGCGATATTCGATGCCCCCTGCCCCAAATGCGGAAATCCCATTGAATTTTTCAAAGACGAGTCCACTCGCAAATGCAAAAACTGCGGGAGCCATGTGATAAACCCCAGGATGGATTTCGGCTGTGCTTCCTACTGCCAGAACGCGGAGCAGTGTCTGGGAGCGCTGTCGCCGGAACTGCTGGCCCAGCGAAAGGAGCTCCTGAAAGACCGGGTGGCGGTGGAAATGAAACGATACTTCAAACAGGACTTCCGGCGTATCGGCCACGCCACCAAGGTGGCCCGTTACGCAGAGCAGATTTCCAAAGAAGAAAAGGGAGATCTCGTGATAGTGCTTTGCGCCGCCTATCTCCACGATATCGGAATTCACGAGGCGGAGCGCAAACACGGCAGTGCCGAAGCGGGGTATCAGGAAGAGGAGGGTCCGCCTATCGCCAGGGAGATTCTGGCACGGCTGTCGGCAAGCAGGGAGATCATCGACGAGGTCTGTGATATCATCGGGCGCCATCATCATCCCCGCCCCGAGGAAACGCTCAATTTCAAGATTGTCTACGACGCGGACCTGATCACGAACCTCGAAGAAAAGGAAGAGCCGGTCAGCGAGGAAAAGCTGGTCGCCATCATTGAGAAGTCATTTTTCACCGCGAGCGGCCGTAAACTGGCACAGGAACGTCTGATAAAGAAAAAATAGCAATACGGGGAAATATGAAAGGCGGAGGGAGAAATGAAAATAAAACGCAAAATCATACAGATAGAGGAAGATAAGTGCGACGGCTGCGGAGAATGCGTCCCTTCCTGCGCCGAGGGCGCCATTCAGATCGTCGATGGCAAGGCCCGCCTGGTGGCGGAAAAATACTGCGACGGCCTCGGCGCCTGCCTCGGGGAGTGCCCTAAGGATGCGCTTCACGTGGTGGAAAGGGAGGCCGATGATTTTGACGAAAAAGCCGTGGAAGAGCATCTGCGGATGTCATCCCCGCCTCAGGCGCCGTCCGCTGCGGCCCGCGGTTGTCCTTCGTCTCAGGTGCAGAGTTTCGCCAAGCCAGTCGCCTGCGAGGATGCAAATACGCCTGTTTCACGGTCCGGCGGCGCCTCGGCGCTTTCTCACTGGCCGGTGCAGATCAAACTGGTGCCGGCTAACGCGCCTTTCCTCAAAGGCGCGGACTTGCTGGTCGCGGCGGACTGCACCCCCTTTGCCTACCCCGATATCCATCGGGATTTTCTCCGGGGCAAGGCGCTCATGGTCGGGTGCCCGAAATTCGACGATGCGGAGGCCTACATCCAGAAATTCACCGATGTTTTTAAAATATCCGGAGTCAGGAGCGTGACGGTGCTTACAATGGAAGTGCCCTGTTGTCAGGGGCTGCCGGTTATTGTCAAAAGAGGGATGGCCGCTGCAAATGCGGACATTCCCATGAGTCACGTCGTCGTCGGCGTACAGGGGAAGATCGTCAGGAGGGAATAGTATCGGTTGCGTCCCATTGTATCTGACTTGTGTCTACTTAAAAAAAGGAGGTGGGTTATGTCTTTACGAAAGCTTAAATGGATCGCTATTTTTTGTTTCGTGTTTGCCATGGTCGTTCTTCTTGCCGGCGGATTCATGTCACGGGATGAACTGCCGCCCTATCCGGGGAAGGTTGCAGGTCCCGACGGTAAAGTCCTTTTCCAGAAATCGGATATCCTGGCGGGGCAGGACGTGTACCAGCGTTACGGCCTGATGGACCATGGAAGCATCTGGGGCCACGGGAGCCAGAGAGGACCCGAGTTCTCGGCTTATACGCTGCATCTCATAGGAGAGACCGTCAGGGACTACTTGTCGGGGCAGGACTATCAAAAGAGCTACCCACAGCTCGATAACCTGCAAAAAGCGGTGATCGATGCCAAGACCATCGACGAGATCAAAACGAACCGCTACGATTCCGCCAAGGATACCCTTGCCTTGACTGTCGCGCAGGCGCAGTCCTTGGAGCGCATCATCCAATACTGGGGAAAGACGTTCAAGGAGGGGGAGCGCCGGTACGGATTCCTGCGCGATACGGTCCCTTCGGATCAGGAGCGGCTCCAGATCTCCCGGTTCTTCTTTTGGACAGCCTGGGTCGCCTCCACCCCCCGCAGGGCCAATGAACCCACCTATACAAACAACTGGCCGCCGGATCGAAGCATAGGAAACGTTCCGATACCCGAGGTCTACTTTTGGTCTATCGGCGGTCTTCTCGTCTTTCTTGTCTCTCTGGGCCTGTTCATCTTCTGGGTTCATTATTATGGACTCTGGTATGGCCCTACCAGGGGCGCCTCGCTTGCGGCGATACTGATCGACATGCCCTTGACCCCGAGCCAGTTCAAAGCGGCGAAATTTTTTCTTGTCGTGGTCCTGCTCCTCTTGCTGCAAACCTCCTTCGGGGGGCTCCTGGCCCATTATACCGTGAACCCTGGGAGTTTCTGGTTCCCCATTGTCGCTCAGATCATCCCCTATAGCCTGGCCAAGACTTGGCATCTGCAGCTTGCCATTTTCTGGATTGCAACGAGCTGGGTTGCATCGACGATATACCTGGCGCCGATCATCGGCGGCAGGGAACCCCGGAAACAGGGGCTCCTGGTGCACTTGCTGTTTGCAGCCATCCTGGTGGTCGCCCTCGGAAGCCTCGCGGGGCAGATGGCCGGCATCAAGGGTCTTCTGGGGGATTGGTGGTTCTGGTTCGGCCACCAGGGATGGGAATACCTGGAGCTCGGACGGGCATGGCAGATACTGTTGTTGGTTGGTCTGACCGCCTGGCTCCTGATCGTCTATCGCGCCGTCGTGCCTCACTTACGAATGGGGCATAAGGACGAGTTCAATTCATTGATCTGGTTCTATATGTTGAGCGCTATCTTTGTGGTGGCCTTTTACGGCTTCGGTCTCTTTTACAGCCTGGGTCCCATATGACGATGGCCGATTACTGGAGATGGTTCGTCGTGCACCTCTGGGTCGAGGGGATCTTCGAGTTCTTCGGGGTCGCCGCCATCGCCGTCCTGCTTGTCGCCATGGGGCTCGTCACCGCCAAAGCCGCCCTGACCATCGCGTACTTTACCGCGGCGATCGTGTTCCTGTCGGGTATCATCGGGACGGCGCATCACTTCTTCTGGTTCGGGGGGCCAACCTACTGGCTGGCATGGGGAACCCTGTTCTCTTCGATGGAACCGATTCCATTGATGGGCCTCGTTGTTCGAGGGATGATGGAGTATAAAGCGATCAGGAGCGAAGGCAAGGACTTTCCCTATAAGTGGCCCCTGTACTTCCTTGTCGCTTCTTCCTTCTGGAACTTCCTGGGAGCGGGGATCTTCGGATTCCTCATCAATCTTCCGATCGTCAACTACTATGAACACGGGACGTACCTGACCATGAACCACGGTCATACGGCCCTCTTTGGGACCTACGGCATGCTCTCGATCGCGCTTCTCCTGTTCGCATGGCGCGGTCTGGTGAAGAAGGAGCACTGGAACGACGGGATTCTGAAGCTCTCTTTCTTCGGGTTGAATGTCGGGCTGCTCACCATGTCCTTTGTGACTCTTTTCCCGGTCGGCCTCATCCAGGCCTGGGTCTCTTTTCGGGACGGACTATGGGCCGCGCGGGATGCATCCTTCTTCGAAAGGCCAACCGTCGTTGTATTGGGGAATCTCCGGGTCATCCCTGATCTGATCATCATCGTTCTGGGGGTGTTGCCCCTGGCCTATTTCCTGTTCAAAACCTATCCGCGGCTGAAGGCCATCGAAATCAAAGACGGGGAGTCGGTATGGGATAGAATGGGAGTTCAGTTGTAATCAGTAGTAAAAAGGGCGGCCGAGCCGACAAACCCGGCCGCCCTTTTTTTCAGGGAAAGAACAGTGGTTAAAAAAGTACACACATAAATGTGTACTTCTCCCTCGTTCAGGAAGCACGCTTTAGTCGGATGAACCAGAATTTTGATCACAAGAACCAGCCGAACAGGTTGATCACCTTCTCCAGGAAACGGGCAATCAATCCGCGCCGTTCATGACCCTCCACCGTGACTCGCCGGGAATTCGCGAAATCCTTCAGGAGTACCTTTTTCACTTGCCTGCCGAACGTCATGTCTTCGATGATGCAGTTAAGCTCATAGTTGCGATGAAAGCTGCGCTGATCGAGGTTGGCCGATCCGATGACCGTCCGCTCCCCGTCGATCAGCATCACTTTGGCGTGGAGGATCTCCCGCCCCAGTTCGCGAATCTCGATCCCCTTCCGGAGCAGTGCGCCGTAATAACTACGCCCCAGGAGCCTCACCAGCGGTAAATCGCTGCGCTCAGGGAGCAGCAGGCGCACCTTTACCCCGCGCCGCGCAGCCCGGAGAAGGGAACGGATCATGCGGGGACCGGGAACAAAGTAGGGGGTTGCAATGAGGATTTCCTCCGCAGCCGAGGCGATATTGAGCAGGAAGGCGCCGCGGATGTAGGAACGGCGGTGGTGGGGGCCGCCGCTGACGATCGAGACATCCGCATGACCGCTCCTTCGGGGGTGCGGATCAGCATCGCCGCCAGCGGGGGGAAGCCGGGGAAGCTCCCCCTTCTCCATCTGCCAGATCTCGGAGAAATGACGGGTCAGCTCGCTCACCGCGCCGCCCGAGATGCTCAACCCCACATCGCGGAAGCGCTGCGACCTTTCCAAGATCTCGGAATACTCGTCGCCGATGTTGAAGCCCCCCAGATAGGCCAGGTTGCCATCGATGATGACCATCTTGTGATGGTCGCGCCGGTCGAACCAACGCAAACCTTTCTTGAACGAGGGAACGTTGAACGGAATCGCTTCGATGCCCTGCCTTGCCATGTTTTCAAAAAAAGAGGCCGGGGTTTTGATGCAGCCGACATAGTCGTAGATCAGCCAGACGCGCACGCCACGGCGGACCGCTTCCGCCAGTCCAGCGGCAAAGGCGGCGCCGGTGTGATCGGCGTGGATCATATAGTATTCGACGAGGATGAAGCGCTCCGCCGAACGGAGGGCGGCATGCAGCGAACGGAAAAAGCTGTGACCACCGGGAAACAACAGGACCCGATTGCGCCGGTATGTCACCGGCAGGTCGGGACGGAATCGTCGGAGCAGTCGCATTATCCGCAGCAGCCGGCTTTTCTGCCTGGAATGGTTCTCGGTGGCCATCGTTTCCCTTATGTGATCCGTAACGGGCGCGGTCAGTTAATATAACGGTATCATAAACCTTCCCAGATGGGAATGAGTTTGCACTTGCAAGGGTGATTCGAATGAAGCTTTTCTTATCAAAGGTAATATTTTTTGAGCCTAACATCGATCCCACATAAACTAAATCGCTTATTTGTCGTACAGCGACTTGCTTTTTAAATTTATCATGACTAAATTAGCTTTTATTTGCTGAATCAGCTTCATCCCAAACAGGTTAGATAAGGAAGGTTGACCATAAAAAATGAAAGGGCTCAAATTCTCGAAAAAATCAATTGCACAAATTCGTCGGCCAGTCGTTTTGCTCAGAGGTTTCAATCCCCTGCGAAGAACTCCAAAAGCCGAAATGGATTCTTTTTTTGATCCCATGCCAAATACCGGATTGAATTTAAATGTCATGAGTTTCAATATTCGGCACGGGATGGCGAAAGACGGCAAAAATCACTGGATATATCGTCGTAACCGGGTGTGCGACCTCTTGAATCATTATCGCCCGGATGTTTTGGGGCTGCAGGAAGCCTTGGACTTTCAAATATCAGAGATCAGCGCCGCGTTGCCCGGATATGAGAAGGTTGGCATTGGAAATCTGGGCGGCAGCAAAGGGTTGCATACGGCCATTTTTTATGATGCGGTGCGGTTCTTCCCATCGGCGGAGGGCACCTTCTGGTTTTCAGATACACCGGATATCCCGGGGTCAAAGGGGTGGGGGAACAACATCCCGCGCACCTGTACTTGGGCGCGGCTGATTGAAAAAGACTCGGGGGAGGCTTTTTATTTTTATAATGTCCATTGGGATCATATTTCTCAGCGTTCGCGAAAAAATAGCGTTGTTTTTTTGACACAGTTCATTCATGCACGGTCTTCTCCGGTCCCTTTTGTACTGACAGGTGATTTTAATGCCAGAGAAAAGAGTACGCCTATACAATATTTGAAAGGTAAAATTCCTTTAAGAATCAAAACAAAAGGGAGTGTGTTCAATCCCGAACCATTAATAGACACCTTTCGGGTACGATATCCAAATGATCGAAATGTAGTTACTTATCATGGGTTTCGCAGATTTTTTTTCCGGTTCAAACTGGACTATATTTTTGTTCCATCTTCTGTCCGGGTCCAAACCGCAAAAATTATTCAACCGCGATTGAAAAAATGTTACCCGTCCGACCATTTCCCGCTGTTTACCCATATTGAGTTGCCTGTAATCTCCACAACTGCAAAATCCGACGCTTTTATTGAAAAGGTTATGACCGCAGATTAATGGGGCTCCCCAACCCCATAGGCGCTGGCTAGGTAGCGGCAGATCTCGAGCGGCGCTGAGATAAAGCGACGCCCTTTGGCCTCGCTCACTTTGATCCGCTGCGGAACGGGGCATTCTCCTCCAATGACGAGCTTCGGACAACCCTGGTTATCTTCACCAATCTCTGCCACAAGCCCGGGGCGGGATCTCGGAAATTCAATATAGAACACCTCGATCTTTTCCCGGAGAGTGGGGTAAAATGAAAGCATCCCTTCGACCTGGGCGCAACCGGGGCAGAAGTAAACCTTCCCTTGATCAAGGAAGTCTGGTTTAAGCAGGTAGAGCCTGTCTTTTATGGTACTGCCTCTCCTTTCCATTCATGCATTGGGCGCATGAGGAAACAGGGATCGCGAGCAGAAAATGTACGAAGACAAGCCGGCGGTTCTACGCCGGCCTGTCAGGATTAAGCGCGGAGGTTCAAAACTCATAGAGCCTGGCGGGATTGTCGACAAGAATCTTTTTGCGTGTCGCCGCATCGGGCGCCCATACCGGCAGCAGGTTCAGCACGAGACCGTCGTCGACCTGCCATAGCGGCGTGAGATCGGTCGGCTTGCGTCCGGGCGGCGTGGTCGAATTCGGATGCGGCCAGTTGGTGACCCACAGAATTCGATCGACGTTGGCGGCTATAAGCATTTGCGCCAGTGGCGTAAAATAGCCGTAGTTCTGACGCGGGCTGGCTGTGACCGAAATCTTGACGTACGCTTTACCCGAACGCACAAGGTCCACCAGATCGGAGAAGCCGGGCTGCTGCACGCCGAGTTCTTCTTTGGCATTGCCGTAATGATCGAACACCAGCGTCACCGGCGAGGCGTAAAGTCGCACAGCAGGCATAGGGTTTGGTATTCGTCTCGGCGCTTAAGAATTTTGTTCCCATACGGAGGTAAAGCGGGCAGGCGAACAAGTCGCATTTGCATTCCTTACCCTTCCTGCAGGATCTTGGGTTTCTTGATCAGCGGGTATGCGATGGATATGACGGCGCCCAGCAGCAGGACGATGCTGATGGGTCTGCTGATGAGGATCATGGGATCGCCCATCGACAGGATCAGCGAACGCCGCAGGGCCAGTTCCGCCATGTCGCCCAGAACCAGCGCCAGGATTGCCGGCGCCACGGGGATGTCGAACTTCATCATCGCGTATCCGACGACCCCGAAAATGAACATGAGAAACAGGTCGTCCGTGCTGTTGGCCAGGCCGAAGGCGCCAACGACGCAAAGAATCATGATCACGGCCGAAAAAATGGAATAGGGCAGCCGATTCAGCTCGAGAAACAGCCTGATCCCCACAAAAGCCGTTAATACAAACAGGAGGAGGTTCGACATCAGCATGGCCACGAAGATCCCGTAGACGATGTCGGGCCGCGCGGACAAAAGCAGCGGTCCCGGCTGCATGCCGTGGATCATGAAGGCGGCGATCATCATCGCCGTCGTGTTGCTGCCGGGCAATCCCAGGGAAAGCAGGATCGTCATGGAACCGCCCGTCGAGGCGTTGTTCGCGCTCTCGGCGGACATCAGGCCGTCCACAGCGCCTTTGCCGAATTTCTCCGGATTCTTCGACATCCTCGCCGTCGTGCCGTAAGCCAGAAAGGCTGCGATCGTCGCGCCGGCGCCGGGCAGCGCTCCGATAATCGTGCCGATGATGGGGGAACGGATCAGGTTTCCCCACTGCGATTTGAAGAGCGACAGAGGCGGTATCTCATCCCGCATACTTTTGTACTTCACCGAACCCTTGAACTCCTTGAAAGGCTCTTCCGCCTCGATGAAGATTTCCGAAACGGCCAGGAGCCCCACCATGGCGACAACGAAGCTGATCCCCCCGAGCAGGATCATCGTGTCGAAGGTAAACCTCTCCCCGCCGGTGATGCCGTCCGTCCCGATCGTTGCCAGGAAGAGGCCGAAGAAGCAGGAGAGGAATCCCTTCACCATGGATTTCCCCGAGAGGCTCGAAACTACGCTCAATCCCAGGACGGTGAGGGCAAAGAACTCGGGAGGGCCGAACCGCAGAGCGAATGCCGCAATCAGGGGGGTCGCCACCATCATCACGATGACGCTGAATATCCCTCCGTAGATCGAACAGATCAGAAAGACCCACAGGGCGTATGCCGCATGGCCCTGCTTGGCCAGGGCATGGCCCTCGATCACTGTCGGCACCGAAGAGGGTTCGCCGGGGATGCCGAAGAGGATCGATGTGATGGAGCCGCCCGTAATGCCGCCGCAGTAAGCGGCAACCAGCATGCAGAAAGCGGTTATCGGCGACATGGTATAGGTAAAGGAGAGCAGCAGGACAACTCCCATGGAGGTGCTTATGCCGGGAAGGGCGCCGGCGAGCAGGCCCCAAAGTCCGCCCAGACACATGGCCAGGATGTTCTGGGGCAGCAGAACTGTTGCAAACGCTTGAAGGTAATGTTCGATCATTTCAGATCACCTCATCAGACAGTGGAATTACTGGTAGAAAATCCGGCTGAACGCGGCAAACACCCCCACGCCCCTGGGAAAGGGGATCGTGATGAATTTCGCGAACACTGCGATGACCATCGCCGTCACAAGAAAGGGAGAGACGGCGAGGACCCATTTTCTCCGCTCGCCGAGCGACACCGCAAAGGCGAAAACGAAGAGAACGGTCGAAAGGACGAAACCGATCCAGGGCATGACCACAATGTACAGGAAAAGACAAAGTATGCTCAGTCCGACCTTCCTGCGCCGATCCCATGTCGCGGCCGCCTCCCCCGACGTCGGCGCCGCGGCGGGCTTTTCTCCGGCCTTCCGCGATTCGACGACGGTCATGATCAGCCAGGCAATACTCAATCCGACGCAGGCAATCAGGGACATCACGGGCCAGAAACCGCTTCCCACCTCCCCGGATCGCTTCACCCCTAAAAGGTCGAACCCCTGGATCAGCATGAAGGAAAAAAAGACGACGCAAAACGCACCTGTTGTGATCTCAGCCTTTTTCATAATCCTCCCTCTCACCGGCCGGGTTGCGCGGAGCAATTTCTCCGCGCAACCCTGTTTTCGCTATTTTCGCCGGGCTGCGGCTTACTTTACATATCCCAGATCCTTGAGGACATCGCCGAAGAATTTGATCTGGGCATCCCAGTACTTGCGCGTCTCTTCCGGCCCCAGATAACCCGGACGCGCGTAGAGGTGATTGTCCTGAACGAATTTCACATACAACGGCGTATCCAGGGATTTCCTGATCCAGTCGTGGAGAAACTTTTGACGGTCGGGCGGCGTCCCCTTCTTCACCGCCCAGGCCCTCATCAGGCCGTGCGTGTAATCGATGCCCAGTTCCTGGGTGCACGGAACATTCGGGAGGGCCGGATGCCTCTTTTCCATGATCACCACAAGCGACTTCAGTTTGCCGGCCTCGATCAGGGGGAGGGTCTCGGCAAGCTCCTCCACCGCCCCATGAATGTGCCCGCCCAGGATCGCCGCCTTGATCTCCGCTCCGGAATCGAACGGGACGAACGTCGCCTCCACGCCCACCTTCTTGAAGAACGCCACCGTCTGAATCTCCGACCAGCCCCCCGGCGAGGTCCCGGCAAACTTCAGCATCTTTGGGCTTTTCTTTCCATATTCGATCAGGTCGGTCAGGGTCTTGAATTTAGAATCTCCGGAGATCGTCACCGCCGACGTATCCCACTGGATCCGCATGAGGGGATCAAAATCGCGAAAAATATGGGCGCGCGTCTTCGGTTTCACCGCGTCGATGAGATGAGAGGTGGTCACCGCCATGATAGTGTAGCCGTCGGCCGGCTGCATCGAGACGTGGAGCATGCCCTTCGTCGCCCCGCCGCCCGGCATGTTGTTGATCACCAGCGGATACTTCTCCTTCAGTTTCATGCCCTCGACAACGACCCGCGCCGCCGTGTCGCTGCCGCCGCCTACACCGAAGGGCACGAGGATTTCGATGGCCCGTTCGGGATAGGCTGCCGAGGCGATGCCGCCGATTCCCAAAACCAATCCGACAACAAAGAAAACCGCAACGAAATACATGGTCGCTCTTTTCATCATGTTCTCTCCTTTTAGTGTGACTTTACTTGGTTTAAAAATGCAGTTCAACAGGCAGAAGACATCCCGAAAAGAGACCGTTGAACACCCTTGCATTATTCTGCTTTGTTTTAATGAAAAAAACGAGCTTGTCTTATATCATACATACGAACCTCGAAACTATATGTCAAGCTGGAAAAATCACAGGCAGTTTGTGCTCTCGAAACGCTCCGCTCATCTCAACAGCTCCGAACCCCTTTTTAAGCCTTTTCCACCATGTAGACGATATCATCCCAGGGATGCCGGTAGAGGCCCGCCTTAAGCCTCTTCTGGTCGAAGATGTGCCCGATGATCCCGATGCAACGGGCGAGAGCGAAGAGGGCGTTCAGATACCCGATCTCCACCATCTCTTCGATCTCAGCGGGAGAGAAGGAGCCGGAGGCGTTCAGAAGATCGAGGAAGGTGACTCCGACACATCCATCGACGTTCAGGATCAGGGTGTTCTTCTTCTGCGTTGTTACCTTTTCCACCTCCAAGGCGTAGTCCAGGTAGGTCGTTTTCGGAAAGTGTTTAACAGCATAGCTCTTCAGAAGTTCCACCCGCTTGTCCGGATTGTCGAGGCTCTTTATTCTGTGCCCGATGCCCGGAACGGTGATGCCGAGCTTCTTCATCTCATCCACAAAGGCTTCGGGCGCCGTCCCGACATCGCAGGCCTTCTTGAAAACCCTGGCCGCATCGTCAATCGCTCCGGCAAATCGTGGACCGATGGTCAAGAGACCGGAGACCAGCGAGGAGATGACATCCTTGCCCGCCCTCGCGGCGACGATGGCATTGTGAGCGCCGGATACGGCAGGGCCGTGATCCGCCGATACCTTGATGATCATCTCCATGTACTGCGTGGCCCATTTCGGAAGCAGCCTCTTGAACCACAGGAGACTGATGACCTCCCCGATCGTATACCCCTTCTCGATCACCTCGCTGATCTGGATCCCCGCGTAGGTCGGCTCATCTCCCCTGTCGTCCGAGATGGTGCAGATGAAGTTCGCTTCACGCCTTACGAGACCCGCCTTCTTCGCCAGCCTGTAGTCTTGCGGAACCGGCGGAGGAGTCACTTCGATCACCGGCGTCACCCTGCCGTCTGCAACCAGCCTGTCAAAGGTCTCCTTGATCTTCTGATCGAAGTCCTCGAAGGAATCGGGCACCACCGCGCCGGCCTCCCTCAGCGCCCGGTTCTTAGCATCTGCGGTCTGTCGGACGTTTCCCGCCCTGGCCCCTGCGTGACCGAACTGGACTTCGGCGGGGAAGACCTTGGCGCAGGTGCCGATGTTCCATGCGACCAGGGGCTTCGTGATCTTTTTTTCTTTAAGGGCCTCCACCACGTCGTATTCATCGGTCCCTCCCACTTCTCCGAGCATGACGATCATCTCGATCTCGGGATTCGCCTCGTACCGCAGGATATGATCGATGAACGTACTTCCCGGATAACGATCGCCGCCGATGGCGACCCCCTCATAGACGCCGTCGGTGTTCAGGGCAATGATGCTGTTAAGTTCGTTGGAAAGACCGCCCGACTTCGATACATAGGCCACATGCCCGGGCCGATAGAGCCGGGTCTCGATGATATTGTCGAGCGCGCCTGCCGTGTTGCCGATTCTGAAGGCGCCCGCTGCAATACCCCCCACCGTGGCCGGCCCGATGATCCATTTTCCTTTCTTCTTTGCAAGAATGGCCAGCTCCCGGGAATACTGCTCGGGAATGCCCTCGACAATCACGGCGATGGTCCGGAGGGTCTCCGTTTCAAGCGCCTCCTTCGTGGTGGGATAGGCGGACCGGAAGGAAGCGAAGTTCACCATGACGTCCGCGTTCGGATGTCTTTCCACGACCTGATTGAGCGTCCTGTACATGGGAATGAGCGTCTCCTCGCTCCCGTAGAAACATTTGTGCCATCCCTCCCGGGTCGGATTGACGATCGCGGCAACGCTCGGCTTCTCCCGCCGGCAGAGGTAATCGAAATCCAGCATCCGCTGGATGGCGTCTTCCTGCATCCCGTAAACGACCGCCTGGGTGTCCCTGTCAAACAATAGGTACTCTTTTCTCGCCGTCATTGTTTATTGCTCCTCCAGCGCCAGGCTCACGATCCGGGTCATGTGCATCTCAGGACCGTGAACCGCAATGGGAATCCCCAACTCATTCCCAAGCTCCCTGATCTTGGCAAGACCCTCCTGCCAGTTCGGCCCCCCCCTCCGCAGATAAATCCTGGCGCCGACGGCCTTGAGCTTGTCCCTGTATTCCTTCAGAGCCTGGACAATGCCGGTCAGTGTACCCGCCACATCGGTAAAGTTGGCAATCCCGCCGCCCACGATGAGAATCTTCGGCTTCCCTTCCGGATCCCTCTCTCTAGTGAAGAGGTCAAGGATCGTCCTGGCATATTTATAGGTGAATTCCGTAGTCGGATTCCCACTGTATTCCCCGTAGTTCGCAAGATCTTTTGCGAATCCCAGATCGACAATCGTGTCCGCATACACCACGCTCGCGCCGCCGCCGGCATTCAGGGTCCACACCCTCGCCCGCGGGTTGAGAATGGTCAGCTTGAGCGAAGCGCCGGTCCCTTCATCCAGTTCTTTGATGTAGGTTTCTTCGGGAAAAGGCTCCCTTCCGAAGGGCGGCGGAAAGGAAACGGAACACCACTTTTTACCGCACAGATAGGAGGCCGTATCGTCGAGCCTTGCTTTTGTATCCAGCGGTATGATTTCGTTTCCGTTCACCGCCAGGGGGTTGAACTCCAGGAAGGTGAAATGGAGATCGCGATAGAGTTTAAAAATCCCCTTGATGAAGGTGGAGAAGAACGCTTTTTCTGCGGCCGACAGGCTTTCCGGAAGCCTCCCGGCCACATCCACGTCGTCGACACTGGTCCCGACCGGCACCGGAATCGATACCACCTTCTCCCAGTTCTCCTCGATGTCCACGCCGCCCGAGGGGGAAAAGTGAATGGTGTCTGCCGCCCGATCCGATTTGATCGCAAGATAATATTCCACTTTCTGCGGGAGATACGGCTCGATGATGAATTGTCTAAGAACGCCTGTGACCTGGCCGATGGTGACGGGTCTGTTCATCCGCTCCAGAACCCATTTCTTTACGGCCTCAAAATCCGCATCCAGCAGAATCAAACCGTGTTTTCCCCGTTTCCCTATCAGTTGGTCCGGCTTTACGGCCAGCCTCCCGCTCTGCAGCCAACCATTCTCGGTCTTCAGTTGATCCCAGTCCGTCTCCGGGGTCACCTGCACAGCCTTTCCGGCATAGACGGCGGTGTCGCCAAAGTACTCCCCCCACCGCTCCCGCAGTATCTTTTTGGCATCGTATTCACTGATCGCTTTTTGCGCCATTTATCGCCCCTCCGCCGGATGATTCCCGTATCTTGCCACCATGATTCGATCATGGAACCGATCGATGGTGATAATCAGAATGTAAGGCAAGACACATGCCAGGACGTCCGGCTTTGTATGCGATCTTCGGCACGCCCGGAATCAGACGCATTCAAGATATTTCACATCCGCATCATGCAAAGAATAGCCCTTGACATAATGTTTCATTTTGTTTAGCTTTGTGCTGTTTTGTTTAAACATCTAAACATCCATGGACGGAGGCTTACGATGGAACAGGTGTTCAAGGTCGGCTTCATCAATTCCACCCGGCAACTTCTTGACTGCGCCCTTTCAACGGCTGCGAAACTCAATATCAGCATGGTAACATCGCTGGCGGGCCTGGATGCGGCCGTTCCCGCTGGGCTAAGGATGGAGCAAGAGGGAGTCGAGGTGATCATCAGCCGCCGCGGCACCGCCTCGCTGCTGAGAAAAAACCTGAAGATCCCGATACTGTCGGTCCGCATCAGCTTCCCCGACATCTTTTTCAATATCCGGGACGCCAGCCTGATAGGACGAAAGATCCTGCTGACCTCTTTCGGAGAAGAAAAGATCGAGGGGGCGGACCTGTTGCAGGAGTTCTTCAATGTGACCCTGATTCCCGGGGTCTTCCATGACACAGGAAGCCTGGAAAAGGCCATTATCCGGGGTAAGGAACAAGGCTGCGAAATCGTCATCGGCGGGGGAGTATCCATGTCTCTGGCCGAAAAACACGGCCTCAGGGGCGTGGAGCTCCGGACAAACGAGGACGCCATCATTTCGGCCATAGAAGATGCCCTGTCCGTTGCCGGAGCCAATCGTCAGGAACAGGAAAAGACCCTCCGATACCGGACGATCATGGATACGACCTCCGAGGGAATTATCGCGCTGGACAAAAACGGCATCATCACCGCGATTAATCATGCGGCGCTTCAGTTTCTCGGGCTGCCCGAGCAGATGGTCGGTAAACCGTTTACCGACTTCGATCCGGGAGGTCATGTCCGCGAGGTTCTCGATTCCGGCCGCCCGCTCCTGAACAAGCTGGAAAGAAACGGGGGTAAAATGTTCGTGGCCAATTACATCCCCCTCCAGGTCGGCGCCGAGGTCGTCGGCGAGGTGATCACGTTCAGAGACGTCCCCAATGTGGTACGGGCTGAAAACGAAGTGCGCCGATCCCTTGTCAAAGGCCTTGTCGCCAAGCATACCATCGACAACTTTGTTCACTGTCATCCGTCGATGAAACAGGTCGTTGAAAAGGTCAGAAAGTTCTCGCAGGTCGATTCCACCGTCCTGATCACGGGAGAAACCGGCACGGGGAAGGAGATCCTGGCCCAGAGCATTCACACCCTCGGGCCACGGCGTAAGGGCCCGTTTATCTCCATCAACTGCGCTGCGATACCGGATCAGCTTCTGGAAAGCGAGCTCTTCGGTTATGAAGAGGGTGCGTTTACCGGCTCGAGGCATGGCGGGAAGCCCGGGCTTTTTGAACTGGCCCATAACGGCGCCATCTTTCTCGACGAGATCGGCGCCACCCCCTTGAGCGTCCAAAGCCGGCTTCTCAGGGTGTTACAGGAGCGCGAAGTGATGCGCATCGGCGGGGACCGCCTGATCTCGGTCAATGTGCGCGTGATCACCGCCACCAATCAGAACCTCTGCCTCGAAGTGCAAAAAGGCAGATTCCGGGAAGACCTCTATTTCCGGCTTGACGTGATCACTGTCCATATCCCGCCGCTCAGGGAGCGGATAGACGATCTGCCGCTTCTCGTTCAGGATCTGATTCCCCGGTGCGCCCGCAACCGCAAGGCGCAATCTTTAACCATTCCGGAGCGCCATCTCAAAAGGCTCATGGAGCTACACTGGCCGGGAAACGTGCGCCAGCTTCAGAACTTCGTCGAGAAGCTGGTCATCCTTTGTGAAGACGGATACCGAGCCGATATATTTGAGGAACTCTACGCCGACCTGCTCAACTATTCCCTGATCAGGGAGAGGGACGCTGTTCCGGAGAGGCCGCTCTTACACCGGTACGTTCATGGCAGCCCCGGGGACGACGAGGCCAGAGCCATTCGAAAAGCGCTGGAAGAATCGCGGTTCAGCAGGACGCTCGCAGCCAAAAGACTTGGGGTGAGCAGAACGACCCTTTGGCGGAAACTCAGGGAAATGGGGATGAATCTCCCGGCCTGATCAATCCTTTGTCATCCCTGCCACTTTTCGCACGATCTCCTTGCGGGATTCGATATCGTACTGGCTCGTGATGGCAATGGTCTCCATTCTCGGAGATCCGCCGCCATGGAGCGCGCCAAAGCAGGCGATTCCCCCTTTGGCAGAGCAGGCCAGGTCGCCTATATGGCGCCAGAGTTGCGCCTGATTCTCCGGCGACATGTTGGCGCTTCTGGTGGTGTATTTTTGGGCAAGGTCAAAGGTCTTTCCCATGACATTGAAACTCGGAATGAACTGCTCGTTGTCACGCCCGATCTTTTCACCACTGAGGAACAGATTCCGCTTCATTTTACTGAGACGCTCGATATATTGCTCTTTCGTTCTCATGATCGTTTTACCTCACCATTAGTTTCGGCAGCCAAAGGGCGATCTCCGGGAAAATCATGACGATAATAAGCCCGATACCTTGAATGATCACGAATGGCACTATGGATCGGTAGATATCGCTCATGGTTATTCCCGGAGGAACGATGGCCTTCATATAAAACAGGTTGAAACCAAAAGGAGGGGTCAGGTACCCCATCT
>CAZINF010000023.1:0-30460 GCA_964540555.1 uncultured Syntrophus sp. | reverse complement strand
ACTTTGCAGGCTATTTTCGCATTCCGGAACAGATACCCTTAAACTCCTGTCTGACGCAGACCGTCCGAAGTCTCAAAACCGAAACGGATCGTCCTGAAACCTGCCTTGAACATGAGATTGCCGAGCTCTGGGGTAATATCCCGCAGATGAAGCCCGTTGGGACAATGAAATTGAATCGGCAGATTCCTCCGAATCAACTCTTTTAAAAGAGGGATCGCCATGTCGTCGGGATCAATGAGAAGGGCGTCGTCATAGAATGAAAAATGTTTGATGTCCAGACATGTGTGCCAGTGTTCTATTTCATCGGCCACCCGAATGGGATCTCGTCTCTGAAACCGGTCGTTGAGCAGGTATGAGGCGCAATAGCTGCAATGGTAGGGACAACCTCGGGAGGCCATGATCGGAACCTGGTCGGGATGGGGAATAAGGTCGAAAGCAGGGTAGGGGTATGAATCAAAATGATCATGGTCCGGGAGAAAACGCATATCCTGATTATAAAGACTTTTCAACAGAACGGGTATCGTAAGTTCCGCTGGACCGGCCAAAATGAATTCTGCACCAGAGATCGAAGCATGCTCCGGACACAGTGTGACATAGTTTCCACCCAGAACAACAGGTACACCTGGAAATGTCTGATGGACAAGACGAACCATTGCGAAAACAGCAGGGTACCAATATGTCATCATCGAAGTAATCATGACGATATCTGGTACAGGCATCGACTTTACGCATTTCAGAAAAAGATCCGGATGAATCCCGAAACAGTAATATTTTCGCGGAATGCCTTTCAAAGGATCCGGTTTGGGGATGATGTGCCGGAGATATGTTCCTTCACCGGTTGATTTCCTTTTTGGCAACAATCCCTGTTTTTCGCAGTGAAAATCCGCATGCCAGGGATCCAGGCAATCCACAAAAAAAACATCTGCACCATTCATCCTCAGAAGAGAAGCCAAATAGAGTAGACCTATCGGCTTATTCCAGAAGTCGTAGGCGGAAAAATCATAGATCCATGGGTTTACAAGAAGGATTTTAGTTGTCATAGATGATCCATAACACAGATTCAATCGCCTGACAATCGTCACGGAGGTCTGCTCTCTGATATCAAGTCATACATGATGTTATACTGTCCATCATGCAGCTACCACAATAGTTAGACAGTATATAAAAAATATTGAACACCAAAGCCGGGGCAGTATGACGGCAGCTTGACAAGTATAATTAAACTGTATATACAAAGCGTGTCGGCGGCAACGCGCGGAAAACGCTACAGACAGTCTTTGCGCGGGAGGTCCAGGAATGAACGAAAATGAAATAAATGACGAAAGGCAAATCAGCAGTATTGACATTCTTAAAAAATCAGGTCTTTCTCGAGCCACATTAAACAATTACATCAAGATGGGGATTCTTCCGCATCCCATTGTCAAAAGGCCGGATGACAATATGGTCAGTAAGGCAAAGCAGATGGGGTATTTCCCCTATTCGGTCCTGGACACATTAGAGATGATTATACAGTATAAAAAAGGAGGACTCCGGATGGAGGAGATATGCACCCTTTTGACACGGAAGTCCATCGGTTCATTTGAAAGCACTCTAGATACCGAGCAGGCTAATGACACAGGGGGGACATTTTCTCAGAAACGTTCATCGGATTATCGAAAGGAGAGCGAAGAACTGTTTTCTTTCAGAGAAACACAGCCTGGAACTCTATCCATAGATACGGTGACGAAGAGAGATACCGCGGCACTGCTCAGACAGGGTGCGCCGACCCTTGTTTCTTTTTCCGTCCTTGCAATGGAGCTTCAAAACGCTACGAAAATTTGCGCAGAACTGCCCCCGGAAGAATATTTCAGCCTTATCAGGCGGATATGGAAATCTACCACCCTTTTACTTAAGAACTACTTCGGCATTTACGGGAAACATACCGGTAATGGAATGGTATTTTATTTCCTCAGGGATCGTGATTCGTCTTATCTCATGAATGCCATCATCTGTGCACTCGAACTGCGAGAAATGATGAAAAAAAAGAGTCACGAATGGAAAACGAACAAAGGTTGCCCTGAGGATCTTTATTTGAACACTGGAATCAGTGAGGGTCAGGAATTTATAGGAACGATCGCTGCTGCACCGGCGGCAGAATTTATATCCCTGGGTGATTCTGTCCATTCTGCCTGTTTGTTATCCGACTTGGCTTGCTCCGGTTCAGTCTGGACGACAAAAAATCTTCTGAATCGTCTAGATGAAAAGGATAGAAAACAAATTCGGTACGGTATTTACCGAAGGGAACAGAACAGGGATATCCTGGTCGAAAATGTCTTTTCAAGGGTGATGGATCTAGTCCCGCAAGACAACCTCAAATACAGTAAATACATGGATATCGGCACCGTGCCTGTGACTGAGATCCTAAATCTCCGCTGAATATTCTTCGTATTACCCGATTGTTTCAGAATGATGAAGAGAAAATAACTTGAAGCAAGAGGTGTTTATTGCTAACATGCTTCCTCATAAAAAGGATGTGTGATGCGCTCCGTTATTCAGAGGGTTGACAGGGCAGATATTCATGTGGGGGGAAAAAGTATCTCCAGAATTGAGAAGGGAATTCTGGTGTTTCTGGGCATCGAACAGGGTGACCAGGAAAACGATGCGGATTACCTTGCGGATAAAATTATTCATTTAAGGATCTTTGCAGATGAGGCGGGAAAGATGAATCTTTCCCTACTTGATATAAAAGGAGAAATGTTGGTGGTATCCCAGTTCACACTCCTAGGTGACAGCCGTAGGGGAAGAAGGCCCTCTTTCACCGGGGCGGAAAGCCCGGATCGGGCGCGATTGCTTTACGGTTACTTCATAAAAAAGGCAAAGGAAAAAGTGAAACGCTGCGCAGAGGGAGAGTTTCAGGCCATGATGTCCATTGAACTGGTCAACAACGGACCGGTGACAATGCTTTTGGACAGCAGAAGAAGTTTGGATCATGATTCACTCCGATCATCATAATGAGATTTTGATCGATAAGGAAGGCATATGGCATTTCCGCGGTGCGGAAATGAAAAGGAAAGATATTGTTCTATATCTCTATAAATATCTGAGAAAAGATCACGATGGCAATTATTCGATCGAGATAGAAGATGACCGCTGTAAAGTTCGGGTTGAAGATACACCCTATGTCATCAGAAGCATTGCCGTCGGTTTTTCAGGGAATTCCGGCCAGCCCTGCATCGATTTAACTCTTAACGACGGCAGCAGCGAGGGGCTGAACCTTGACGCCCCTCTCCGGATCGGGGAAGATAATGTATTGTATTGCATGGTGAAAAAAGGCGAACACGAGGCGCGTTTTTCCAGGCCCGCCTATTATCATTTTTGTGAATATATCGATTATGATTCCCGGAGAGAAAAATATCGACTTGTTCTAAGCGACATTTCATACCCTTTGGTGTTGACGGGGGATGCAAACGGCAAGACCCGCCCGGCAAGCGGGGAGTTTCACAAACCAAACATCATAAATGGAGGGTCCAATGCTAGATGATCATGTTGCGGAATCGTTGACCTTTGATGACTTGCTTCTGGTTCCGGCAGAGTCCAATATACTTCCGAGGGATGTGGATACCTCCACACTGTTGACGAGCAATATCGCTCTCAATATTCCCATTATCAGCTCGGCCATGGATACGGTAACGGAGTCCCGGACGGCCATCTGCCTTGCGCAGGAAGGCGGCATCGGGATCATCCATCGGAACATGAGCATAGAACAGCAGGCCACGGAAGTAGATAAGGTGAAGAAATCGGAAAGCGGTATGATTGTGGATCCTATTACTATAGAACCGGAACAGAAGGTGCACGAAGCCCTTGAGCTGATGAACCGCTACCGGATTTCTGGCGTTCCTGTCGTGAAAAATAAAAGACTGGTCGGCATTCTGACGAACCGCGATCTCCGTTTTGAAACCGATCTTGAACAGCCTGTAGCCAATGTCATGACCCATGAAAACCTGATCACGGTTTCCTCCACCCATATTTCACTCGAGGATTCTAAAAAGTTACTCCATAAACACCGGATCGAAAAGCTTCTCGTCGTCGATGATGACTATCGTCTTACCGGTCTGATCACTATAAAAGATATTGAGAAGATTAAGAAATATCCTCTCGCCTGCAAAGATTCCATGGGAAGATTGAGGGTAGGCGCCGCTGTAGGAATTGTCGACCGGGAAGCGAGGGTTGCAGCTTTGCTTGAGGCTGGCGCCGATGTGATCGTTATCGATACCTCTCATGGTCATTCTTTTGGGGTGCTGGATGCCGTTCGCAAAACGAAAGCCGATTTTCCTAAATGCGAATTGATCGCCGGAAATGTGGCGACATCCGAAGGGGCAAGGGCCTTGATAGAGGCCGGCGTCGACGCCGTCAAGGTGGGTGTCGGGCCCGGCTCCATATGTACAACAAGAATTATTGCCGGAGTAGGCGTCCCGCAGATGAGCGCCATCTGTGATGCATATAAAGTCGGTGCGCAATATCGTATTCCCATTATCGCGGACGGGGGGATCAAATATTCCGGAGATATCGTCAAGGCACTGGCGGCAGGCGCCCATACAGTCATGATCGGCGGTCTTTTTGCGGGAACGGAGGAAAGTCCGGGAGAAACGATCCTCTTCCAGGGAAGAACATACAAGGTTTATCGTGGGATGGGATCTTTGGAGGCAATGAAGCTTGGAAGCAAAGATCGTTATTATCTTGACGAGATAGAAAGTAACCTTAAACTTGTTCCTGAAGGAATAGAGGGAAGGGTTCCTTACAGGGGTTCGTTGTCGGGAAGCATCCACCAGTTGATGGGCGGTCTCAAGGCCGGCATGGGGTATGTCGGCTGCAGGACTACGAAGGAACTCAGAGAAAAATCCCGTTTTATCAAGATTACCTCCGCGGGACTCCGGGAGAGCCATGTCCATGATGTCATTATCACCAAAGAAGCGCCGAACTACTGGCTGGATTAAGGACATATTCGATGACGCACTCTGATTTTGTTCATCTTCACGTTCACACTCAGTACAGTCTCCTCGACGGCACGATCCGCCTCGATGACCTTTTTCGGAAGGCAAAAGAATATCAGATGCCCGCCGTTGCGATGACCGATCACGGCAATCTTTACGGAGCGATCGATTTCTATAAACATGCTTATAAATACGGGATCAAACCGATCATCGGCTGTGAATTGTATTGCGCCCCGAAAAGCCGTTTTGACAAGACAGGCCATGGAAACGGTGTAACGGCAAGTCACATCGTCGTCCTGGCCAAGAACATGCAGGGATACAAGAACCTCATGAAATTAACGACCGCTGGTTTTCTGGATGGATTTTACTATCGGCCGCGGATCGACAAGGAGATTCTGACCAGGCATAGCGAGGGACTGATCGGAATGAGCGCCTGTCTCCATGGGGAGATCGCGGCGAATCTTCTCCGGGGAAATGCCGAAGAGGCGCTTCGCGCCGCGAAACAATACCGGGAAATTTTTGGCGAGGGAAATTTCTTTATCGAAATCATGGAGAATGGCCTTCCGGAGCAGAAGACGGTCAATCAGGGATTGATCGAACTCGGCCGGAACCACGGGTTCCCTCTGGTGGCGACCAACGACTGTCATTATCTTGATCGAAGCGACGAGGAGGCCCACGAGGTCCTTCTCTGTATTCAAACGGGTAAAACGATGGATGACAAGGAGCGGATGAAGTTTGGAAGCGATCAGTTCTATTTCCGGTCCCCTGAGGAAATGAAGAGCCTTTTTGCCTATTGCCCCGAAGCCATAGAAAACACGATCAATATCGCCGAAAAGTGTAACCTTTCCTTTTCATTCGGAAGCTTTTTTCTTCCCCATTTTGAGGTCAATCCCGATGAAACGCTGGATGAAAGACTAAAAAGGATCGCAAAGGAAGGCCTTGCGATTTTATTGCAAAAAATCATGACGGGGCAGAATGACAGCCTCCGCGAGCAGTATGAAAAAAGGCTTCAGCACGAACTGGAAATCATCCGTTCGATGGGCTTTGCGGGCTATTTCCTGATCGTTTCTGATTTCATCAACTATGCCAGGGGGAAAAACATACCGGTGGGTCCGGGAAGAGGTTCTGCCGCCGGGAGTCTTGTGGCCTATGCCATCGGGATTACCGGTATCGACCCCATCCGATACAATCTTTTTTTTGAGCGTTTTCTCAATCCGGATCGTATCAGCATGCCCGATATCGACACCGATTTTTGTCCGGAAAGAAGAGAGGAAATTATCCGCTACGTGATGGAAAAATACGGGAGCGATAAGGTATCCCAGATCATCACATTCGGTAAGATGCAGGCGCGGGCGGTTATACGCGATGTCGGACGTGCGCTGAACATTCCCTACGGCGAAGTGGACCGCATCGCAAAATTGATACCCAATGTGCTGAACATTCGACTCGACGACGCGATCAAAAAAGAGAACAGACTTCAGGAAGAGGTAAAAAACAACCCCAGGATCAAAAAACTGCTCGATCTTTCCCGGGCGCTGGAGGGCCTTAACCGCCACTCATCCACCCATGCCGCAGGGGTTGTTATTTCTGATCTCCCGCTGGTAGAGAGGGTTCCTTTATGCAAAAGCCCGAAGGACGATGTCGTTACGCAGTTCTCGATGAACGACATCTCCACTGTCGGACTGACCAAGTTCGATTTTCTTGGCCTGAAAACCTTGACCGTGATCAAGAATGCCCTTAGGTTCATCCTTGATGGCCGGGGTATAGCTGTAGATATCGACAACCTTCCCCTCGATGACAGATTGACCTATCAGTTGCTCATGCGGGGCGACACCGATGGGGTGTTTCAGCTGGAAAGTTCGGGGATGAAGGACATCCTGGTGCGAATGAAACCGGATTGCATCGAGGATGTCATCGCCCTGATCGCACTTTATCGTCCCGGACCCATGGATAATATTCCCGAATTCATCGCAAGAAAACAGGGAAAAACCAAGGTGGTGTATGAAGTCGAGGAACTTGAAGCCATCCTGAAGGAAACATACGGAGTGATCGTCTATCAGGAGCAGGTGATGCAGATTGCCGTCTCCATCGGCAATTATTCCCTGTCGGAAGCCGACACGCTTCGCTCGGTCATGAGCAAGAAAAAAAGCGAGGAGATGGGGAATAAGGAAAAACCCAAGTTTCTTGAAGGGGCGCAAAAAAAGAAGATCCCCCTAGCCAAGGCGGCAAAGATATGGGAGCAGATGGAAACCTTCGGGAAATACGGTTTCAACAAGTCCCACAGCACCGCCTACGCAATCATTTCCTACCAGACTGCCTATCTGAAAGCCCATTATCCGGTTGAATTCATGGCGGCGCTTCTGACCAGCGAAAAGGATAATCGGGATAAGATCATCAACCACATCAGCAGCTGCAAGGAGATGGGGGTTAATGTCCTGCCGCCCGATATTAACGAGTCTCAGAGCGATTTCAGCGTGGCGGGCGAGAATATCCGTTTCGGACTGGCCGCGGTGAAAAATGTCGGTGTAGGCGCAATCGAATCGATTATCATCGTCCGGGAGAAGGAGGGGCGTTTTGAGTCCATCGTCGATTTCTGTGAACGTGTGGATCAGAGAAAGGTGAACAAACGTGTCATTGAGAGCCTGATCAAGTGCGGGACGTTTGACTCGACGGGACATAAGCGGCGACAGTTAATGGCCTGTTACGAGGATATCATGGAGAAGGTCCAGCGACGACAGCGCGAACGTTCAAGCGGTCAATCAAATTTTCTCGAACAATTTGAACTATATGGCGGTACACCATCATCGGGATCCATGGACTTCCCGCTTCCGGATATCTCCGAATGGGACCATAAAGAACTGTTGATCAATGAGAAAGAGTCGATCGGGTTTTATATTACCGGTCATCCGCTCTCACGTTTTGCCGATCTTCTGGGGCTGATCGTCAATGCCGACTCCTCGACCCTTTTTGGAAAATCCGATCGCGAGACGGTGGCTATGGCGGGCATTGTCAGTCATATCCGTGAGGTGACGACAAGACGTAAAGAGACAATGGCATACGTGACGCTCGAAGATCTGAAAGGCTCGGCCGTCATCATTTTTTTCCCCGAAGTGTATAAGGGTGTTTACACATTGCTGCATGGCGAGGAACCGCTGCTGATCAAGGGAACGCTTGATATGGCCGAAGACGGCGCCAAAGTGATCGCCGCGGAGGTCACGCCTTTGGCTTCCGCCGTCGAAAACTCGCATCACGCAGTCTTTTTTACGATCGATGTGGAGAAATCATCTCCGGCGGACATCGCCGTTCTTGGACAGCGACTGAGACAGTATCCGGGAAGGTATGAAGGGTTCATCAAACTCATTGACAGGAAATCAGAAACGGTGATCTATCTTGGGGAGGATGTCAAGTTTGACCTATCGTTACCCTTGAGAAAAGAAGCCGACCGGATACTGGGAACAGGATCAGCACAATTTGTTTGACCGCTGACGGGTATTAATTAGTTTACATAACATATCTTATCGGACAACTACGGCGGCCCGGGCTTTTCACACTCACAGTCCTTCCTCCGAAAGCATTTTAATCAACTGGAGCTGTTTATCGTTTATTTTACGGGGGACCTCGATGCTGATCTTGACATACTGATCGCCCTTTGTCGAGCCGGTGCCTCGCAGCGCCGGGGCGCCATAGCCTTTCATCCGGATCTTTGTCCCGTTCTGCGCACCGGCGGGGACCTTGATTCTTTTGATTGTTCCGTCAATCGTGGGTACGTCGATACTCGTTCCCATTACGGCCTGGGTGAATGCGATAGATTTCTCGATATGGATGTCGTTCCCGTCCCGGGCAAAGATCGGATGCGAAGCGACGTTGATGTTCAGATAGAGATCGCCGGGCGGGCCGCCCTGCATGCCAGGGCTCCCCTTCCCCGAGAGCCTGAGCCTCTTCCCCGTACTGATCCCTGCGGGAATCTTGACATTCACTTCATCCACTTCGCGTTCCCGCTGCAGCGCCAATTTTTTATCCGCACCGAAAACAGACTCCTCCAGGGTAATATTGAGATTGTACTGTAAATCTGCGCCCTTCTGTGGCGCGTGGTAATAATCCTGACGTCCCTGTCCGAAAAGATCGGCAAAAGGGTCATTGCCCCGGAAGGAAAAACCTCCCCGCCGACCGGCGCCCGACCCGCCCCCAAAGCCCATATCCCGAAGAATCGAATTAATGTCGAAATCCCGGAAGATATCCTCGCGAGAGAACCTTTGGCTGAACTGATCAGAACCGAAACTATCGTATTGCTTTCGTTTTTCTTGATCGCTCAGAACCGCATACGCCTCGCTGATCTTCTTGAAGTTTTCCTCGGCCGTCGGGTTGTTGGGGTTCTTGTCGGGGTGATACTTCAGGGCAAGCTTCCGGTAGGCTTTTTTGATCTCCTCCGGATCCGCGGTTTTCTGGACTCCCAGGATCTGATAATAATCATCTGCCATTATAATTCCGAAATTTTTCTCTTGAGATAAAGAGTCGTTAGCGGATCGGTGGTCTTGCCGAGGGCCTTCCGGTAGAATTCTACGGCCTTCTCAGGGCTGTTCATCGCCTCGTGGACCCTGGCGATGCTGATGTAGTTCAGCGCCTCAAATGATGAGGCCGTATTTGTTTTCATTGCATTTTCAAATGATTCAATAGCTTCCTTGAAGTCTTTCTTTACTTCATGGCATGCACCAAGGGCATTATAGGCCAGTGTGACAAGATCATTTTCGGCAGGTGATTCATTCAGAAAATCCTTATAGGCAAGGATTGCCTCATCGATCTCATGGCGACCGAAATAAAGATAACCGAGCCGGTAACGAGCAACGAGCGCTGCACGACTCTGTGGATATTGAACGATGAGATCCTTATACTCTTTGATGGCGGCCTGATCACCGTCAGGTGATCCTGCCTTCTGCGCGGTTTCGAAGATTTTAGAATAGATTTTCCCGGCGTTTTTTTCGTAATTTTGCCGGTAGAGATACCAGCCGCCCATAAGCACCAATATAAGGAAAAAAATCCCTGCCCCGGCGTAGATCCTGGTCTTGTGTCTTTCTGTAAAAGCCCGGGCGCTCAGAAAGATGAGTTGCAGCTTGTCCGGCTCGTTGAGTTCCTTCTTATCAATCTTTTTTACCATAGATCTGCCTTTGCTCCTTAATAGATAACCCTGATCCTAACGGGCGTCTTTTCCAATAAAGTTTCGCCAGTTGCTGATAAAGGTTTCCATGAACCGGTATCCCGGAGAAACGAGATTGCCTGCCTTAAAGGCCGTCCTCTCACCGAACCCCATCCCCCGACCCTGATTTTCGCCTATCAAAGAAGAGAGAACGGCAAAGGGGCTGGGATCGGCGACATGTGTCCTGAGGCTCAACGGGGTCGGGTGATCGCTCAGGACAGCGATCCGGAACCGTCCAAGATGTCCGATGTCCTGCAGAACGGTCCCGACGACCAGCGCATCAAAATCTTCGATGGCCTTGACTTTTCCTTCCACGTTTCCCTCATGACCCATCTCGTCCGGCGCCTCGACATGGATAAAAACCAGATCGAGCTCTTTCAGGGCCGATAGCGCTTTTTCAGCTTTGCCCCGGTAATTGGTGTCTATGTAGCCTGTGGCCCCCTCTACCGGAAGCACCTCCAGGCCGGCATACACTCCGATACCGTTGAGGAGATCAACCGCCGAGATCATGCCGCCGCGGATCCGGAACCGTTCCGTCATTTTGCGGATCCGTGGCGCCCTGCCCTGCCCCCAAAGCCAGATGGAGGTCGCCGGCTTCAGTCCCCGCTCCGTCCTTTCCCTGTTGACTGGATGGTCCGCGAGGAATTCGCGGGAGAGTCGCATGAGGCGGTTGATCGCTTCGGCGCCCCGTCCATGCGGAAGATAGGGGCCGATGGCCTTGTCTGTAATATCGTGGGGGGGGGTCGCAACAAGTTCGGATTCGCCTCCCTTCCAAACCAGCAGATGACGATAGCCGACGCCCGGGTGAAAACAAAACGTTTCTGAGCCGATCGCGATATCGAGATCGGCGATGATCCGTTTTGCCTCCGCGGAGGAGATGTGTCCGGCGGTGAAGTCCTCCATGACGGGATCTGCGCCGTCACGGAGTGTCACAAGGTTACAGCGAAACGCGACATCTTCCGGAGAAAGTGTGATCCCCATACTCGCGGCCTCCAAGGGGCCGCGCCCGGTGTAACATTCCCTCGGGTCGTAACCGAGGACTGCCAGATTGGCCACATCGCTTCCGGGCGGAAGCCCTATAGGGATCGTATCGATCAGCCCCAGGGTTCCTTCGGCGGCCATCCTGTCCATATGGGGGGTACTGGCATATTCCAGGGGGGTCTTCCCTCCCAGAACATCGATGGGGTAATCGGCCATCCCGTCGCCGAGCAGGATCAGATGCTTCATTTCAGGTTATCGTCCTCGATTCTGATCAGCATGGTTTTATCCATTACCATATCGAGCCGGTCGATCTCCTCGATCGCTCTGCGGACATCGAGTTCCCGCGCCTTGTATGTGGTCATGACGACGGGTACGGGACCTTCTTGTTTCCTTCCCTTCTGGATGACAGTGGCGATACTGATATCGTTTGCACCGAGGATTCCGGAGATCCGGGAAAGAACCCCGGGGCGGTCGACTGCGGAGAAGCGGAAATAATAATTGGTTTTAATCTGATCGAATGGCAATAACCGGATCGCTTCAAGCGACTCTTCGTTGCGCACGCGCGGGGCGATGCGTCCGGTGATTCCCTTCAGGATGTCCCTGGATATATCGACGATATCGCTCAGGACGGCGCTCGCCGTCGGCATCATCCCTGATCCCTGTCCATAGAGAAATACCGAATCGGCTGCGTCGCCGATGATGTGAAAGGCATTGAAGTTTCCGTTGACATTGGCCAGGAGGTGATCGAAAGGGATCATGGTCGGGTGAAGACGCGCCTCGATCTGGCTCTCTCTGCTGATCGCAATAGCGAGGAGTTTGATGCGGTAACCGAGTTCCCGGGCGAATTCGATATCCTGTTCGCTGATCTGGGCGATTCCCTCCCGGTAAAACTCATCCAGACGGACCTTTTTCCCATAGGAGAGAGAGAGAAGAATCGCCAGCTTATGGGCCGCGTCGATTCCCTCGACATCATAAGCGGGATCGGCCTCGGCAAAGCCGAGCTCCTGCGCCTCCTTGAGAACCTGCGCGAACGGTTTTCCCTCATCCGTCATCTTGCTGAGAATGAAATTGGACGTTCCGTTCATGATGGCAAAAATGGATCGAATCCTGTTGGCAATCAGGCTTTCCTTTATTGTCTTTATAACAGGGATAGTTCCGCCGACGCTGGCCTCAAAACCGATGTTGACCCCATGTCTGAGGGCGTTTTGAAAAATCTCGTCCCCGTGGGTGGCAAGCAGGGCTTTGTTTGCCGTAACCACATGCTTTTTTCGGTTCATCGCCTCGAGGATAAACGTTCGCGCCGGTTCGTAACCGCCCATGAGTTCAACGACGATACTGATTTCCGGATCATTGAGAATGTCGCCGGCGTCTTTTGTCAGCAACAGGCGATCCACTTTAACGCCTCTGGGTTTTTGGATATCTATATCTGCAATCCTCTTGAGATAGATATCCGCACCCACCCGTTCGGAGAGGAGCTCTCCATTTTCTTGAAGGAGTCTGACGACCCCCGTCCCGATGGTGCCGAAGCCGATCAGTCCTACGGCTATCTTTTTCATAGTCAACCTCCCCCAGGATGAATGATGTTCGGAGGTCCTCATTGCCTAAAACACCGAACATCTTTACATCAAGTGGTCGTAATTTGTCAAAAGAATTCGTTCGTCATCCGGTCCCGACCAGATCCAGTCTGCCTCCCCATCTGTGGAGCAATGCTTCTCGGAGCAGGCGATGCTCGGGTTTTTCCAGCCGCGGGTCGTCTTCTACGAGGGCAAAGGCATCCGTCTTGGCATCGCTGAGGATACGACCGTCTCGGATGATACTGGCCACACGGAAATCCGGCAGCCCCGCCTGCTTCGTTCCCATAAATTCTCCGGGTCCGCGGATGGCAAGGTCCATTTCGGCGATCCGGAAACCATCGTTGGTTTCCTCCATGATACGCAGGCGCCTGCGTGCGTCATCGGACCGGCTGTGATGCGCCAAAAGGATGCAGAAGGAAGGGATGTCGCTGCGTCCGACCCTGCCCCTTAACTGATGTAGTTGGGAGAGGCCGAAACGCTCCGCGTGCTCGATGACCATCAGCGACGCATCGGGAATATCGATGCCGACCTCGATCACTGTCGTCGACACAAGTATCTGCACCCGCTTCCCGATGAATGCCGCCATGACCCGATCCTTCTCGGTTCCTTTCATCCGTCCGTGGATAAGCCCGATCTGGCATTCAGGAAAGATCTCCTTCTGCAGATGCTCCGCCATGCGTTTGGCATCCTTGAGGTCCAGATTTTCCGACTCCTCAACGAGCGGATAAACAATAAAAACCTGATTGCCTTTCTGCACTTCCCGGCGGACGATCTCGTAGACGCGTTTCCTCTGGGTCTCGAAAAACACCTTCGTCCGGATCGCCTTCTTGCCCGGCGGCAGTTCATCGATAACCGAGACGTCGAGATCTCCGTATACCGTCATTGCCAAAGATCTCGGGATCGGGGTCGCGGTCATGACAAGAACATCCGGGATGATACCTTTCTTCCGCAGCGTCGCTCTCTGGATGACGCCAAAGCGGTGCTGTTCGTCGATTACCGCCAGACCAAGGTTCCTAAAAACAACCTCTTCCTGGATCAGGGCATGGGTGCCGACGGCGATATCAATCTCCCCGCTGAGCAGGCGCTCCTGGCGCTCTTTTTTCTCGGCAGTTTTCAGACCCCCGGTCAGGAGTTCGATCTTCAGGCCAAGGGCTTCCGACCAGCCCCGTAAATTCCGGTAATGCTGTTCCGCCAAAATTTCCGTAGGGGCCATCATCGCGGCCTGGTAACCGTTCCCACAGGCGATGATCACCGCCGCCATGGAAACGACCGTCTTTCCGGAACCCACATCTCCCTGGAGCAGGCGATTCATGTTCCGGATGGAGGTCATGTCCCGTTCGATTTCCGTAATGACCCTTTTTTGTGCGGAGGTCAGGGCGAAGGGGAGCGCCCCGTAGAATCTCGTCAGCATCTCCCCTCCCGGCTGGAAAGCAATCCCCTTTTCCAGGACATCGCCCCTTTTTCTCAAGGCCATGGCAAGCTGAAAAAAGAAGAATTCACCATAGATCAGGGTTTTGTGTGCATCAGAGCGGGCTTCCTGATAGGATTCAATCTCTTGATCGGATTCAGGAAAATGGACCTGACGGATTGCATCGCTGTTCTCCTTAAGCCGGTGTTTTCGGCATATCGCTTCCGGGATGGGATTCTTCAGGAACCGGGAGTAGTCCCTGACCGCCTGCCATATGATTCGTCGGAGGGTTTTTTGGTGCAGACCTTCCGTTTCCGAATAGACGGGAACGATCCTCTTGAAGTGGAGGAGCTGATCCTCATTGTCATCGAGAATTTCAAAATCGGGATGAACCATCTCTTTTTCAAACGGGAACCCGCTGACATTCCCGGTGAGAATGACCCGCTTCCCCGGCTGGAAAGCCCCCCTCAGGAAGGCCTCCCGCCCTTTGAACCACTTGGCTTTGAGGGCGCCATGGCCGTCATCGATCGTCACTTCGAAAATCTTTCTTCTGCCGAAAAAACGGAGGTCCGCAAGGATGATCTTTCCCGAGACGGTCGCTTTGACCCCGGGAACCGTTTCAGTGATCCGGAAAACCCTGCGGCGGTCCTCATATCGTCGCGGGAGAAAGTAAAGCAGGTCTTCAATGGTCGCAATGTTCTTTCTTGCAAGAAGCGAGGCCGTTCGAGGACCCACACCGCGGATGGAATCGAGCGGCCGTGAAAGGAGTACACTACCCTCCTCTTCCTCCTGCCGGGTTGAAGTCGTCAGACCTTCCCCCGGCGTCACACGGAAATTCTGCGCGATTACCTTTAGAGCGAAAACATGAGGCACGGCCTCGACAAGTCGGGCTTTTTTTTGTTCCGTCGACAGTCCGTCATAACCGTCGAACAGTCCGAGCAATGTATCGGAAAGTCCGTCCATCTCGTTATTGAGAGGTGGTGGTCTGCTGCTGAGTTCCTTTCTTAGACGTCGCAGGAGGGAGGTCATCACTCCCCCCAGGTTTTTTATCAGAGGCAGGCGGTTGTAACCGTTCCCCGCCGCAAATAATAGCGGCGCCTCCATTTTCTCCATTATTTTTTCCAAGGATTCCATCGCTGATCAAACCCCGTTAAGACAACGAATCATATAATGATATCGAATAGAAAGCACTTGATTTTATCAGATATTCCCCCTCTTCACAAGGAATGAATTGACTTCGGAGGGTATTTCGGTTAAATGAAAATCCAAGCCGGAAGTGATGGGCAACGGTTGAAAATTCACCCCCCGTCACTTACAACCCCTTTTCTTGATGAGAGTGACTATGCAGGAGAAAATAACCTATAAAAATTCGGGTGTCGATATCGACCGGGCAAATTCTTTTGTCGAGAAAATCAAACCGCTCGTCAAGGCTGCGTCCCGTCGGGAAGTGATGAGCGGTATCGGCGGTTTCGGCGGTCTATTTCATCTTGATATCAGCAAGATAAAGGACCCTGTCCTTGTGTCCTCAACGGACGGCGTGGGCACCAAGTTGAAGATCGCCCAGCTGATGAACAAGCACGATACGGTGGGGATCGATCTTGTGGCCATGTCGGTAAACGATGTCGTCGTACAGGGGGCGGAGCCGCTTTTCTTTCTGGATTATATCGCGACAGGAAAGATACTCGTTGATACGAGTGTTCGGATTGTGGAGGGCATCGTCAGAGGATGTCAGGAGGCGGGTTGCGCCCTGATCGGCGGAGAGACCGCGGAGATGCCCGGTTTTTATCCGGATGGCGAGTATGACATGGCCGGATTCTGTGTCGGCGTGGTCGAGGCGGATAAACTTATCGACGGATCCGAAATCCGTGTCGGAGACCGAATCATCGGTATTGCCTCGTCAGGATTGCATAGCAACGGCTATTCCCTGGCCAGACGCGTTTTTTTTGAGGAGAGAAAGCTCCATCCCGACGAACAGATCGAAGGCCTTCAGGAATCCATCGGGTTAGAACTTCTCAAACCAACGAGAATTTATGTGAAATCAATCCTAAACCTGATCAAAAACTTCACCATTCGGGGAATCGTTCATATCACCGGCGGTGGTTTTCTGGACAATATCCCCAGGATAGTGCCGGAGCCCTGCCGGGCAGTCATCCGGAAGGATAGCTGGCGGGTTCCGCCCATTTTCGACCTCATCGGGAAGCTGGGGAACATCGATGAGACGGAGATGTTTCGGGTGTTCAACATGGGTATCGGTATGATCCTCGTCGTTCCTGAAAAGGAACATGCAGAGATTCTGGAAAGACTCGAAAAGCTGGGTGAGGAAGCCTATTCCATAGGGATCATTGAAAAAAGGGAAAACGGTCAACCGACGGTGCTGTGCGTATAGGAAGGGATGCATCTCATGCTGAAAAAGGTCGGTATCGGCGTCCTTGTTTCCGGAAGCGGCTCCAACCTGCAGTCCATCATCGATCATATTGAAGGCGGGACGCTGGATGCGGAAATCAAGGTGGTGCTCAGCAACAATCCCGACGCCTATGCCCTTGAAAGATGCAGAAAACACCAGATATCCTCGGTTGTAGTCGATCATCGTCGCTTCGATTGCCGCGAGAACTATGACCGCAGGGCGGTAGCGATACTGGAATCCTCAGGAGTTGAATTGGTGGTGATGGCCGGTTTTATGCGGATACTCTCCCCGGAATTCTTCAGGGCCTTTCCCCAGCGGATCATCAATATCCATCCGGCGCTGCTGCCTGCATTTCCCGGCATGCATGTGCAGCAGAAAGCACTGGAGTACGGTGTGAAGTTCGCAGGATGTACGGTCCATTTTGCAGATGAAGGGATTGATACGGGACCGATCATCATCCAGTCGGTGGTCCCGGTTTATGAGGATGATACCGCAGAGTCCCTCTCTACTCGTATACTGAAGGAAGAACATCGGATTTATCCACAAGCCATTCAATATTATGCGGAGGGGAGGCTAGTGATCGAGGGCCGCAAGGTCCTCATCAGAAACGGTCGCCGGTTCGCGGAAAAAGCAATGCATAATCCTCCACTGACCCGGTTTTGATCTCCTCGTGAAAATTGGTTTTTCCTACGTTCGGATCAAAGGTTTCGTTCTCATCGCATCCCTTTTTGGTAGAGCGCATGCACGATACGATCGTTATAGGCCGGGATTTGAGTTCATTGGTAGCCGCACTGTCGTCATCCCGGCATGGTCTGAAAACGGTTTTGATCACCGAGGGAGGTCAGGAGGCGGAGCATCGCGAAGCCGGATATGCTTTTCCAATCGATCCGACACCCCTTTCGGGCTTTGGTAAAGATCAGACGGTTCTGCATCTTC
This sequence comes from uncultured Syntrophus sp., assembly GCA_964540555.1. Taxonomy (GTDB): domain Bacteria; phylum Desulfobacterota; class Syntrophia; order Syntrophales; family UBA5619; genus JAKAFS01. Next base: position 12,996 of record CAZINF010000023.1, on the reverse strand, counting down.
TCAAGGAGCTGCACCTGGAGCCGGATGAAGCCCCCAAACCCCTTCTCATGAATCCGGCCATTCAGGTCATCCTTTCGAGTCACCGCATCGATCTTTTTCATGATCGTGAGCAGCTGATCCTTGATATGATTCGTGAATTTCCCCAGAACGAACAGGAGATCAGGCGCTTCTATCATTCCGTCGACAAGGCCGGCGCGCTCATTGAATGCTGGATCGGTGAAGATCATGCCGGTCACTGGCGTGACCTCGGAAAAATACTCCGTGGACTGCTCCGCCTTCCCGCCGCTATCGTGGGTCAATTTTCCCTGATCATCCATGGAAGAGGAAATTCCAGGGCATTCAGGAGGGTCATTGAAGCCCAGCTTGCCGTTCTGTCCCATTTGTATAACAACAGCGCCCGTTTTCCCCTTTCCGCCGCTTACCTTCTCTCGCTGCCTCAAAGAGGTGTTTACTATCCCCCCGGCGGCAGAATCGCCTGGATCAACTGGCTGCGCAAGCGATTCACCGATGCAGGAGGAATCCTGATGGATGATTGTTCGGTCATGCGCATCGATACAAAGCCGGAAATCGCTATCGATATAGCAAATGCGGGAGCATCGACAACCCTCCGCGGTAAACGGCTTATTGTCAGCGCCCAGTGGGAAAAATTGAAACCCCTGCTGATGCAACAAAAGATCTTCCGGCGGCTGGTACAGAAGTTGGGTTCGCTCCATCCCATCACTTATCCCTTTTGTCTTCATCTGGGTGTTCGTGCTGGAGGCCTTCCGGAGCAATTGGCGCCTTATGCCGTTTGGGTCCGGGATGAAACAAAACCGGTAACGGAGCAGAATCTCGTGTTTATCGAAACAAGTTGTCCGGGTGAAAAGGAGCGGGCCCCGGAAGGCAGACGGGCGCTCTGTGCCACGGTTTTTCTCAAAAATTCTCCCATGATGCTCACCGATCTCGAATTGAGCGGGGTCGCCAGGTCCATTATTGACTCCCTGGAAGGATTGCTCCCCTTTCTGCGGGAGAGTATCGACTATGTCAACATCGAAAAATCCATCTCCTTGGCCAGACGTTGTCAGGAGATAATCAACCGGAAATATCATACCCCAAAAGGGGTGATTATCGGTATGAACACTCTCTCGCCTATCACTCCTCTGCCCAATGTCTTCTTGACCGGTGGGATTTTGCGGGCCGGTCTTGGCTTCGAGGGAGAGATTCTTGCCGGTATGGATGCCGCCTTTTTGGCTGGAAGGGAGATGAAACACCATGGATGATCATATGCAGTATGATTTTACCATTCAAAGTCTGGGGGAGTGCACCATCCCCTCCCCCGTCAGCGTCAGTTACTTCACATCAAATGAAAAAAAGATACTCTTCAATAATTACCTCCATCAGTACGACCGGCTCAAGTCGCCGGACGGGTATCCTCTTTCTATCGAAGTTGCGGGACCCCGGGAGAAGATCTTTTTCGATACCTCCAAAACCAAAGCGGCCATCGTGACCTGCGGCGGGCTCTGTCCGGGCATCAACGATGTGATCCGATCGCTGGTCATGGAACTGTATCATCGCTACGGAGTTAGAAATATCGCCGGGATAAGATACGGTTTTCAGGGTATGATCCCTCGATATGGCCATTCACTCATGGAACTTTCGCCGGAGGTTGTTAAGGATATTCATACCCTCGGCGGCAGCATCCTCGCCTCGTCGCGCGGACGACAGGATATAGGAGCGATAGCCGATGCCCTCAAACGCATGAATATCGACCTCCTGTTCTGTATCGGCGGGGATGGGACGATGAGGGCCACGGAACGGATCACCGAGGAAATCACCCGGCGGGGTCAGAATATCGCCGTCATCGGCATCCCGAAGACCATCGACAACGACCTGAATCTGATCCAGAAGACTTTCGGGTTTGACACGGCCATCTCCGAGTCGGTCAAGGCGATCCAGTGCGCCCATGTCGAAGCCAAAGGGGCGCCCAACGGTATCGGCCTCGTCAAGATCATGGGCCGACAGTCGGGTCATATCGCCGCCGGCGCCGCCCTCGCGCAGAGCGATATCAACTTCGTCCTGATTCCGGAAGTGCCTTTTGACCTGGAGGGGGTGAACGGTTTGTTTAAGGCAGTTGAAAGGCGGTTAAATACTCGTTCCCATTGTGTGATTCTCGTTGCCGAGGGGGCCGGACAGGAGCACATCAGGAAGGAAGGTCAACCCCAGGAAACGGATGCCTCGGGCAACCCTCGCCTGCTCGATATCGGGCTCTTCCTGAAAGCGACCATTGAGGATTATTTTCAAAAAAAAGAGATAGAGGTCAATCTGAAATACATCGACCCGAGCTATACGATCCGCAGTGTGCCGGCGAATGCCAGTGATAGCATGTACTGCGGCGCCCTTGGCCAGTATGCGGTTCATGCCGGCATGGCCGGCAAGACAGGTATGCTTGTCGGACTGATGAAGGATGAATATGTCCACCTTCCCTTGAAAATGGTGACCTCCGGCACCAGAGTGGATACCGGTGGAAATGTCTGGATGAGGGTCCTCGAAACAACGGGACAGCCCTCGTTAATGAAGAACGTTTAAAAAACGCTTGCATTCTGGAGCGATTTGGTTTAGTAACCGGCAGCATTTCAGAGAGGAGCTTTTGGGTATGTCAAGAATCTGTGAGGTATGCGGGAAAAAACCGATAATGGGTCATAAGGTCAGCCATGCCAACAATAAGAGTGTGAAGGTCTGGTACCCTAATCTTAAGAAGATCCGGTGTATCGATGATAAGACAGGGGCAGCGAAACGTGTGAAGGCATGTACCCGCTGCATCCGTTCGGGCTTTGTAAAGAAGTCGGTTTAAGGAACAACCCCCTGTGAAACGGTAAAGGCCGGAACAGCTTGCCGCGACTGTTCCGGCCTTTACCGTTTTTGTCTCACTTGTGTGGATGCGCCGCTATGGTCATTATTTTGAGATCCATAAGCTTAATCTGAAAAGTGCCGTATTTGGTCCGGCCATAGGCATTATGTTTTTTGTTCAGGATAAGCTCGGTCGTTCCCCCTGCACGCAGTTTCACAATACCGGTCAACCGGTCTGCATTTACACGAAATAACACCTGCTCGATATTGTCAAAGGCAATGGTGTAATTTCCTTCTCCCCGCTTTCCCTCCAGGTAAATCGCTCCTTCAATGCTCATCTCCGTGCATTCCGTGGCGATATCCATCTGATCCACGAAAGTTGCATGATACTGCTTGGCCGGCACGGGGATCTTTTCCGGGGAAGTCGGCCCCTGCATGGCGCCCATTCCCGCCAGGAAAGGAATCGTCGCCAGGATGATAATCGAAATGATTTTTTTCATGGGCACCTCCGTCACAGGCATTTACAGGTCAAACCGGTCTTCCGTTCCATCTTTATACGTTCATGATTACCATTTCAATAGAGAAATATCAAAAAGAAAAACATTCCTTGACATCAATATCTTCCTTGATATGATCCCGGTCATCTCACAGGCCGAGAAGCGGTCCGGCAGGAGGGAGCACGAACTGGAAAAAACGGTGACGGCGGGAAAACTGCCCATGACCCGCTGGCGTTTACGGGAAGGCAACGATATCATTGAGGGGCTTCTGGTCCGAGAGCTGGGGCTCAGCCCTATCCTATCCAGGATCCTCACGAGCCGCGATATCACGAATACGGATGATGCCCATCGGTATCTCTCCCCTTCCCTCCACGACCTCCACAACCCTTTTCTCATGCAGGATATGAGAAAAGCGGTCGACCGTCTCATCCGCGCCATCCAGCAGCAAGAGAAGGTGGTGATTTACGGCGATTATGACGCCGACGGCATCACCTCGGTCGTCAGCCTTCTCCGATTTCTCCGGCAGATTCATGAAAACGTCACCTACTGCATTCCGGATCGTATCACGGAAGGTTACGGGCTCAACCTGCCGGCGGTGGAACGTCTGCGATCCGAAGGGGTCAGCCTGATCATCACGGTGGATTGCGGCATATCGGATCATGAAGCGATCGCTTACGCTCGAGAGCTCGGCATGGACACGATCATTCTCGACCACCATGAACTATCGGATACCCTTCCCAAAGCGATCGCGGCGGTCAATCCCCATCGAAAGGATTGCCCCTTCCCCTTCAAGCATCTCGCCGCTGTGGGCATCGTGTTCAATTTTTTAATCGCCCTCCGCGGTGTCTTGCGGGGGGAAGGGTTCTGGAAAAATGATCCCTATCCCAATCTGAAGGATTATCTGGATCTGGTTGCACTGGGAACGATTGGCGACATCGCCCCCCTTTTGGATGAAAACCGTATATTCGTCAAGACGGGTCTGGATTTGATGACCGAGGACAGGCGGATTGGCATCAGCGCCCTCAAGCGGGTATCCGGTATAGAAAATCAGGTGATCGATACCAACAAGGCATCATTCTGCCTGATTCCCAGAATCAACGCCGCAGGAAGGGTCGCCTTGGCAAAAGATGCCGTGGAGCTCCTTTTAGCGGAGAATCCTGAACAGGCCGATGGACTTGCCAGAATACTCGACGGATTTAACCGGAAGCGTCAGGTGATGGAGAAGGCGATCTTCAGTGAGATTCTGGAACAGATTGGAAATCGCTTCGAGACTGGAGAAATCGGGCCGCTCGTTTTTTCTTCACCCAAATGGCACCCCGGCGTCATAGGCATCGTCGCCTCGAGAATAGTCGATCGCTTCGGCCGGCCGGTTATCTTGATCAGCCTGAAGGACGGCGTCGGCAAGGGATCGGGACGGAGCATCGCCGATTTCAATATCTATCAGGGGCTCAAGCGATGCGAATCGCTTCTGCTTGCTTACGGTGGTCATCGTTACGCAGCGGGCATTTCCATTCGGGAAGAAGATATTGAAAAATTTTCAGCCCTGTTCAGAGAGGTCGTGCACGAAAACAGCCCGGAAACGGATTTTACGGCCCTTACTACGATCGATGCCCAGTGCTGCCTTACGGAGATCAATCATGAACTCCTTTCGCAGTTCGATCGACTCGCCCCCTTCGGGAGTCGAAATCCCGAACCCATTCTGTGCGTCCGCAACGTGAGCGTTGCTTCACCTTCCATTGTCGGCAACAACCATCTCAAGATGCGTGTCAGCTCCGACGGAGTGTCCCGGAATTCCATATGGTTCGGAAACGGACGATTTCTTCCGGAGCTCTCCACGGCGATTCTTGATATCGTCTTCACTCCGCAGATCAATTACTGGAACGGCGCGTCCGACATCCAGCTCAAGATGAGAGATGCGGCGGTTCAGACGCTATCAGTAACGGCTTTGTAAAAAGGCCGCAGGCAAGGCGCGCAAATCCTGAGGAATGAGGCGTACTTCTACGTACGCCGCAATGACGAAGGATGAAGCGCAACGCAGCATCCGGCCTTTTTACGAAGCCGTCATGAGTGAATCAGCGTAGAATGAGGGCAAAGGATTTGACGCGTACAACTGGGTTATAGGACTGCTTCGTTTCCGCCAGATTGGGAAGATTCATGTCGCTTTCCTTGTTGATATACTGAAATCCCATAAAGAGCCGTTTTGCGCATTCGTTGTCCAAAAACTGGTAGATGCCTTTGATGCCGGAGAAGGCTTTTTCAAAATTGAGTGTTGCAGTCGTCCTGTTCAGCCGGGAGCCGATTCCCAATGCCGAGACCGCACCGTCGACGCGTATGGAAATCCCCGTGGATTCGAGATGGTCAATATGGTTAAGGGTTGTGATGAGGGCCTCCTTCTCGCAGGCCAGACTGGAGTCCTGGTCGACGTCGCAGTCGTGCTCTTTGCACCAGATTTCCAGAAATTGCAGACATTCCTGGGCATTTTTTTCATGAATGCCCTCCACCGCCACTCGGCCTTTTCTCGTGTATTCACGGGAAAATTGATGGATGAGATTCCGTTTTTTTGAAAACCGGTTGCCCTTAAGCCCGACCAAATCTTCGGTAAGGTAAATGTAGTCCGCGAATTCCTTCTGCTCTTCCATGGTAAAAAAGGCTTCGAGCTCGGATTGATCCAGCGATTCCAGATAGTCTCCCGGGGCGTACCAATACTGTTCGAATCCCAGCTTCCTGGCAAAACGGTGCAGTTCTTCAGGCGAATATACCCGGTCTTTGGAAACGGGAAGAATGAGATGGCGGTCTTTGGGATGATCTTCCGCTTCGCCGGTGATAAAGAGAACCCCGTCCGCTATGGCAAAGCGGTTTATGAAAATTCGATTACACCAGGCGATAAGGGAGGCCGGTGAATAGACGCACAGGTTATAGGGTTGTCCCGCAAAAAAAAACTTCACTGTATCGTAGTCGGAAACGGTAAGCGTTTTGAAATTCATGGCTCCCTGATCATCAACATCGGTATGGAATCGGACATTTCCCGAAAACCGGCGCGGCGATAAAGATTGCCCGAACCAGGCTCGGCGATGAGCCCGATCCAATTGATGCCGCCGGTCCGGAGCCGCTCCAGCAGGGTCTGAAGGATTAATTCGGCGATTCCCTGTTTCCTCCGGTCGAGGCGAACCGTCAGGTCCTGGATATAGGCATCGCTGACACCGTCGCTGATTACCCTTCCCATTCCTACGATACTTTCCCCGTCTGTGGCGATCACAAAGCAGTGGCTGCCGGCAATCAGTCTGGATACCAACCGCTCGCCGCGGTCATCGCCCGGTTGCCACCAGCCCTGATCCCGGTAGAGTTCGATGATCTGTCGAATCTGTGCCTCGGTCGGATCCTTTAGAGTTGTGCATTTCACGGTCTTGTCATCGCTGGATGTCATGAAGCCTTTTCTGCATCGGAATCGCTTCCCGCTAAAGCGGACTTTTCAAGCGGCGGTATCCGACTGTTACCCATAAGCATATAGACCAAATGACTTTATGTCAAGGAGCGTTTAAGCTTGTGCGTTTAAGCTTGAAATCTTTATATTCCCAGTTTTTCACTCCGATAATGAAGAGAATCATAACTGATTTTCAGTAGTTCTGCCGCTCTGGTCTTTGACCCATTCGCCTTCTCAAGGGCTTTTTCGATCAGCAACCTCTCAAGTTTGGCAAGTTCATCGTTGAGGTCAATGCCGATGTCAGATATCTCCCCCATTGAAAAGTTTCCCTTTTCGCCTGTCTCTTTTGTCATGATGAGGTTTTCCGGAAGAATGATGTTCGATGTCTCCAGGGCGACGCTGCGTTCGATGATGTTCTCGAGTTCCCTTACATTTCCGGGAAAAGGGTATTGCATGAGCAGCTCCAGCGCATAGGCGGATATCGTTATTATTTCCTTTCCGAATGCCTTGGAATACTTCTCGAGGAAGTGCTTCGTCAGGACAGTGATATCCTCCTTCCGCTCTCTCAAGGGGGGAAGCTGAAGTGGAATAACGTTCAGTCTATAATAGAGATCCTCTCTGAACGAGCCTGTTTTCACTGTATCCGCCAGATTCTGATTCGTTGCTGAAATGATCCGCACGTCCACGTGGATGTCGTCGGCGCCGCCGATTCGACGAAAGGTTTTTTCCTGGACAACTCTCAGAAGCTTCACCTGAAGCATTCGGGGAAGCTGGGTGATTTCGTCCAGAAATACGGTTCCGCCATCAGCGATTTCAAATAGTCCCGCCTTATCCGAATAGGCCCCTGTAAAAGATCCCTTGATGTAACCGAACAGCTCGCTTTCGAGGAGATTTTCCGGAATGCCGCCACAGTTGATGACCACAAAATGCATGCCGCTCCGTGAACTGTTTTCATGAATCGCCCTAGCCACCAGCTCTTTTCCCGTCCCGCTTTCGCCGAGAATCAGGACATTGGCCGGGGTGTCCGCCACCTTCTTTATTGTGGTGTAGACCTTGAGCATTTCCCGGCTGCTGCCGATCATATTCCCGAAGCCGACGGCCTCTTCAGCCTCTCTCAGAAAAATCGCATCCTGTTGTTTTACCCCTTTTTTTGTCAGGGCATTCCGGATGATTTTTTTGAGATCTTCGATCGAGAAATCCTTTTCGATGTAATCGTAAGCCCCTTCCTTCATGGCGGTGACCGCCGTTTCCCCGGAAGCATAGGCCGTGATGAGAATGACTATCGTTTCAGGAGAGAGGTCCTTGACTTTGCGAAGAAAACCGATCCCGTCCATCTTCGGCATCTTGAGGTCCGTGATGATCAGATCGAACAATTCCTTCCGGCACTGGACAAGGGCTTTTCCGGCATCGCCGGCTGTGCTGACCCGGTATCCCTCCTCGGTGAGCATGATCTCCAGCAATTCCCTCATCCCCTGATCGTCATCCACCACAAGGATTCTCGCCATCTTTCCACTTTCTCCCGTCTAAGAACCGGCCGCTGCCTTCATCGCTTCACGAACCGGAAGCCATATGGTGAAGACCGAGCCTTCCCCCGGTTTGCTTTTCATACGAATCGTGCCCCCGTATGCCTCTAAGATCCGTTTGACGACGGCCAAACCAAGCCCTGTACCCGTGTCGCGAGTCGTGTAAAAAGGGTCGAAGATTTTTAAAAAATCCTGTTCCTCGATGCCGCAACCGGTGTCGCCGATGCTGATCTCCGCGCCATCGCTTTCCTCGACTCTGGCCGGACGGACTTCCACCTTCAGAACCCCTCCTTCCGGCATGGCCTGAACAGCATTGAGCATCAGATTCCAGACGATCTGCCTGACTTCGGCTTTATTGGCTCGAATGTACAGGGGATCGTCCGTCAAAACCGTGACGACATCGTGCAGTTCATGCCAGTCGTCGACGCAGCGCAGCGACTCGACAATTTCCCTGATCGTTTCCCTGATGTCAAGCTCCTCACGGGGGCCATGCGCAGGTCTTGCCATTAAAAGAAAATCCTTCAGAAAGCCTTCCAGATGATCTTTCCCCCGGAGGATGATCTGTATCAGTCTGGCGTTGGTTTTATCCCGCACCAGGTTTCCTTTGAGCATCTGTATCGAACCGCTGATTGCGGCAAGCGGATTCCGGATTTCATGCGCCAGGTTGGCGGCTATCTCGCCGATGAAGGCGAGCTTCCGGCTTTTTTCCAATGATTCCTTCATTTCGTTGATTTCTGTCAGATCCTGAAAAATAACGATTCTGCCTATCGTCACACCCTGGGGGTCTCTGAGTGGTGAAACGGAGCCGCCGAGAACCAGTCTTTTTCTGCTGCCCGTCGGAAACAGCATTTCAAACTGTGTTTTTGCCAATGGTATGTTCTCAGCGGCGCCCTGCTTTCCTTCGAGAGAGGGGCCGCCCGGAAATATCTCTGAGAATTGACGATTTCCGATATCACGGAAAGCGAAGCCGGTGATCCTGGCGGCCGCTCTGTTGAAAGATTTGATCGCTCCGTCGAGATCGACTGTCAGAATTCCGTTATCCACCGATTCGATGATGCTTCGGTGCAGAAGATCGAGCTGATCAAAAGCGCTCTGTCTCTCGGTAAGGAGGGTTCTTGTCTTCCGCTCCTGCTCCACAACAAAACTTGCAAGGAAGGCTACCAGATAAAATGAGAGGAAGTGGGTGATGATCCGGGTGAACATATCGGCTGCGTTCTGCTGGTAATCGGGTATGGATGCTGAAAAGTGGGGATAAATCACACTGTAGAATTCCAGATTAGCTAAAAGGCCGTAAAAAATGCCGGCGACCGAGGCAATGATGAACCCGCCCCTTCTCCCCAAAAATAGGACCGAATAGATGATGACGAGCGGGTAAAAGGTGGAATAGATGCTGCGGGTGCCGCCTGTGGCGTAAACCATTGCCGTAATCAGGGTGATGTCGCAGATGCTCTGAATGTATATATTCAGAGAAATGCTCCTGAGATGTCTCAAGAGAAAAAGAAAAAAAATGGATAGGAAGTATGCCAGAAGAATCGTCTTGAAAAGCAAGGATGTCGATATCGCCAACAGAGATTCCATCCCCTTGATTTCAGCGAACGCAGCCAGTGCCAGGAGGAAGGAGATGATGATCACCCGTGACAACATCAGCCAGTGAAGCCTTGATGCCAGATGCTCGGGTAAATTCGTATTCTCGGCCATTATCTGCGTGACCCCCGGTCTGCTCCGTGTTCTTGAGTCGTTTCCATCGAATCTTGACGGCTTCGTAAAAAGTCCGGATGCTGCGTTGCGCTTCATCCTTCGTCATTCCGGCGTACGCAACAGTACGCCTCATTCCTCAGGATTCGCGCGCCTTGCCTGCGGACTTTTTACGAAGCCGTCCCATTTTCACGACTTTTATGACTTTTTACGAGGTCGTCAATCTTCACCGTAAGCTACTTTTACTCTGGGAAAATGTCAACATCGTTTAAGTATATATTGACAGATACCCGTTTTCTTCTTATTAATCTGCAAGACGATCGTTTTTTCCGGTCCTTGATGAAACAAAAACATAGGTTGGGCATGGCCAGGCCGATTATTCCTCTGTTGATAGCCCTGATGGCGGGAATCACCTGCAGCAGCCTCTTCCCGATACCCGACACGCCGATTCAGGTCTCCTTGTTTTTCGCGCTGCTCCTTATTTTCCTGATATTGATAAAAACCAGGCGCCGAATTCTCTATCCCTTTCTCCTTTTTTCCTTTTTTTTCGCGGGCATTCTGGGGATGAATATTGATCTCTACCCTCATACCGGTGAAGATCATATCAGAAATTATGTCGGGACTGAAAAAATGTATATCGAAGGTATGATATGCGATAATCCTCAAGTATTACCTGATAGAACCGAGCTCGTTGTATCACCCTCCAGAATTCTCAGAAATGGTCGGTATCTTCCCGCCTCGGGACGGCTGCTCCTCAACATCCGGGAGCCCGGTGTTTTCCATTACGGCGACGTCATCCGCATCTCAACGAGACTGAGACTCCCCCGTAATTTCGGGAACCCCGGAGGTTTTGATTACGAAAGGCATCTCCGCTTCAGGAGGATTCTGGTGCGGGGGTCCGTCAACGATGCCGCGGGGGTTGTCGTCCTGCGCAGTGAAACCGGAAATCCCCTCCGGACAAGGTTGGAACGCTTCCGCAACCTCATCCGGAAATCGATCCTGGAGACCGCACCCGACACGGAAGGAAAGATCATCCGGGCGATGATCCTCGGCGATCAAAAGGAAATACCGAAAGAGACGATGGATAAATTCAACCGGACAGGCACTACCCACATCATCGCCATCTCCGGATTCAATATCGGTATCGTGGCGGTATTTTCGCTCTTTGTGATTCGTCTTTTTCTGAAGTCGTCAGAATATCTCCTCCTGCGATGGAATATGGCCTCGATCTCGACGTTTTTTGCTATTCTTGTCGTTATTCTCTACACCTTTATTGCCGGTTCAGGAATCTCGGTTGTCAGGGCGTCTATTATGGTGGTGCTTTTCATGGTGGCCATCCTGATCAACCGGGAGCGGGATCTATACAACACCCTGGCCTTGGCCGCTTTGCTCATCCTGATCGTCGCTCCTTCCTCGCTTTTTGATATCTCTTTCCAGCTTTCCTTTGCAGCGGTGGCGTCCCTCCTGTTTCTGATGCCCAGGCTGACGGCTCTCCTTCCCCCGCTTCCTTCGGCAGATTTCCCAGGTCCGACGAAGAAAGAATGGCTTCTGTACAACTACAAAAAGGCCCTGCGCGGACTGATCCTCTTTTTCTTTGCATCCCTGAGCGCCACGCTCGGCACGCTGCCGCTGGTCATTCTCTATTTCAACCGGCTGTCACTCGTCACCCTTGCAGCGAACCTCGTCGTCGTTCCCATCCTGGGCATCATTGCCATTCCTTTTTGCCTGCTCATCGTCATTGCCGTGCCGATTTCCTCGATGCTGGCCGATTTTATCATCCGGATCTCCGCATTCCTCGTCAGAATATCCCTTTCCATCGTAGACGAGCTGGCGGCGCTGCCCTGGTCATCGGTCTACGTCGCCACCCCCACGGTTTTAGAGATTGCGGCCTTTTATTTACTCCTGGTTTCGATCGGTTTTTGGTTGGAGGCATTGCGGAACAAAAGGGAAAGTCTGCCTCCGAAGAGAGCGGCGTTTGTGTGGAAAATCATCTCTGTTTTCTTAATCTTTTTTTTTATTGCCGACGGTATCCTGCTTCATCTTCGATCCCTTCATCGAGGCAGGTTGGCTTTCACCGCCGTCGATGTGGGCCAGGGAAGCGCCACTCTGATCCGATTTCCAGGTGGAAAGCGGATGCTGGTGGACGGGGGGGGCTTTTTTGACGGTACCTTTGATGTCGGAAAATATGTTTTGGCGCCATTCCTGTGGCATGAAAAGATCAACAGGATCGATACCGTGGTGTTGACGCATCCCCACCCCGATCATCTTCAGGGCCTGCTGTTCATCCTGGAAAATTTCCAGGTGCGCGAGGTATGGACCAACGGCGACGAATCGGATTCATCCCTTTACCTCTCCTTTCTCCAGCGCATCCGGGATCGGGGCGCTGTTCTGAAGATCCTGTCGGACATGACACCGGAAATCGATCTATCCGGAGTCAAGATCCGAATACTCAATCCCCAGGGGGCTTCAAATACTCTCCCTGCGGCCTCCCTATTTTCTCCGCCGGCAAAAAATGAAACGATGGATGAAGGTCATCCGAACATACCGGCTTTAGCCGTAAAGAAGAGGTCCCGTGTTTCCGACGAAGCGAACGACCGTTCCCTCGTCATGAAACTTTCCTTCGGCAGACGGACCTTTCTCCTGCCGGGAGACATCTCGGAGACTGCAGAACGGCGCCTGGCCCAATCCGATGCCGATCTCCGCAGCGATGTGCTCTTTGTGCCGCACCACGGCAGCTTCCGCTCCAGCACCACACCCTTTCTCGAGAAGGTCAGACCGCAAATTGCCATAGTCAGTTGCGGGATGGATAACGTCTTTCGTGTTCCTCATGCGGACGTACTGAGGAGATACGAACGGCTGCAGACCCACATCTACCGGACCGACCGGGACGGCGCTGTAACAATCGTGACGAATGGAACCGATCTTCGGGCCCAAGTCTTCCGGCCGGGACTCTCCCGATAGTCCGCACCCCCTTGTTCCTGTAACGATTCAGTCTCGAGTGGGGAGGTTAGCCGCAGGGCAGAGTTATGCATAG
>CAZINF010000022.1:0-34170 GCA_964540555.1 uncultured Syntrophus sp. | reverse complement strand
CTGCAGGCAGGCTTCTGTGAGGGCTGCGCACCGGGAGGTGCGCGGCTACTCGACGCCGAGGCCAACGGATACATGGTTGAAATATTGTAGCACCGCCGGGAAACCAGGAGGTAAACAGAGAAAACAAATGTCAACCTGAGGTATCTGGAGAAACCGGTCTACTCAACTCAAAATCAAATTGGGTTTAGGACATGTTCATCACCCACTTTGCGAAAGTTTTTGAAAAACCTCTATATTGGCGATATTGGCTCGCCTACACCTTATCAGCCATCGGCTTCGAGCTCATCTCATTTATTCTGATGATAGTCTTGTTTGACTTGATGAATACAGCCCTGGGCATGGGGACCTTCATCGCCATCTTTATGTTCTGCTTGGTGGTGTTCGGTCCTTTCGCTGGCGTTTACGTAGATTGCTGGGATAGGAAAAGAATTTTTATGGTCTGCAATGTTTTTTTAGCAGTTTTGATTTTCGTAGCAAAATATCTCGTCGGGGTTTTCTGGATCTATTCCCTATGGTTCTTCGCCTCCTTAATTTTCGTTTTTCTGAGGCCGGTAAGAGTGGCGTTGATCACGAACCTCTTCCCCAAGGAAGATTACTTCAAAGCGAATTCTGCATTTATGATGTCTTTGAACTTCAGTAAAATTGGCGGCCCTTTGATCGGGGGATTTTTGCTTATTTTCTTCTCCAAAGAGTGGGCGATGAACACTATCCTCTTGTTCTTCCTCATTCCATGTATTCTTGTTTCCACTTTATATTTTCGGCCCTTATCGCCTGACAAATCGAAGCGAGAGCCCTCAAAACGGGATTGGCGGGAGTATGCCACTGGCATCCGTTTCCTCCTGGCCCACGAAGGGTTAAGATTTTATATTTTCATTGGATTCTTGTGGCGTTTATTTCTTGCCTCCCAATTACCTCTGTACATCGTTTTTATAAAAAAATATCTTGATGGGAGCACTCAAGAATATAGTCTTTTTATGACTATCTTGGCACTAGGAGGCGCTTTGGGAAGTTTTCTCGCTGGAAGTATCGAAAATTTGTGTAGTCGAAGAACGATGGTCTATGGAGGATTGGGCGCCAGCTATCTTTTCTTCAGCCTTTTACCAATCTCCCAAAATTATCTCTTCGCCCTTTTGCTCATCGGCCTGTCCAACCTTTTTTTCTACATTGCTCACGTGGCCATCCATGCGGACATCCAGGAGATGACGCCTAATGAGATAAGAGGAAAAGTTTTTGCATCCTCCCCGACCCTATTGATCCCCATTGGTGTGGTTTCAATCTTTATTGCCACGCCACTGGCTGACAAAGTGGGCGTCCAGTGGGTCTTTCTTTTTTCTGGGCTTATGGCTTTGGCCACTCTTCCTTTGGTGGGATATCTGAATAAATTATGCGCGCGGGTTCAAAAACTCCCCGTCAAGGCGGGCACTATTGAGTGAAAAAAAACGTAACTTCTCAATAAAGGCCACCGCCGAAAATCCATGACCCGCCTGTCTGTATGCGCAGCACAGGCAGGCTGCCCCATACATCATGGATGACGTCTGTTGTCAACTCCCAATCAGTGACGATCACCTTTATCGGGACCCTGAATATTCCTGGGACGAATACATCCAGGCATAACGCTTTGAGAATTCGAAGAATCAGCGAAGCTAATTCAAGGCGTGAAGTATAGGTTTGTCTGAAATCTGCCGAAAGAGCCCCTCGTAGCAGGTGAAACAGCCCAAAATCGTATTGCTCAATCGGAAGATTGACCAACCCAAGACCGCTCTTTATATGAATCCCGCCCGCAGAGTCCTTTGGGCGCGGCACATTAATCCATTTCGTGGGGACCTGTCAAGCTGAGGAAGGGCGTTTACTTAATAGGTGTTCTCTTTTGTTGTGTCTATGTATTTTGGAAAACCTCTTTAAGGCATTTTCTTTTAAGGCGTTTATTTTCCCCTCATCTGCCTTAATTTAAGCTAACAGATATTACTGAATGGGGAAGCTGTCAAGAAGAATTGAGCAGAAGAATTGAGCAAGAGATAAGAAGCGGGCTGGAGCCGCTCTCTTTTTTGCGCATCGATGAGGTATGGATTCCTTTTTTGTTACCGTTACACCCGGCTGTATCCGGGAGATTATTTCGTGCTTGACACACAAAGCGACCCATCGTATAAAATCGCATAAGAAAGCAGGTTTTTTTATCACTCTTGAGGAAAATAGGGACAGAAACCTATTTTGCAGGAGGCATCCATGAAGTCATCTATATCAACTCGGGACATGCTTCAGCTTTATCGAACGATGGTTACCGTTCGGAAGTTTGAAACATTGGCCGGTGATTTGTTTGCCGCCGGCAATATCCCCGGATTTATCCACCTGTCCATCGGCCAGGAGGCGTCGTCGGTGGGCGTCTGCTCCATACTTCGACAGGATGACTATATTGTCACGACCCACCGGGGACACGGCCATGTCATCGCCAAGGGCGGGGACCTGAAGAAGATGATCGCAGAGCTCATGGGCCGCAAGACGGGATACTGCAAGGGCAAAGGCGGCTCCATGCATATTGCCGACTTTTCATTGGGCATCCTGGGGGCAAACGGCGTGGTCGGTGGCGGTTTTCCCATTATCATCGGGGCAGGATTGTCGATCAAACTCCGCCGCACCGACCAGGTTGCCGTCTGTTTCTTCGGCGACGGCGCTTCGAACCGCGGCACTTTTCACGAGGCTATGAATATGGCCTCCATCTGGAAGCTCCCCATCTTGTTTGTTTGCGAGAACAACTGCTACGCCTCGACCACGCCGACAACCTATGCCTGTTCCGTGAACAATATTTCCACCCGCGCTGCCGGCTACAATATCCCCGGGGTGACCGTGGACGGCAATGATCTCCTTGCTGTCCGTGAAGCTGCAGGCAAGGCGGTCGATCGGGCCCGTCGCGGCGAGGGCCCTACCCTTCTTGAAAACAGGACATACCGCCGACGCGGCCATTTCGAGGGAGATCCGCAAAAATATCGGACTCAGGCGGAGGTGGCCGAATGGGAGAAAAACGATCCCCTTCTCCGCTTTGCTTCCATCTTGAAAAAGAAAAAGCTCCTGACCGGCGAAATGGAAAAAGAGATCCGGGAACAGGTTGATTGTGAGTTAAAAGAAGCAGTCGCATTTGCCGAGCAGAGTGAGTGGCCCAATCCCGAAGAGGCCCTGGAGGACATGTTCATCAACCCATAGTAAAACGGAGAATATCCCATGCCAGAGAGGATGATAAGCTGTTCTGCCGCCATTTGCGAGGCGCTCACGGAGGAGATGACCCGGGATGAGGCTATCTTCATCATCGGCGAGGATTTGGTGGCGCACGGAGGCATTTTTGGTCAGTTCAAAGGCCTCCCGGAGAGGTTTCCCGGTCGTCTCATCGACACTCCCATCTCCGAATCCTGCATCGTCGGAGCCGGACTGGGCGCGGCGCTCACCGGCATGCGGCCGCTGGTGGATATGCACTTCGCCGATTTCGTTACCTGCGCCATGGACGAGATCTGCAATCAGACGGCCAAAATCCGCTATATGTTCGGCGGGCAAGTCAAAGTTCCTCTCGTCATTTGGGCGCCGGACGGCGCGGGATTGAGCGCAGCGGCGCATCATTCCCAGTCGTTGGAGAGCTGGTTTGTTCACGCTCCGGGATTGAAGGTGGTCGTCCCCAGCGAACCGGCCGACGTGAAGGGGCTTCTGAAGGCGGCCATCCGCGACGACGATCCCGTCATCTTCTTCCAGCACAAGAAACTTTTTGCCCGGGAAGGTCCCGTGCCCGAAGGCGAACATATTGTCCCCTTGGGCAAGGCGGCGGTCAAGCGCCCAGGCGGCAGTGTGACCATCCTGACCTATGGGTCGGGGTTCTACATGAGCATGGAGGCGGCCAAAGAGCTTGCCGGAATGGGCATCGAGGCTGAGGTGATCGACCTGCGAACACTGAAACCCCTCGATTTTGAAACCATTGCCGATTCGATCAAAAAAACCAACCGGGCGGTGGTCGTCCATGAGGCCTGCCTCTCCGGCGGCTTCGGGGCCGAGGTGTCGGCCAGGATAAACAGTGAGCTGTTCGATTATCTGGATGCGCCGGTCCTTCGCGTGGCCGCCAAGGATGTACCCATACCCTTTTCGCCGCGTCTGGAGAACTTCGTTTTACCCAAGGTCGAAGATGTGATCAAAGCCGTACGCCAAGTCACCTATCGCTGAAGCGAAAGCGGAACTTTAACATATGATGAAAGGATGACGACCTCGTAAAAAGTCTTCAAAGTTGTGAATATGGGACGGCTTCGTAAAAAGGCCGCAGGCAAGGCGCGCGAATCCTGAGGAATGAGGCGTACTGTTGCGTACGCCGCAATGACGAAGGATGAAGCGCAACGCAGCATCCGGACTTTTTTACGTAGCCGTCAAGGATGATGAGGGGGAATCTCGCATGGCTACTACGGTTATCATGCCTAAACTTGGCCTGACTATGAAAGAGGGGGCGATTGAGAAATGGCTGAAACAGGAAGGTGATCGTGTCGAAAAGGGGGAACCGCTTGTTGAAATCATCACAGAGAAGCTCAACTTTCAATACGAGTCTCCCGCTTCCGGCATTCTCCGGAAAATCCTCCATCACGAGGGAAAGGTCGTTCCCGTGACAACGCCCATCGCCATCATTGCCGAAGAAGGTGAGGCATTGCCGGAGTTCGAGGCAATCAAACCTGAAGTCCCCATAGAGGCGCCCATGCCCGCTGCTGCTGTCCAGCGTGAAATAAAAGAACATCGGGAACGGATTTTCGCCTCCCCCGTCGCCAGGAAGATCGCTCAGGAAAAAGGAATCGATCTCACTTCGTTAAAAGGGTCCGGCCCGGGAGGAAGGATTATTCAGACAGACGTTTTAACGGCGGTCGAGAGAGTTCAAACCGAGGGGGCCAAACCTTCGGTTCCCACGCAGAAACCGGCAGATAAACTGATCCCGCTCAAAGGCATCCGTAAAATCATTGCCCAGCGGATGACGGAGAGTTTCCGGGACACCCCCCATTTCTACCTTTCTGTAGAGGTAGACATGTCTGCGGTCCAGGACCTTAAAGAAAGGGTGAAGGACGAGGTCGAAAGGCTAGCCAAGGTCCGATTAACCCTGACCGATATATTGGTTAAAGTGGTGGCCAGGGCGCTGAAGGAGCACCCCATCATCAACTCCCGAATCGAGGGAGCCCAGATCCGGTTGCTCGAAGAAATCAATGTGGGCGTCGCGATCGCCCTCGAGGATGGCCTGATCGTTCCCGTCGTCCATCGTGCAGACAAAAATCGTTGGCAGAAATTGCCTCCATTATCAGAAACCTCACCCGAAGGGCGAGAAGGGGAAAGCTCACTTTGGATGACGTCGGCGGGGGGACATTCACGCTGTCCAATATGGGGATGCTCGGGATCGATAAAATCAATCCCATCATCAATCCACCGGAATGTTCCATCCTCGGGGTGGGGAGGACGGTCGAAAAACCGGTGGCCCGGGGAGGGGAGATCAAGATCAAACCTATGGCATGGTTCAGTTTATCCTCTGACCACCGGATCGTCGATGGCGCAGCCGCGGGCCTCTTCCTGAACCATATCCAGAAAATAATCGAAAACCCCGCTTTCCTTCTTGTTTAAGACGAAGAGAACGAACAGGCGGTAACCAACAAGGGTGGGAAAATGACATCACGAATCGATAACAAACGTTGCCTCAAAATGTACGAACAGATGCTGACCATCCGCCGTTTTGAGGAAAAAGCGATCGAACTGTTTGAACATAACCTCATCCGCGGAAACATTCACCCCTGCATCGGGCAGGAGGCCGTTTCCGTGGGGGCCTGTACCCCTCTTCGACGGGACGATTTTATGGTGAATACCCATCGAGGACACGGCAATTGTATTGCCAAAGGGGCGGATCTGAAATTGATGATGGCCGAACTCTTTGGGAAATCAACAGGCTATTGCAAGGGGAAGGGAGGCTCCATGCACATTGCCGACTTCGAAGGAGGAAACCTGGGAGCTAACGGCATTGTCGGCGGCGGTCTTCCGATCGCCGCAGGGGCGGGCATCGGCATTCAAAACAGGGGGACGGACCAGGTCGCCGTCTGTTTCTTCGGTGATGGGGCGACGAATCAAGGGACCTTCCACGAAAGCCTCAATCTGGCCGCCCTGTGGAAGCTCCCGGTGATTTTTGTCTGTGAGAACAATCTCTATGGCATGTCCACCCCGGTTCGCGAGGCCGTTTCCGTCGTCAATATTTCAGATCGGGCAATGGCCTACGGCATACCGGGGATGAGCATCGATGGTAATGATATCATCGCGGTGCATACAAAAATGATGGAAGCCGTGGACAGGGCGAGGGCCGGAGAAGGGCCGACACTGCTCGATTGCATCACGTATCGTTTCTTTGGCCATTTTACGGGAGATCCGGGAAAAGGGATCACCTATCGTTCAAAGGAAGAGATGGGCCAATGGCTGGAACGGTGTCCGATTAAAAGATTCAGGGAACGCCTGATCAAGGAAAAGAGGATAACCGAAAAGACGGAAAAGACAATGGAAGCCGATGTGAAGGCTTCCATTGAAGAGGCTGTTCAATTCGCCAAAGAGAGTCCTCTGCCTTTGCCTGAAGAGGCCCTTCAAGACCTCTTCCATTGAAATGGTTCCGAACGGAGAGTGAAAAATGCCGGAAATAACTTTTGTCGAGTCGCTTCGAATGACCCTCAAGGAGGAGATGGAAAGGGATCCTTCTCTGATGTTGATTGGAGAAGATATCGGCCGATATGGGGGCATCTTTGGAGTGACCAAGGGATTGCTGAAAGAATTCGGGCCCCATCGGGTTCGGAGCACCCCCATCTCCGAATCAGCGATTATCGGTTCCGCCCTGGGAGCGGCCATGACCGGAATTCGGACGGTTGCGGAACTCATGTATATAGACTTCACCCCCGTGGCGATGGATCAGATTGTCAATCAGGCGGCAAAGATGAGTTACATGTCGGGCGGGAAGGCAAAAGTACCGATGGTGATTCGCACTCAGGAAGGCGGAGGCAGGGGAAATGCCGCCCAGCACTCCCAGTGCCTCGAGGCGCTTTTCCTTCATATTCCCGGTTTGAAAATCGTTATGCCGTCCACTCCTTATGATGCAAGAGGTCTTCTCAAGACCGCCATCCGGGACGATAATCCCGTCATGTTCATCGAGCATAAGCTGCTATACGCCTCAAAGGGGTCGATCCCGGATGGGGAGTATCTGATTCCATTTGGTCAGGCCGATATCAAGAGAAAGGGAAAGGATGTCACGATCGTGGCGATTTCTTATATGGTCACGGTGGCCTTAAAGGCCGCGGCCCGGCTGGCGGAAGAGGGCATCGAGGCGGAGGTCATCGACCTGAGAACGCTTGTTCCGATGGATTTTGACGCCATCCTCAAATCGGTTCGCAATACGAATCGCGCCGTTATCGTCCATGAGGGATGCCGCAGGGGCGGCATCGGAGCGGAAATTGCCGCGCAAATCCAGGAAGAAGCGTTTGATGATCTCGATGCTCCTGTTGAACGGGTGGGAGCTCTTAATGTGCCGATTCCTTATAGCGAGCCGCTCGAGAACGCAGTGATCCCGGACGAAGAGGATATTGTCAGGGCGGCGAAGAAGGTCCTGTATCGGAGCTGAACCTTCCGTTTTTCCGACTTCCATAGAAGATGGGGCATTTTTTAATATTGAAGAAATGAGTCGAAAGTGAGAATCCGGGGTGAAGGGCAGCCATTTCATTAAAGGAGGTGATTGTGGAGCGGGAACAGTCGGGGGAAGGGAGCGTTTTCAATCATTATCATCTGAATCATCTGAGCAGTTTTTGAAACAAACAACAAGATTGAAGGGAGGTTCAACATGATTAGAACAAAGAGCCGTTCATGGATTTTTATGGTGTTGGCGATGGTTATGGTATGGTTCGTGACGACTGGACTGGGCAATGCGGCAGACAAGCCGATTCGGTGGAAAGGGGGAAGCTGCTTCGGATTGGCTTCACCGCTGGGCAAGCATACCATTTTGCTGTGGAAGGAAACTGTAGAAAAGATGAGCGGCGGCAGAATGATTATCGAACTGCATGACGCGGGCGAGATTGTCCCGCCGACAAAAATATATGACGCCGTCCGCGATGGTCTTCTTGATTTTGGGCTGAATACCCCGGCCTGGCAGAAAGGGAAGTATCCCGCGGGGGATCTTTTCTACACGCTGCCGGGCGGCGTGATGGAGTTCAACGACCTCATCATCTGGATGTACGGCGGAGGGGGCAAGGAGTTGGAGCAGGAGATGTACAAGGAAGAACTCATCGTTTTTCCGCTGGGCTTGACGCCGCCTGAAGAGGTCTGGTCAAAAAAGCCCATCAAGACCCTCGCGGATATAAAAGGTTTGAAGATCAGGGCCGCGGGCCTTAGCATGGATCTTTGGCAGAAGTTGGGCGCCTCGGTCGTACTGCTCGCCGGCGGCGAGGTCGTGCCCGGTCTTCAGAGAGGGTTGATCGATGCCGCCGAGTTCCTGGAAGCGTCTCAGGACTACACCCTCGGTCTTCATGAAGTCTGCAAATATCGCTTTGGGCCGCCGGTGCATATGTCCAACAACATCTTCCAGTTGCTGATCAAGACAAAGTCCTGGAAAGAACTGCCCGCCGACCTGCAGGCCATCGTTGAGGCCGCCGCGATGAAAGCAACGCTCCAGGGATATGCAACATTCTGGATGGACACCATCGAATTCGACAAGAAGATCCGCGACTACGGAACCGTCACCACCAAGCTCTCGAAAGCGGACCAGGCGAAAACCAGACAGATTACCATGGAGATACTGGAGGAGAAATCGAAGCAGGATCCCTTCTTCGCCAAAGTGTGGAATTCTCAAAAGGCGTTCATCAAGAAATATAAACCTTACTATGACCTGACAAAATTCGATTAATGAATCCATTTCCATAAGGGACGTTCTGCCATAACGCCCCCGCCTCCGAGGGGGTGTTATGGCAGGCTGATAAGGAGCTGCGATGAAATGGTTTAAATCTATTGACCGGATCAGTGAATGGACGGGAATTGCCGCCGCCTGGATCACCATACCCCTAATGTTAGTGGTGGTTTACGAGGTGGCGATGCGAAAATTCTTCAATCTCCCTTCAGGATGGGGTTACGACACCTGCTGGATGCTTTTCGGCGTGCAGTTCATGATGGGAGGCGCTTATACCCTTCTTCACCAGGGCCACGTCAGAATCGATATCGTTTACAATCTGCTGTCGCCACGAGGGAAACTGATCTTTGATGCCGTTGTATACGTCGTATTTTTCCTTTTCGTGATGGTCTTATTGACCTGGGCCGGCGTTCAATTTGCCGCCGAGGCGTGGCGCACCGGAGAATATCTCTCCACGTCGAACTGGCGCTTTCCTTCGGGCCCCATAAAAACGGTCATACCGGTTGCTTTTTTCCTGCTCATCCTTCAAAGCTTGGCTGAGCTGATTCGCAACCTGTCGATTCTGATGAAGGAGGAGCAGAAGAGATGAGCCCTGAACAAATTGCTGCTGTTGTCATGTTTGCCGTTCTCCTGACCATCGTGATCGGCGGGGTCCATCTCGCCTTCGCTTTGATGTTTATCGGCCTCGTCGGCGGCTTGATCTTCCAGGGCCCGGCGGTTCTCCCCATGGCCATTCTGCAGACCTTCGATGTGATGGAAAGTGAGGTCCTGATTGCGGTTCCGCTATTCGTTTTCATGGGGACCATCCTGGAAAGAAGCGGCATTGCCGAGAATGTGTATCAAGCCCTTTACGAATTGTTCGGACCTGTGAGAGGCGGCCTGGCCATCGCCACCATCCTCACCTGTACGGTATTTGCCGCCTGCACGGGTGTCATTGCCGCGACCGTCACCGCGATGACCCTGATCGCGATTCCTTCCATGCTCAAGCGAAACTACGACAAGGGATTGGCCTCCGGCGTGGTCTGCGCCGGCGGAAGCCTGGGGATTCTTATCCCCCCGAGCGTCATGCTGGTCATGTATGGACCGATGGCGAACATCTCGGTGGCAAAGCTTTTCGCGGCGGCCCTTTTCCCGGGCCTTCTTCTGTCGTTTCTGTATCTAACTTATGTTATCATGAGATGCTGGCTTCAGCCGAAGTTCGCGCCGGCCATACCCCCTGAGGAGCGACCTCCTTTCGGGCTTAAACTGCTCAAGGACAGCGCATTCTATATGCTCCCAATAGCTCTCCTTCTTGTCGCAGTGCTGGGGTCCATCTTATGGGGTATTGCCTCTCCGACCGAGGCATCAGGCGTAGGGGCATTTTGCGCACTGCTTCTGGCCGCAGCGTACGGCAAGTTAACCTTTCAATATGTAAAAGAGGCCGCCTATTCGACCGTGCTCGTCTCCGTCATGGTTTTTTTCATAATCCTTGGGGCCGGCATATTCAATGCCGTATTTCTCTATTTGGGAGGCGGGGCTTTGGTAAAAAGTCTGTTGATCGGCCTCCCGTTCGGCAAATGGTTTGTTCTGTTCGTCATGATGTTCATCCTTTTCATCGGGGGATTCTTCATTTCCTGGCAGGCGCTCCTGTTCATCGTTGTTCCCATTTTCCTGCCCGTGTCCAATAGCTTGGGATTTGACCCCCTCTGGTTCGGCATGCTCGTTTGCGTCAACCTCCAGATGTCTTTTCTGACGCCTCCTTTCGCCTATGCCATCTTCTTTGTGAAGGGGGCCGCCCCACCCGAGATAACGACATGGGATATCTACCGGGGCGTTGTTCCCTTTGTGGGTCTTCAGGCCGTGGGATTGTTCCTATGCGTCGTTTATCCCGAGATCATCCTCTGGCTGCCTCGTGTGACGCTCGGGGCGGGGGGGAGATGAAAAGATCTTCATCTCGCATGAAATGGGGAGGGAAAGAAAATGGGTGAGCGTTTAAAAAACAAGGCGGCGATTGTCACCGGGGCCGGATCCGTGGGGCCGGGTTGGGGAAACGGCAAAGCCGCCGCGGTGTTGTTTGCGCGGGAAGGGGCAAAGGTTTTTGCCGTGGATAACAACCCCGCCGCAGCCGAGGAGACAAAATCGATTATCGACCGGGAAGGCGGGGTTTGCACGGTGATGAAGGTGGATGTTTCCAGGCCGGACGAGGTCGAATCGATGGTCGATCGATGCGTCAAGACCTTTGGCCGGATCGATATCCTTCATAACAATGTGGGCATCGTCGTATTGGGCGGCCTTGCGGAAACCGGCGAGGAAACCTGGGACCGCGTGATGTCGATTAATCTGAAGAGCATGTTCTTGACCTGCAAATATGCGCTTCCCCATATGGAAAGTCAGGGAGGCGGCGTGATCACCAATATCTCCTCTGTGGCCGCTATTCGTTACGTCGGCATCCCCTATATCACCTACTATGCAAGCAAGGCGGGAATCCTCGGATTGACGCAAGGGATAGCGCTTCAATATGCAGACAAGAATATCCGCGCCAATTCCATTCTGCCGGGATTGATGGACACGCCGTTGATTCGTGAACCGTTAAAGGATTTCTATGCGGCCGGGGACATCCAGGAAATGATCGAAATCCGAAACAAAAAATGCCCCACCGGAAAGATGGGAGACGCCTGGGACGTCGCCCACGCCGCCCTGTTTCTGGCATCGGATGAGGCCAAATATATCACCGGCGCCCAAATCGTCGTTGACGGCGGGCTAACCTGCCGGGCCATTTAGCCTGCCCAACAACTTGTGGTCAGAAAAGGAGAAATATGAAATTGAGGGATAAAATCGCCATCGTAACCGGCGGCGCCAGGGGCATTGGCCAGGCATGCGCGATTGCTTTGGCCAAAGAGGGCGCTCATGTTTGTGTGACCGACATCATCCCGATGGAGGAAACCATTCATGCTATAAAATCCTTCGATAGACAAGCCGTCGGAATAAAGACGGATGTATCCCAAAAAGGGGATGTCCTGAATATGGTTGCACAGGTCATTGAGAAATTCGGGAAGATCGATATCCTGGTGAATAATGCCGGGACCTGTCAGCGGGTTCCCCTTGAAGAGCTCACGGAAGAACAATGGGACAGGGATGTCGATACCATCATGAAGGGGACCTTCTTCTGCACGCAGGCCGTCTATCCGCATATGAAGAAGAACGGATCCGGGAAGATCGTCAACATTGCTTCGATTTCAGGAAAGATCGGCGGGGCCGTCTCCAAGAAAGGGGCGGGGGTTGAAAGCAAGCGCGGGCGCTCAGGTCCCGGCTATGCGGCCGCAAAAGGAGGGGTCATCGCCTTTACCAAATGGGTCGCCAAAGACGCCGGCTGTTACGGAATTTATGTCAATGCAGTGGCGCCGGGCGGCATCGAGACGGAAATGACCAAGGGTTACAATTACCCGGTTGAGGACCTCCCCATCTCAAGAATGGGAAAGCCGGAAGATGTCGCCCGGGCGGTTGTTTTTCTTGCTTCGGATGCATCTGATTACATTACTGGACAGGCCATCAATGTGGATGGCGGTTGGGTTATGGATTGATATTTCTGGAGGTCATGCGAATGGTAAAAGATCCCAATGAATTGATGGCTGATCTTGTCAAGGGAATGACAACCTTGGGAAATGAAGCTCCGGAACTCAGTGGGGCATTTATGCGGATGGACCAAGCCGCCTACGTTGAAGGCGAACTTCAACGAAAATATAAGGAACTGATCGGTCTGGGGATCGCCCTGTACGCCCGCTGTGAATACTGCATCAACATCCATGTAAAACAGGCGCTGGATGAGGGGGCTACCCGGGAAGAGGTTCTCGAGGCCTGCTCGGTGGCGGTTGCCTTTGGCGGATCTCCGTCCATGGCTTACCTGTCAACTACCGTCTTGAAGGCTTTGGATGCTTTTGAAGAGTAAATCAGGGGATAATGATGTGACCCAAAAGGGATACTGTTTGGAACTGGGGATTGAAGAATACGGGAAGATTTTTCAACTACAGAAGCAGATTCACCATGCCCGCAGAAACGGATACCTGCCGGATACAGTCATTCTCCTGGAACATCCTCCCTGTTTTACCGTCGGAAGAAAGGGCGGTTACGACCATATTCTGGTCAGTGATCAATTTTTAGATCAGGAGGGGATCGAGGTATATGAAACCGATCGGGGCGGGGACATCACCTACCACGGGCCGGGGCAGTTGGTCTGTTATCCGATTCTGGATCTCAATGAATATGGGCGCGACATACATGCATACGCCCGCCGGATGGAGGAAACGCTGATTCGCACGCTGGAATCTTTCGGTATTGTCGCCGGGCGCAAAGAGGGTTATCCCGGAGTATGGACAGGCGCCTCTAAAATCGGCGCCGAGGGCATCGCGATCCGGCATTGGGTAACGATGCACGGGGTTTCGCTGAATGTTTACCCCGATCTGCACCATTTTTCATTCATCCTTCCCTGCGGAATTTCCACTATGGGAGTCACTTCCATGGAAGAACTTTTAGGTTATCCGGTGGACATGGCGCTCGTAAGAAGGGAGATGCGCAGGCAGTTGAGCAGCATATTCGACCTGACTCTAATAGACATCGGCCTGGAAAAAGTGCAGAATATGGCAGAGGATGCCGAATATGAGAGCTTTGAAAAGACCGGATTGGTTGACCCTGCCTGTTCCGGAAGCTGAGGCCCTGGACCGGATGAAGCAGTTGTTGGATGCAGGCCGTCTCCATACCGTCTGTGAAAGCGCCGATTGTCCGAATATCGGCGACTGTTTTGCCGGTAAAACCTGCGTCTTTATGATCCTGGGTAATGTCTGCACCCGAAATTGCAGGTTTTGTGCGATTGTTCACGGCCATCCGTCGGCGGTCGGTTCGGGTGAGCCGCGGGCCGTCGCTTCCACTGCGCGGAGCCTGGGATTAAAGCATGTGGTGGTCACTTCGGTTACGAGGGATGATCTGGCCGACGGAGGCGCCGGTCATTTTGCCGCCACCATCCAAGCCCTTCACGATGAGCTGCCGGAAGCCGCCGTCGAAGTGCTCGTCCCCGATTTTGGGGGAAGCGCCGCCGCTTTGCAGCAGGTGATCGATGCCGGCCCGGATGTGATCAATCACAATGTAGAAACCGTTCCGCGGATCTATGCTGCGGTTCGACCGCAAGCCGTATACCGCCGTTCCCTGGCGTTATTGCAGGCGGTGAGCGAATCCGGAAGAGGGGTGTTGTCCAAGTCGGGTTTGATGCTGGGGCTGGGAGAGACGAATGGGGAAGTAATCGAGGTTATGGAGGATCTGCGTTCGGCACATTGCGCCATTCTCACCATCGGTCAGTACCTGAGCCCTTCCCTCTCCCATTATCCCGTCGTTGAATATCTCCACCCAGACGCCTTCAAAAAGCTGGAAAAGATCGGTTACGATATGGGGTTTCTGGAGGTCAATGCCGCCCCGCTGGTGCGCAGCTCCTATCATGCGGCCAGGGCTTTTTCCAGAATAGACGCGGACAAAATGCGAAGGGGGATCCAAAAAAACCATGGCTAAAGTCGATAAGTATGACATGCCCGATGATCTCTATTATACCGCCGACCATGCCTGGGTGAAGGTGGAAGGCAATCAGATCCGGATCGGCGTCACCGATTTCATGCAGAAGATGGCGGGTGAAATCACCTTTATCCGGCTGCCCAGGGCAAGCAAGGAACTGGAAGAGGGCAAGACCCTCTGCACGCTGCAATCGGGGAAATGGGCCGGCAAAATATTGGTGCCCATGCAGGCGCTGGTCATCGATGTCAATAAGGATTTGGCCGTGAATCCCCAGACATTGAATGTGGACCCGTATGGCCGGGGATGGATCGCGGTGTTGGAACCCGCTGATCTCGCCGCAGGGTTGGGGAAACTTCTGAAGGGGGATGAGGCCATCGCCTGGCTTAAAAGGGAAATAGCCAAACATGCCGCTTGAATCCGGGCGGCAAGGAATGAGAAATGAAAAGTGACGCGCTCGAACAGATAAAACAACGGTTCGGCGACAGGGCTGCCGATTCGCGTTTTGAATGCGGTTTTTATTCGCGTGATCTGGCGCCGGTGCCGGCGCTGCTGGTAAATCCCCTGTTCAACACTATGCCCGACCTCGTTGTGCGTCCCGCGGACACGGAAGAAACGGCCGCGCTGTTAAAGCTGGCCTTTGCCGGCAATATCCCGGTCACGCCGCGTGCCGGCGCTTCGACGGCGTATTTCAATTCTGTCCCGGTTCAGGGCGGCATCGTGTTGGACCTTAATCTCCTCAAAGGGGTGGCGGATCTTGATGAATCCGGGATGACGGTCACCGCGATGGCGGGAACGACCTGGGGTGAACTGGATGAATATCTGAATGCCCGGGGGTTCGCGCTGAAATCCTTCCCCAGCAGCGCACCGGCGGCCACGATCGGCGGCTGGTTTTGCACGATGGGCTACGGCATAGGAAGCCTGAAATACGGGAGCCTCCTTTCTCAGGTACAGGCCGTTGAAGTGGTCCTCCCGGCAGGCGAAATCCGCCGGCTTAACCGGCAAACGGATCCGCCCCTGGACTGGTTTACGGCTTCCGAAGGAACCCTGGGCGTCATCACCCGGCTGGAACTGGAGATTCGAAAATGGACCCCCATGAAACACTTTCTTATCGCGTTTGCTGCTGCCGGGGAAATGGGTCGCGCGTTGGAGGCAATCATTCACGCCCCGGTTATCCCCTTTAACTTGCATTTTGCGGATGATCGGTGCGCATTGGCCATGAAGTCCCTGGGTTTTTCCCCGGCCGATGGGGAACCGGCCCACACACTGGGAATCGATTATGAAGGAAGTGAAGAAGATTTAAGGCAAGCCGACGATATCATGACTGCTCTAACTGCGGCTGATCCGGCGGCGCACCGGTCTTCGGCAGAAACGGCAAAACGGGAATGGACGGAGAAGTTCAATGCCCTGCGCTTGAAAAGAGGCGGGCCGTCCGTATTGGGCGGCGAGATCTGGCTTCCCGTAAAAGCGTTGCCCGATTACCTGACGGACATTCGAAAAATGGCGGGCCGCTATGGCCCTGATTTCATCTCCTACGGTCACGTGGTGACGCCGGATCGGGTCACGGTCATGACCCTGTTCCATACGGATGAAACCAGAACGATTCAATATATTCTTGATCTGGGCCTGGTCAAGAAAATACACGATGCGGGGCGCCGTCACGGAGGTCGGCCGTACGGGGTGGGATTGTGGAATACCCCCTACCTCGGCCGCATGTTTACGCCTCCGCAAATGGCTGAGCTGAGGCGGAGGAAACAGGCGCTGGACTGCCGGGGAATCATGAATCCCGGCAAAGTGTACCGCCCGCCGTTTGTGTTGAATCCGTTCAATTTTGAAGTGGGAATGGAACTCCTGGCGATGGCGAGACGGGCTATGGGAAAAAGCCGCAGATGAATGAAAAACCGACCAAACACTTCACTACCCTGGAAAAAGAGGCCCTGATCTGCGGTCGCTGCGGCTATTGCCGGAGCGCCTGCCCGGTTTATCAAGTGGTGGGCTGGGAGTCGGCGGCCCCGCGGGGCAAGATTGCGGCGGTCAAAGAGCTCCTTGCCAAAGGAGAGAAGGCTGAATTCAGTGATGAGTTTGTACGCCGGGTGGCGCAATGCACCCTGTGCGGGGCGTGTTCCGACGAGTGCTCCACCTCCATCGATACACGGAGAATGTGGCTGGAATTGCGGAAGCGCATCGTCGAGATGGGAAAAGAACCTGAAGCTTACAGGGCCATGCGGGATAACCTGCTCGCCAATAAGAATATTTCAACCTTTCCGAACGATGAACGGCTGGAGTGGGCCCAGGACCTGGATGACCCTGATGCACCGGCGCCGCGGGCGGGTGCGGAGGTCGGTTATTTCGTAGGGTGCGTTTCCTCCTTCTTTCCCCAGGCCGCCCAGATTCCTCTGGCCATCGCCGAGATATTTATGCGGTCCGGGGTTGATTTTACCACGCTGAGCGGAGATGAATGGTGCTGCGGTTTCCCGCTGATAAGCACCGGATTCGTAGAAGATTCCAAGCCATTCATCAGCCACCATGCAGCCAAAATCAGGGAACTGGATATCCATACCCTGGTAACCGGTTGCGCCTCCTGTTACCACGTCTGGAAATACGACAGCCAAAGTGCGTTACAGGGCTATGACCTGGAGATATTGCATGCCACGGAGTACCTTGCCCGCCTGATCAAGGAGGGGCGCATCCCGATGAATAGGCTCGATGAGACGGTAACCTACCATGACCCGTGTGACCTGGGCCGCAACAGCGGCGTATATGACGCCCCAAGAGAAATCATCAGGGGTGTTCCGGGGGTCCGTTTTGTAGAACTTCAGCACCACCACGAACATGCGCTGTGCTGCGGCGGCGGCGGGAATCTGCAGAGCGCAGACGCCGGTTTGGCGGCGGGGATAGCCCGACTCCGGGCCGGGGAAATCAAGGCCGCCGGGGCGACAATCGTGGTCTCGGCCTGTCAGCAGTGCGAACAGATGCTGACCGCCGCCATCCGCGAGGCCAAACTGCCGGTCAGGGTAATGGATGTCAGTCAATTCATTTTAGAAGCCATGGGGTAGGCGGCTGCCTCTCGAATCATCGGCAGAGGATTCGATGAAACGGGGATATTCATCATCTCGGCGTCGGGGACAAGGGCGGCGATGACCCTATCGACGGGGGCAACGGGATTTCCAAAGAAGGTGCGGAAGTGGATTTGTATCACCTGGGACCGGTGGGGTGGGTGGAATCGCAGAGCATTTATCATGCTCTGGCCCTGCTGGGCCGGGAAGGGTTGATACTCTGTTACCCGACAACGCCCTATATCTGCCTGGGATTGCACGACGACCTGGATTATGAAATTGACCGGCAATACTGCCGGGAACGAGGCATTCCGCTGTTGCGACGGGAGACGGGAGGGGGGGTTGTTTACCTGGACGACCGCCAGTTGTTTTTTCAACTGGTCTTGAGTCAGGATAACCCGCTGGTCCCGTTGCGCAGGCATCGCTTTTATGAAAAATTCCTGCAACCCGCCCTTTCCGTATTCAGGGATTTGGGAATCGCTGCATCTTTGAAGGCGCCCGCCGATATCGCCGCCGGGGGAAGGAAATATTCGGGGAATGGGTCGGGGGACATCGGGCCGTGCGTGGCGTATGTGGGAAACATCCTTCTGGATTTTGATTTCGTGACGATGAGCCGGGCGTTAAAGGTTCCCGATGAGACCTATCGCCGGCATTTGTACCGGATCATGCGGGCCAATCTCATCACCCTGGCGGATTGTCTCGAATATCCGGTGGAGTATTCCCCTCTGGCGGCCGGCCTTATTGCCGGTTTTCAAAGGCAACTGGGCGATCTCTCCCCACGCGAGCCGGATGCAGAGTTGCGGGAAACCGCCCGACGGGTCGGGGAACGACTCACTTCCCGGGAGTGGTTGGACCTGCCGGGACGCAGACCGGCCGGACGCAATGTCAAGATTGCCGAGGGGCTATATCTGCTGGCGGAGGAGTCCGTCGGGCGGGGCCGCAAACTGACACTCGTCAGAGACGGCGTTGCGGAGGAAGTGATGGCCGTCAATAATGATGAAATGGAACCGGCTTTGCCCGTCAGGGCATGAAACGGAAGTTCTCCGCGGCAAGCCTTGGAAAATGGGATCGCTTACGGATTCAATAGGGGGGAGCGACAGGATGCAAACGGAGAAAAGGGAGATCCCCGATGATCTTTTCTATGACCGTAATGATTTCTGGATAAAGGTTGCCGAAGAAGCCGTAATCGGGTTGACCGACTATGGGCAGGGCAACATCGGCGACATCATTTACCTGGAGCTTGCCCCCGCCGGTACGGTCGTCGGCCGGGGCGACCGATGCGGTTCCATCGAGTCGGGCAAATGGGTGGGCAGCCTCCTGGCGCCCGTATCGGGAGTGATCGTGGAGGCCAACCGCGAGGCGGAAGCCGACCCGCGTCAGGTCAATGCCGATCCCTTTGGCCGGGGAGGGTTGTACCGGATGAAACTGGCCAACCGAAACGAAATCGCCCTTCTGATGAATTCCAGCGCCTATGAAGCCTGGATTGAGGAGCGAATCCGTCTGGAAGAGAAGAACTCGCAAGGATGGATCGATTAATGGATTGGCGTCTCGTTATCGATGATGGCGTAACCGCCTCTTTCGGGTTAGCGGCAGACGAAGCGCTGGCGGCGCGTGTTGGCGCGGGCGCTTCCATACCAACCTTGCGATTATACACTTATCAATCGCATTGTGCGCTCGTCGGTCGTTTTCAAACTGTCGAGAACGAAGTGCGCGCTGATTATTGCAAGACAAACAACATCCCCATCAATCGTCGTCCCACTGGCGGCGGTGCGATTATCATGGGAGCAGATCAATTGGGCGTGGCGCTCACCATACCAGGACGAGGCGAAGATACCTACAGTCATGCGCGCGAACTCATGGGCATATTTTCCGAAGGTCTCGTGCGCGGGTTGAATACGCTCGGCGTTGAGGCACGCTTCCGCCGCAAAAACGATATTGAAGTGAACGGTAAAAAACTTGTCGGGTTGGGCGTGTATCGCGCCCCAAGTGGCGGTTTGTTATTCCATGCAAGCATGCTCGTGGATTTGGACATCGCGTTGATGTTGAGAGTGCTCAACACACCATTCGAGAAATTATCTGACAAAGAGATTGATACTGTCGCGGGTCGCATTACAACAGTTAGAAGAGAAACCGAGAGTCACATCACTCTTGATGAAATGCGGCGCGTGATTGCGGATGGGTTTGTGTCTGCTTTTGATGTGAATCTAATTTCGTCTGATTTCACCGCCGAAGAACGCGCAGAGATTGCAAAATTGGAACAGGAAAAATATCTGACCGAAGATTGGGTTTATCAAACAACTGCTGTGCCTGATAGCAACGGTTCTGCAAAAATAAAAACTCCTGCGGGCTTGATTGATGTCAGTGTGACAATGGCAGGATCAATCATCAAAGCCGTTTTTATCGGCGGTGATTTTTTTGCTTCTGAAAATGCGGTTGCGGATTTGGAAGCGTCGTTACGATGGCACACGAGTCAACCAGAAAAAGTCGCGGTCACGATTGAAAAAATCTTTCAGAGTAGAAGTGCTGAATTTAACGGTATCCGGTCAAAGTTCCTGATTGAAGCGGTGCAGAAGGCGATTGCCCGCGCGCGCGCGGCAGAGAATCAAATGCGCGCAGAGCCGTACGGCTGTTATGTCAATCCTGGAGGGCAGTATGTCTGAGTTAATCCAAGTCGTCGAGTCGATAAATTTAACGACGGAGTGTCTTGAAATCCGCCGCGCGAATTTTGAGACGGATGATTTCTATCATGCGCTTCAACTGGCAATCTCCGACCACGGGTCCGGCGAAGCCAATGGAAGAGAAGGCGATGCCATCCGATAGAGAAAGTCCGCAATCTGTCCAGACCAGTCTTGCAGGTGCGATATCTCTGGGCCTGGAACCGGGCCGGTTCATGCCTAAAATCAGGTGTACCTGCCTCAATCTCCTGTTGACGTATGCCGGGGGGTGCCGGGCCTCATGCAGTTATTGCGGATTGGCTCATAACCGCCAGGCGGACAAAGCCAACACCTTTATCCGGGTCCGATGGCCCACTTATCCGCTGGCGGAAATCTTGGAGCGGGTAAAGAGCGGCAGCCATCCCTTCAAACGGGTGTGCGTATCCATGATTACCCATGACCATGCCGTGGATGATGCCTGCACCATAATACGCCGGGTGCGGGGGAGCGCCGGCCTGCCGGTCAGCGGATTGCTGGCGCCGACCGTTATGGGGGGCAGGAGTGATCTGCAAAAAATCCGGTCAGCGGGCGCCGACCGGGTGGGCATTGCCATTGATGCGGCAACGGAAGGGTTGTTTGCCCGCCACCGGGGGGCAGGGGTTGACGGCCCACACCGCTGGGATCTTTTCTGGGAATATTTGGCAGATTCCGTAGAGGTGTTCGGACTTTACAAGGCGGGGGTTCATCTGATCGCGGGCCTGGGCGAGACCGAAGAACAGTTGGTCCATGCCATATCCAGGGCCTACCGCATGGGCGCCATGACCCACCTGTTTTCCTTTTTCCCCGAAGACGGCAGCCTTTTGCAGAACCATCCGCAGCCGCCTCTAGGAAAATACCGCCGGATACAATTGGCGCGTTACTTCATCAATGAAGGCATCGCTGACAGCAATAATATCCTTTTTTCACCGGCAGGGCAGATCATCGATTTCGGGCTGAACATTGAACCGTTTATTCTCACCGGGGAGGCTTTTATGACCTCGGGTTGCCCGGACCAGGGCGGTCAGGTGGCCTGCAACCGTCCTTTCGGCAACGAGCGGGCCAGTGAACCGATGCGCAACTATCCCTACCGGCCCGGACCGGAGGATATCGGAAAGATTCTTCCCCAAATATGGGAAGGTGTCGGTCGATATGCATAACCCACTCCCGATGACCCAACAGGCCTGGGAAATCCGGCTGGCATTCGGACCGGAAATAGGGTTTTCCGCTCCCGGTGTTAAGCATTATGATAACCCATATTATTCGAACCGACCCTTTTCATTTGCCCATCTTAGCGTCACCGGGGAAGCCTGCGCCTGCCGGTGCGCCCATTGCGAGGGCACGTTGCTGCAGACCATGATCGGGGCGACCTGCCCGGAAGCGATGCGCATGGTAGTCAACAATCTGGTGAAAAAGGGTTGCCGGGGTATTCTGGTGAGCGGGGGCGGCGACTCAAATGGGACAGTTCCACTGGAGCCCTTTGTGGAGGCGATCGGTTATGCCAAACAGATGGGGCTGAAGGTACTGGTGCATAGCGGGCTTATTCAGCGGGAAACCGCCGCCATGTTGAAAGAAGCCGGGGCGGACCAGATATTGATGGATGTCATCGGCGATCAAAACACGATTCGCCAGATTTGCCGCCTTGACCGGAAGCCCGGCGATTATCTGCAATCCATGCTCTACTGTCGCGACGCAGGGTTAAATATCGCTCCTCATATCGTAATCGGCCTGCACTTCGGTCAAATCCGGGGGGAAGAGCGGGCCCTGGAAATGATCAAGCAGGCAGATCCTGAAACGATCGTCCTTGTTATTTTGACCCCTACCTGCGGAACCGCCATGGCGGGGATTCAACCGCCGGCGATGGATGAAGCAGCCCGAATAATGGCAACTGCACGGATTTTAAATCCCGCTACACCGATAACCCTGGGTTGCGCGCGACCGTCGGGTAAATACAAACGACGGGCGGAAATGATCGCGATAGATAATGGAGTGAATGGGATCGCTTATCCTGATGAAACTACCATTGATTATGCGCAGAGCAAGGGGTTGAAAATGGTCTTTTCGGAAGAGTGTTGCAGCCTGCTGGGGAGAAGATGGAATAACTCCGGAGGGAGACAGACTGAAGGAGAAGACTTTAGGGATTACGGGTATTCACTGAGATAGTACTCCAAATGCTCTGAATTGACAGCCCCTTGATGGCTACCCAACAACCAACGCTTCAACAACGATATCACTCTGTGTACTCGTGGGAGCAGGTGTATGCCTACCAGTCTGCCTGCGTTGTATCTGGCGAATGTGGATATTGTGGTAGGTTGATTCAAGTGAATACCCATATAACGCTTTGAGAATTCGAAGAATCAGCAAAGCTAATTCGAGGCGTGAAGGATAGGTCTGCCTGAAATCTGCCGAAAGAGCCCCTCGTAGCAGGTGAAACAGCCCAAAAGCGTATTGCTCAATCGGAAGATTGACCAATCCTGCAGCCTCACTCCCTCTCCCTGTACCCGAACTCCCGGAGCATCCGTGGATCGTTGGTCCAATCTTTCGCGACGCGGACGAAGAGTTCCAGGAAGACTTTCGTGGCGAAGAACTTCTCCATCTCCAGCCGGGCCCTGGTCCCGATCTCCTTGAGCATCGCCCCCTGCTTCCCGATGATGATCCCCTTTTGTGAATCCTTTGCCACGTGGATCGTCGCGGCGATCCGGATCAGGTTCTTCCCCTCGTCCTCCTTGAAGGAGTCGATGACGACGGCGGTCGCATAAGGGATCTCCTGGTGGGTGCGGATCGTAATCTTCTCCCGGATGATCTCTGCGGCAATGAACCGTTCGGAGCGGTCCGTCATCATCTCTTCGGGGAAATACCGGGGCCCTTCGGGGAGGAGTGTCCAGATCTCCCCGATGAGGCCGTCCACGCCTTCGCCTTTCAGGGCGGAGAGGGGGATGATCTCCCGGAAGGGGTACAGGTCCCGAAACGCGTCGATGAGGGGCAGCAGAAGCCGCCTTTCCCCGAGGTCGATCTTATTGATGACGAGAAAGACCGGCGGATGCTGATCCCGGAGGGACTCGATGATGAAACGGTCGTCCGGGTGGGGTGCAGAACCGGTCTCGGTGAGGAGCAAAAGGAGATCGACATTCCCGAAGGTGACCCTCGCGGCATCGACCATCGCCCGGTTCAGGGGGGTGGAAGCCCGGTGGATCCCCGGCGTGTCGAGAAAGATCATCTGTCCCGGCTGAGGCGCACCGAGATTTTTGATTCCCATGATCCGGTTCCGCGTCGTCTGGGGTTTATGCGTCGTGATGGCAATCCGCTCGCCGACGAACCTGTTCAAGAGGGTCGATTTACCTACATTGGGTCTGCCGATGATGCCGATAAATCCGGATTTGAACATTTCTGCCTCCGCAAAAAAGATTGACGGCTTCGTAAAAAGTCCGGATGCTGCGTTGCGCTTCATCCTTCGTCATTGCGGCGTACGCCAAAGTACGCCTCACTCCTCAGGACTCGCGCGCCTTGCCTGCGGCCTTTTTACGAAGCCGCCGCATTTTATGACCTTTTATGACTATACACGAGGCCGTCATGGCTGTCACCACGAGTGTATATCGAACGTCGGCGAGCCAGTACGGCCCCTCTAAGATAAACTGCAAAGCCTCAAATCCGCAGACTCTTCCCTGTGAAACTCCATGATCCGTCCGGACCAGTCCGTCTTCACCCGCCGGTTTCCTGCTGCCAGGATCAGCGTTCGCCGCGGAAGGGAGGGCTCGGCCGTGACGCGGATATCGGCGGGTTTAAAGCGCTCCTTCAGGGCGACGATATTTCCCCTTTGCGGACCTTTGAGATGGGAAACGTCGGCAGGGGAGACGGTGAACACGAGGGATTTTCCCCGGGTGAAAGCCGAAGAAAGGGCGGATTCGCAAAGGGCGGCGGCCATCTCAAGAAAAATGGCGGATGCGACAAGCGACCCGAAGGCCGGGTGGAAGGGACCGGCGACGACCGCCCCCGGCTCTTCCAGCCCCCGTGTGGTCTGGAGGCCCATGCGGATAACGGCAATCCCCGCGGCGGTCAGTTTTTTAAGGGCATCTCTGCACTGGGAGACCGCCTCCGAAAGGGTCAGCGGCGTATAGTCTCCCCTCCGGAATGCATCGGCGAGGGGGGTGTCCCGAAGGACAATCGTCGGGTGGATCCGGACCATATCGGGAGAAAGGGCGATCACCTTGTCGATCGTTCCAGCGAAACGCTCCGGGCTGTCTCCGGGAAGACCCGCCATGAGGTGGATGCCCGTTGCAAAGCCCCGCTCCTTAAGGAGAGACACGGCATGCAGGGTATCCGCTGCCGTGTGTCCCCGCCGCGTAAGGAGCAGGACATCGTCGTCGAGAGACTGCGCGCCGACTTCCACCGTCCTTACCCCCAAGCCCTTGATCAGGTCGAGGCCCTCCGCGTCGATTTCGTCGGGGCGTGTCGAGATGCGGATGTGATCTACCGTGCCTTCCCGCAGAAAAAACGCCGCGAGTCCAAGAAGGCGCTTCTGTTCTTCCCGGGGCATGCCGGTGAATGTCCCCCCGTAAAAAGCGATCTGAACGGGGCCGCTTTTTCGCCGGCCGCCCCTGAGATAGCTGCGGACGGTCTCCTGAAAGCCGGCTTCCTCGAGCCGTTCCGGACGGTTCTCCGCGGTCAGCCCCTCGTTGCAGAAGAGACAGCGGTGGGGGCAGCCCCTGTTCATGATGAAGATGGGGATGATCATGGGCCGATTGTTTCCGTCTCGCCGGCGGGCAAAGGATCGTTATTTCGGAGCGTCTCGAGGGCCATTTTGGCTGCCTGTTGTTCCGCCTCTTTCTTGTTCTTCCCTGTCCCGGTCGCGATGATCTTCTCTCCGATGATGAGGCTCGTCTCGAAGCGTTTGTCGTGATCCGGGCCGGTTTCTTCGATGATGACGTAGCGGGGGAGCTCCTGGAAGAGGTTCTGGCAGATCTCCTGAGCGGCGGTCTTGTAATCTCGATAAACGGCGGCGGCGGCCGTCCCCGCCTCGATGAGCGGTTCGAAGAGCGTTCCAGTGAAAGCAGCGGCCCGGTCAAAGCCCCCGTCGAGGTACATTGCGGCGACGAGGGATTCGAATGCATTCGCCAGCAGCGAGGGTTTCATCCGGCCTCCCGAGGCCTCCTCACCCCGTCCGAGGAGGAGGAACTCCCCGATCCGGAAACGCAGGGCCAGTCCCGCAAGAGGCTGTTCGTTCACGACGGAAGCCCGCAGCTTGGAAAGCTCCCCCTCGGTATAGCCGGGGAATTTCTTCATGAGCATGTCACTGACGGTGAGCTCCAGAACCGCATCTCCCAGAAACTCCAGCCGTTCATTGTCCTTGCAGAGCAAGCTGATGTTCTCGTTGACGAAAGACCGATGAGTCAGGGCGTTGTCCAGCAATCCCATGTCCTCAAAGCAATAGCCGAGCGATGCCTCCAGCTCCTTCAGCGCCCTCACTCTTTCCTCATTCATTCATCAAGTACCTCTGCAATGAGCTTGCCGTTCCGGAAGGATACGGGCAGCGCGCTGACGATACGGTTGGCGTCGGCGGCGCCGCGGCAGACGACGGGGATATAGTTGTCGGAGAATCCTGTGAAAAATCCGGTGGATTTGTCTTTTTTCCCTTCGATGAGAACGGCCAGCGGCGCTCCGATGAATTTCTCGGCGAAGGTGCGCCTTTTCTCGGCGCCGATGGTCCGGAGGCGTTCCACCCACCGCTTCTTATCCGCCTCGGGAACCTGGCCGGGCATTGCAGCCGCGGGTGTCCCGGGACGCCGGGAGAAAGGGAAGACATGGAGGTAGGCGAAGGGCAGCTCTTCGACGAGTCGCAGCGTGTTGGCGAAGGCTGCCTCCGTCTCACCGGGGAATCCGACCATCACATCGATCCCGATGGCGATACCGGAGATGGTTGCGGTGATGTTCCGGATGAGATCCCGGAAAAACGCCGCGTCGTAGTCCCGATTCATGGTGGCAAGGATTCCGTCGTCGCCGCTTTGCAGAGGGATGTGGAGGTGACGACAGACGATGCCGGGTGATCCGATGAGCGAGAGGAGTTCGCTGGTGATCTCCCGCGGCTCGATTGAACTCAGGCGGAGGCGCTCGATCGGACGTTCTTCGGCGATGCGCCTGACCACCGCCGTGAGGTCGGTCGTGGGAACGAGGTCACGGCCATAGGCGCCAAGGTGGATCCCCGAGAGAACCACCTCGTGGAAACCTCTTCCGGCGAGCGAGACGATACCGTCCTGGATCGCTGCAGGCCGGAGGCTCCGACTCCCGCCCCGCACCCGAGGGACGATGCAGTAGCTGCAGAGGGCATCGCAGCCGTCCTGGATCTTCAGAAAGGCGCGGGTATGCCCTGGAATGGCGGTTGCCCCGAGAGGGGAGAACTTTTTTTCGCTCCGGATGTCGCCGACATGGACCTGTGGCCCTTTTCCCGTGGCCAGTTTCTCGAGGAGCTCGGGCAGGCGGGCTTTCTCACCGTTGCCGGCGACGATCCGGACACCGGGAATCCGGGCGATCTCTTCCGGTGCTCGCTGGGCGTAACAGCCGGTGACGAGGACGGCTGCCGCAGGATTTCTCCGGATCGTCCGGCGGATGAGCCGGCGGGACTGGTCATCGGTCCTGCCGGTGACCGTGCAGGTGTTGACGATGTAGCAGTCCGCCTCCGCCTCGAAGGGAACGAGCGTCATACCTCGGACAGCCACGGCCTCTGCGATCCTGGCCGATTCGCACTGGTTGACCTTGCAGCCTAAGGTGGTTATGGCGACCTTGAACATCGGGTTTCTTTTCATTACTGAAATCTAAACGCCCTGTCCGCCATTTGTCAAGGCGAAAGGATTTTTCCGCGAAAGGATTTTGTGGTTTTTCCCGCGGTTTTCAGGTAGAATACCGCTCCATTCTCTCAAGGAGGTGCCATATGCAGGAAATCGTCAAGATGGCGTCGGAATATCCGCTTGTGGCGATAGGGATAGCTTTGGTCGTCCTGGTGATCTTCGTTCCTATATTCAAGAAACTGGTCAAGATCGCCCTGATCCTGCTGCTTGTCGCCATTGCCATCGGAGGCTATTTCTATGTGCAGTATCCCGAAAAGAGGCCTGCAAATTTCGGTGAGGCCTTTGATAAGGCCCGCAACGAAGCCGGTCGCGTCCTGGACAAAGGAAAGGAGACCATTGAGAAGGGCAAGGAACTCATGGACAAGGGGATAGAGGTTTATGATAAAGGCAAAGCGGTTCTGGAAAAAGGAGTCGACAAAGGAAAGGACGTCGTCAACCAAGGAAAAGGCGCCACCGAGGAGATCGGGAAAAAGATAGGGGGAGGAAAGGAGACCGGGTCAAAGTAGACCTCCTGCAGTTCTCTTCCTTGCGGGAAGCCCCTCCCTGTAAGCGGGAGCTTCGCTTGCTGCATTCATCAATTGATATCGATAATCATTAAAGAAGAGTAACACCATCTTATTGTCAGGAGGAAAACAATGAGACATTTATCGCTTTGGGTCATGTTGACGATTTCGGCGTTTTTGACGGCGGGCGGCGCCGACGCGCAGCCTGCGACCGATTATCCGACGAAAGCGATCCGCATGGTTGTTCCGTTTGCGCCGGGGGGCGCCTCGGACTTTGTTGCCCGCATCATTCAGCCGAAACTCTCAGAGATATTGGGACAGCCGATCGCGATCGAGAACCGGGCCGGCGCCGGCGGCAACATCGGCGTCGAAGTCGTTGCGCGCGCGGAACCCGACGGATACACCATCCTGCTGGGCAACGTCGGCACCATGACGATCAATCCGCACCTCTACGTCAATTTCAAAATCAAGCCGATGCGCGATTTGATTGGCATTTCGGCCATCGCGGATCTCCCCGGGGGGATTGCCCTGCACCCTTCGTTGCCGCCCAACACGGTCACGGAACTGGTCGCTTACGCCAAGGCCCGGCCGGGACAGCTGAACTATGGTTCCGCCGGGGTCAGCAGCGCCCAGAGCCTCTGTTTCGAGTTTCTCATCGACAAGGCGGGGCTGAATATCCAGCATATCCCTTACAAGGGCGGCGCCGGAGCCGCGACGATCGGAGCCCTGAGCGGCGAGGTCAAGATCGCCGTGGGGACGATGGCCTCTTTCGCCCCGCACCACGGCAGCGGAAAACTTAAAGTGGTGGGGGTTCTGGCCGAGAAGCGCCTGGCCAGTCATCCCAATCTTCCTACTCTCGTGGAATCGGGTTTTCCGGAGCTGACCACCGCCTCATGGCAGGGGATCTTTGTAC
The DNA here is from genome assembly GCA_964540555.1 of uncultured Syntrophus sp. Classification (GTDB taxonomy): domain Bacteria; phylum Desulfobacterota; class Syntrophia; order Syntrophales; family UBA5619; genus JAKAFS01. The sequence continues at coordinate 5,726 of CAZINF010000022.1, read as the reverse complement.
CGACAGGAACGCCGAGGCCGATCGTAACCAAACTTCATGCGGCCCTGCTGAAGGTTTTGGAAGACAAGGATGTAAACGACCGCTTCGCCCAGGTCAGCGCGGTAAAGATCGCCAACAAGTCGTCGGAGGATTTCGCCGCCTTCATGAAGACGCAGACCGACTTCTGGGGAGGGCTCATCAAGCGGCTGAATGTGCCGACGATGTGATCGGCCCACGGCGTAAGCCAGATCGAGACCTGAAAATCACGATCCTCATCAATCTAAGGAGGGAGACAGCCGGGACTGAAGCCCTTTTAAACCGGTCGGATCGGCGGAGGTATTCGCTCGCCACGCACGAGCTCGAGCGCAGGTGGAAGGCCGTGCGGGAGCGGATGGCGGTCAGGGGGATCGACTTTCTGGTCGATGAAGTGAGGATGGTCAAGAGCGAAGAGGAGCTCAGACTGCATCGGGAGTCCGCATACCTGCACGAGATGGGCTATGCGGTGGCAAAGGGGGCGATCAGGCCGGGCCGGGCCGCGGGGGAGGCGATAGAGGAGATCAGGTACGCCCAGGTCCTGGCGGGAAGCGAGGTACAGCAGATTTCGATCACCTTCCTATTGATTTTCTTTTGCCCCAGGAACGACCGTTTCCTCGTCAGCAAAACCCGTTCGACTCCCTTTCCTCCATCTCTAGGAGCATATCCCAGTTCAGTGTCGGAAAGACGAGGTGGAGGTTGTGGTCATCGTCGACGAGGCGGCTTTCAAGGTTTTTGAATAGCCGCTCCGCGATCCTACGGGTCGGCTCCGGGGGGACGATGATGTCATGCCGCCCGTGATAGAGCGTCACCGGCGGCTCAAGCGGCTTTTCGTAGTAGGGACTGAAATCGCCATGGCCGAGGGCCGGGGCGATGAGGATAAGACGCCGGATCCGCGCCTCGTTTTTACACGCATACAGCGCGGCCATGAGGCCTCCGTAACTGGAACCGACGAGGATCAGGCTGTTCTTTCCGGCGAGGCTTTGTTCGAGCCGCGCCATTCTCTCCGCAAGGGGGCCTGAGAAGTCCGGCATCAGCATCTGGGGATATCTCTCACGGAAGAACGTTCCCTTGGTCCCTCGACTGCTGCTGTCGAGACCGTGGATAAACACACGCGTAAAATCTGTCATCGTCACCATCCTGTATTGGCAATCCCGCGAGAGAGCGGCTCGGCGGGAGCCATGTTTAATAAAGGGGAAAATGGGGACAGCCACCTATTTTCTCCCGGGAAAATTGGTGGCTGTCCCCATTTTCCCCACCCTTTCGCATTGCTTTCCATAAACCGGTGTGTTAGAAATTTGCAAGCAGAATAAATGGCACCCGCTGCGCCCAGAGCCCCTTTTTGATTCTCGGGCAGCGTTTCCCAGGAGAGGTAACCGGCATGTCGCTTGTCGTTCCATTCAGGGCGCTCAGACCTGCAAAACCCTTTGTCCGTCAGGTCGCCGCGCCCCCCTATGATGTCATGAACCTTACGGAGGCGCAGCAGTTCGTCCGCGGCAACCCGCTGAGCTTTCTCCACGTGGAGAAATCCGAGATCGACGTTCCCGATGCGGCGGGTGTGGATGATCAGCGGATCTATGACCGGGCCAGGTGTAATCTGAAAGAGATGATCGGCAAAGGGATCCTCCGGCGTGAAGATGGCCCGGCGTTTTATCTCTACCGGCAGCGGCTGGGGGGGCATGAACAGACCGGGATCGCGGCCGGGGTCAGCATCGCCGAATATGAGGCGGGTCGGATCAGGCGGCATGAATTGACGAGGGATGACAAGGAGAGGGAAAGGACGCGTCATATCGACACCGCAGGGGCGCAGACGGGGCCGGTCTTCCTCACATACCGGGGGGAGGAGGCGATCAGCCGTCTGGCGGCGCGGGTGGCATCCAGGCCGCCCGAGTATGATTTTACCGCCGGTGACGGTGTGGACCACACCGTTTGGGTCATCGATGATCAGGCGGAGATTCGGGAAGTCGTGGAAGGGTTTGCCAAGGTCGATTTCCTCTATATCGCCGACGGCCATCACCGGGCTGCCGCTGCGGCGACGGTCGCCCGCCTCCGGACGGAGCGGAATCTCTCTGATCGGGGGGACGAGGCGTATCATCTCCTGATGGCCGTCCTTTTCCCCCAGCAGCAGGTCCGGATCATGGATTACAACCGTGCCGTCCGGGATCTCAACGGCCTTACGGAAAGGATGTTTCTGGAGAGTGTCGGTGAAAGATTCTTCATTTCGGAAGGTTTTGCAGAGAAGTCACCGGCTCAGCGCCATGAGTTCGGGATGTATCTGGGCGGGACATGGCGCCGGATTGCAGCCAGGAAGGAGATCCTGCGGGATGACGATCCCGTCGACGGCCTGGACGTCTCCCTCCTTCAGGAGCATCTCCTCGGCCCGGTCCTCGGTATCCTTGATCAGCGGACGGATACCCGGATCGCGTTCATCGGCGGCAGCCGGGGGATGATCGAGCTGGAAAATCTCGTCGACCGAGGCGATTGTGCGGTGGCCTTTTCCCTTTATCCCCCCACGGTGGGGGAGATGATGGCGGTGGCAGACGCCGGCAGGGTGATGCCGCCGAAATCCACCTGGTTCGAACCCAAGCTCTTGAGCGGCCTGTTCGTCCATCTCCTGACGGCTTCGTAAAAAGTATGGATAAGGATGTTCTCGCCGATGAATCCGACGAGACGGTCGATGGGATCCTTGGGGGCCGCCTCCGAATCATCCAGAAGCGAAGAGGGTATCGCTTTTCTCTGGACGCCCTCCTCCTGGCCCAGTTTGCGGGCCTGCGAGAGGGGGATGATCTGATCGATCTGGGGACGGGAAGCGGAGTGGTCGCCCTGATCCTGGCTGATCGCTATCGCTGCGGGAAGGTCCTCGGCATCGAGATCCAGGAGGAACTCGCGGTGATGGCCGGAAGGAGTGTGGCAATGAACGGCCTCGCCGGGCGTGTGGAAATCCGCCGGGGCGATGTCCGCCTTCCGGAGACGATCTGCCCTCCTTTGTCCTTCGATGCGGCTGTCTTCAATCCTCCCTATCGGCGACTCGGGTCGGGTCGGACGAATCCCGATCCTGAAAAAGCCGTCGCGCGGCATGAAATGGAAGGAGATGCCGGGGATTTTCTTGCCGCCGCCAGACATGCCCTTCGTGAAGGGGGTCGTGTGTACACGATCTATCCGGCGAGGCGGATGGTGGAGATGCTCTGCCGGATGAGAACCTGCAGGATGGAACCCAAAAGGCTCAGGATCGTCCATTCCCGCCCCGGAGGAGCGGGAATATTTGCGCTTGTCGAAGGGGTGAAGCGGGGACGGGAGGAACTGGCCGTTCTGCCGCCGCTTTTCATCTATGGAGAGAAGGGGGGATATACGGGCGAGGTGACGGCTATTTTGCGGGCGCTTTCGGCTTCCCGCTGTGACGGCGGCGGCTGATCTCTCGCGTCATGACCCGCTCCAGGATCTCCTGGAGTTCCGGGTCACGGACGGTTGCGAGACTTTCCCGAATCATGTTCCGGTCGCGATCCGGAAGCGGCGAGAGGGGGGAGGCAGGCGGCGGCTCCCCTGCGCCGCCCGGCGGAGGGGGAGGGATATCGCCGATGGTAAAAAAGAGCGCCCTTACCTCTTCCTTGCCGGAGAGTTCGTTGATCTTGCCGAGGATCTCCTCCTTCATGAACTGGAGCTGATGCAGCCAGACCGGCGCGGAAACCCGGACGTAGAGAGTCCCTCGTTTCAACGTGTCGGGATGGGTCTGGGCGGCGATCTGGGGACCGACGGCCCGTCTCCAGATACTGAGAAGATATCGGTCCGTCGAGGTATGGGGAATATTCCTCTTCTTGAGGATCTTCTGGAGGATCTCGCCCAATATTTCCAGTTTTACCCGTTTTGTCCGTCTTCGCATGGATTTTTCTCTCACAGTTTGCAGGGGAGGTCAAGGTGAATGGGGCCGTCGTGTATTAGGGCGTGTATTAGGGCTTGAAAAATCGGCGTTTTAGTGATAATAAATCAATCGGATAAGCCCTCATCAGGATGCGAATGTGACAGAGCGGTTTCAGAAACAGAGGATGAAGATGGTCGATGGCCAGCTCCGGGCGAGAGGCATCGCTGATCAACGGGTATTGAAGGCCATGGAAAAAATCCCCCGCCATCTCTTTGTCGACGAGGGGCTGGCCGAGCAGGCCTATAACGACAATCCTCTTCCCATCGACCGTCAGCAAACCATCTCGCAGCCCTACATTGTTGCGCTGATGTCCGAGGCGATGGGGCTGACCGGAAAGGAAAAGGTTCTCGAGATCGGCTCCGGTTCCGGGTATCAGACCGCCATTCTTGCGGAACTGGCCGAGAGGGTCTTCACCATAGAGCGCATAGCCGCACTCGCGACGAAGGCGAGGAAGGTTCTCGAGTCGCTGAACTATTACAATGTTGCCGTTCGTGTCGGTGATGGAACTTACGGGTGGCGCGAGGAATCGCCTTTTTCGGCGATCATGGTCACTGCCGGCGCGCCGCGGATTCCGAAACTTCTGATCGAACAGCTTGTCGTCGGAGGCCGGCTGGTGATTCCCGTCGGAAACCGCAGCTCCCAGGTTCTGCTGAAGCTGACCCGTCTTTCTCCAGATCCGGGGGACATCAAACAGGAGGACCTTGGCGGCTGCCGTTTTGTGGACCTTATCGGGGAGTACGGGTGGGACAATTCATGACGAACAGACCACGATACCGGGCATGTTCATGGATTGCTGCCGGTCGGAAAGCCGTCAGTATTCTCCTGATCGGAGCGCTCCTTCTCTCCTGCGCGGGCGACCCGGTCAGAAGTTCCCGGCCGCGAGGCGTCTACCACCGCGTGAAGAGCGGGGAGACCCTGTCGGCGATCGCGAGGGCCTATCATGTCAAACTTCAAGACCTGGCGGAGATCAATAACATCAGCAGGCCCGATCAGATCGAAACGGATAGTGTGATATTCATTCCGGATGCAAACCAGGTCGTGGACGACGTCATCACTGCGGCCAGGTCGCAGGCCCCCCGGGCGGAAATGCCGATTTATGATGCGACGGATGCGAAAACCGGGCCGGAGACAGCCCCGGCTGTTCCTCGAAAGGAGCCCACGAAAAAGGAGACGGTGATCGAGCCGGCAAAGCGCCGGGAAAAAACGCCGGTCGATATGACGGTGAAGGATCGCACCACCCTTTCCCCGAAGAAAGACCGGGATAGGGTCGCACCAGGGGTTTCCGGGAAGGCTGAAGGTGTTGAAATAGTTGAAAAGACAGAGAAAAAGAAGGAAAACGGCGAGAAAGCGGATGAGATCCAGTTCGACAAGGAGCGCTTTATCTGGCCGGTCAAGGGAAAAGTGATCTCCTGGTTCGGCATCCAGCCGAACAAGATGAACTTCAACGGTGTCCGAATCGCCGCCATCGAGGAGGCGGCCGTGCAGGCGGCGGCGGGCGGGACGGTTATCTTCTCCGCCCCTCTGAAGGAATACGGGGAGACGATCATCATCAGGCACGAGGATAACTATGCCACCGTGTACACCCATTTGGGAACGAGAACCGTCCGGGGGGATGCCCGCGTCAATAAGGGCGATAGAATTGCCTTTCTCGGCAAAGCAGACGCCAGGGAAGGGGCGTATCTCTATTTTGAGATCCGCCATATGAACAAGGCCCGGAATCCTCTATTCTTTCTCCCATAGCTTCCATGATCCACCACCAAGAAAAATGAAGAACCTCGTTGATCCTGATAAAACAGGG
>CAZINF010000021.1:0-34599 GCA_964540555.1 uncultured Syntrophus sp. | reverse complement strand
AGCCGAGGGTCAATATCAGTGCGAGCCACCACTTGTTGCGTTCCATGACGCCGAAGAGAAATCCCATGACGATCAGCATGGTCAGGCGGTAACCGATGATTTCCAGCAGGACGGCGATAAACAGGCAGCAGCCCAGAATCGCAGCCGCATGCGGCGCCTCCTCCCAGGAAATCGAACGCAGGGGTTTGGATCCCTTTCCCTGGACGATCAGGATTGCGCCGAAGATCACCAACAAGAGGGCCAGGATCAGCGGCGCGTACCCCGGCCCCGGCTGGCTGGCGGTCCCCAGCGGCAGGACCCGCCTTTCCCAGACGACGAACAATCCCAACAGGACCAGGAAGGCGCCGCTCACTCGGTCAATGGTCATCCTCTCACCCCCTCTTGTCTCTTGACTTGATAAGAGCTTGCTTTTGCGAGGGTCGAGGATACGGAAAGCGGTCCTGTGTGTCAAGGAGATTTTGGGACAAAACTCCTTGAAAAGCAACCCCCCGCTCCCTATACTTCCACCCGGTAAAAAGCGATAACTTATCAAACAAAATTCCTGATGAACCGATCATCTTTGCCAAGTTTCCCAACACGCTTATCGGACACAATGATCCGATCACCTGGGACAGGAATGTCACGAGCGGAGTGGATTATGAAGCGGAATTGGCCGTCATCATCGGGAAAACGACTAAGAATTGCCCGGAAAGCGAGGCGCTGGAAGCCGTGTTCGGATACACCTGCGCCAACGATGTGAGCGCGAGGGATATCCAGTTCAGAAATACCCAGCTCGTGCGGGGAAAGTCATTGGATACCTTTTGTCCGCTTGGCCCCTGGATCGTGACGGCCGATGAGATCCCGGATCCCGGTACGCTGAACGTCCGGTGCCGGCTGAACGGCAACCTCATGCAGGACGGCAATACGCGTTTGCTGATTTTCAGCGTTCCCAGCCTGATCAGCATTCTCTCCCGTTCCTTTACTCTGGCGCCCGGGGATATCATTTTGACGGGCACCCCCAAAGGCGTGGGCACTTTCCGGAATCCGCCGGTCTATCTGAAGGATGGCGATGAAGTGATTGTTGAGGTGGAAGGGGTCGGCCGACTCGTCAATACGTGCCGAGTAGTGTAACGCGCCGCAATTCGTTCCGACAGGAACGGCTGCCGAACATTCAAGGAGGAGAATAGAAGATGAAGATCCGGAAAACTATCGTGACCTTTATCGCCGTATTGATGGGTACAGGTGTTTTAGTGTTGCCGGCGGTGACGGGAGATGCGCAGGAGGCGTACCCCTCTCGCCCCGTTCGGATGATGCTGGGGCGGCCGATCGTCACCAGTTTAAAGAACGGGCGATAGCCGTCAGGTTTCAATGTTCCTTTTTCCCATGCAGGGCCCAGGCTTTTGTGTACAAATCATTCAACCTCGTTTCAAGCTCAAGCCGATACTCTTCCAGCGCTTCCGCCTTGATTTCAGCCGGCACAAAAAGCGGTTCTCCATAAAAAAAATCGATCCTGGAAAAAGGCATGGGCAGAACCGTTCCATCCCAGGAGCTGAACCGTTTATACCTGGTGCAGGACCAGAGCATAGGCAGCACAGGCGCTCCATGACGCGAAGCAAGAACCACTGATCCGGCCTGAACCACCCGGGCCGGCCCCTGGGATCCGTCCGCAACGATGGCTGCATTTCTGCCTGCTTGCATGGCCCGAATCAGTCCCTTCATCGCCTGCATGCCGCCCTTTCCCCTGGAGCCGCGAACCGTTTCGTAGCCGAATTTATCGGCGATCCTGCTGATATATTCACCGTCCCTGCTGGCGCTTACCATGGCCACACCGGTTTCCCCGCGCATATAATAAAAAATAAACAGAATCGTATAATGCCAGAAAGAGGCGACGACAGGGCCGCCGATTTTGTCGACCTGCCTGCGGTACTCCTGGCCATGGGTCTTGACCCTGCAGGTGGCGAACCATATCCGGGTCATCCAGACAAAGACAAAGGGAACCACAGTCAGGGACATTTTGTACCAGAATCCTTCTTTCATATCTGCCATTATATCAGATTTGACGACCTCGTAAAAAGTCTTAAAATTTGTTAAAATGTTACGGCTTCGTAAAAAGGCCGCAGGCAAGGCGTGCGGGGGGACGGATTTCAAATCTGTCCCCTTGCCCCTCCCGCAGTGGAGCGCTGTCAAAGACGACTGTTTGAGCGCGAAGCGCGAGTTTCGTCTTTGCAGCGAAGCGAGGGGGTGCAGGGTCGAAAAAAGTCCAGCGCGCGGAGGGAGCGTGATTTTCAAAGGTCTCGTATCAGGCAAAGCGGAACCGGCGACGGTTTCGAAAAGGATCCGGGGCAGAAAGAATTCGGTCTGCATGTCATCTTTGCGCTTCGGCAGGGGGCAAACAATGATCAGAAATGAGCAAGGGCATCATCTTCCGGAAGAGGTTGTATTTCAGGTCCGGGACCTCACCAAGATATATGCCATGGGAGAGGTCGAGGTTCATGCCCTGCGGGGGGTGAATCTGGAGCTTTTTCCCGGTGAACTGATCGTCCTGCTCGGACCTTCGGGAAGCGGGAAATCGACGTTGTTGAATATCCTCGGCGGTCTGGATACGGCGACCAGCGGCGCCGTTTCTTACAGAGGCAAAAACCTCACGAACGCCAACGAGCAGGAGCTGACGGAGTATCGCCGTTACCATGTGGGGTTTGTCTTTCAGTTTTACAACCTGATCCCCAGCCTCACCGCAAGAGAGAACGTGGCAGTGGTCACCGAGATCGCGCGAAATCCGATGACGCCTGAAGGTGCTCTGGCTCTCGTCGGATTGACCGACCGGCTCGATCACTTCCCCGCCCAGCTCTCCGGCGGCGAGCAGCAGCGCGTGGCGATTGCCCGCGCCATTTCAAAAAATCCGGAAGTCCTGCTCTGCGATGAACCTACGGGGGCCCTCGATTCCAAGACGGGAATCGTGGTGCTCGAGGCCCTCGAGCGGATCAACCGCGAGCTGGGGACGGCAACGGCGATCATCACCCATAACGCGGACATCGCCGGGATGGCCGACCGGGTCGTTTATCTCAGTAACGGGAGGATTGCGGAAATCAAGATCAACGCGGTGAAGAAATCGCCGGGCGAACTGCAATGGTGAGACCGTGAAGGCGCTTAATCGAAAACTCTGGCGGGATCTGTGGCGAATGAAAGGCCAGGTCTTTGCCATCACGCTTGTGGTGATCAGCGGTGTGGCGACCTTTATCATGTTCATCAGCACCATCGATTCCCTGCATCTCACGAGAGAAAGGTTCTATCGGGATTACAGTTTTGCCGATGTCTTTGTAAGCCTGAAGCGGGCGCCGGAGAGCCTGAAGGATAAAATAAAGTCCGTTCCCGGCGTCGATCAGGTCGAAACCCGCGTCTCGGCCTATGTCAAATTGGCAATCAAGGGCTTCTCGGAACCGGTGAACGCAAGGATCCTCTCCATCCCCGACGACGGCAAGCCGCTTTTGAACCGTCTTTACATCAGGAAAGGCAGGCTCGCCGACCCGGCGAAGGACGACGAGGTCGTGATCAATGAGAACTTTGCCCAGGCGCACGGCTTCAATCTCGGCGATCGGTTTGCGGCAATCATCAACGGCAAATGGAAGACCCTGACGATCACCGGCACGGCCCTGTCGCCGGAGTTCGTTCTCCTGATGAAACCCGAGGCGATGAGCCCCGATTTCAAGCGCTACGGCGTCCTCTGGATGGGGCGCAAGGCCCTCGGCACATCCTACGATATGGACGGGGCATTCAACAATGTGGCGTTGTCCCTTCATCCGGACGCCAAATTGAGCGATGTCCTCGATCGGCTCGATCACATCGTGGATCGGTATGGAGGGTTTGGCGCCTATGCGCGCAAGGATCAAATATCGCACCGCCTCCTCAATGAGGAATTCCGTCAGCTTCAGAGAAGTTCCGAAATATTTCCCACAATCTTCATCTGTGTTGCCGCCTTCCTGCTGAATGTCGTGATGAGCAGGACGATAAACACGCAACGCGAACAGATCGCCGCCCTGAAGGCGTTCGGTTACAATAATCTCGATATCGGCGTCCATTATGCGAAGCTGGTGATCCTGATCGTCTCTGCCGGTTTGGTCGGAGGCATCTTTGCAGGCATCTGGTTCGGAAAAATGCTGGGCGCCATCTATATGGAGGTGTATCGTTTCCCCTATCTTTTTTACACCCTCCATCCCGAAGTGATCTTTACGGCAGTCCTGATCAGCGTTCTCTCGGCGCTTGCCGGCACGTTGCACTCGCTTTGGAGGGCCGCAAAGCAGCCGCCTGCCGAGGCGATGCGGCCCGAGCCCCCCGCACAGTATCGGGTAACGCTCATCGAAAAAGCAGGCATTGGCCGCTGGCTGACGCAACCATCGCGGATTATCGTACGGAATATCGAGCGTAGACCGATTCGAACGTTTCTTTCCGTCATCGGCATCGCCGTTGCCTGCGCCACCATGATTTCGAGCGGATTTTTCAAAGATTCGGTTGACTTCATGGTGAATGTCCAGTTTGTTCTTTCCCAAAAGGAAGATGTGACGGTGGCTTTCGTCGAAACCGCATCACGCAGGGCAATATATGACCTCCAGGCGCTCCCCGGCGTACAATATGCCGAAACGTACAGAACCGTCCCGGTAAAATTCAGATTTGGTCACCGCAGCCACAAGACGGTGATCAGCGGGATAGAGCCGGACAGCCGCCTGCGTCTTTTATTGAACACCCATCTTAAGGCCGTTTCCCTGCCTCCTTCCGGCATCGTGCTGACCGATCATCTGGGCAAAATACTCGGGGTGAAAGCCGGGGATATGCTGACCATCGAGGTTCTCGATGGATCGAAGCCGATCCGCCAGGCGCCGGTGGTTGCTCTGGTCAAGCTCTATCTGGGGGTGATGGGGTACATGGATATCAGCGCGCTCAACCGGCTGCTGAAGGAGGGCGATGCCATCTCCGGCGCTTATCTGGTCACAGATCCACTCCACGCGGAGAAGCTCTATGAGAGCCTGAACGACACACCGCGGATTTCCGGGACGGTGCTTCGGCGAAATGAAATTCGTAATTTTCATGATATACAGGCGAAGGCGATGCTTTTTTTCACGTTTATTGCTACACTCATGGCATGTTCCATCGCCTTTGGCGTTGTCTACAACAGCGCACGGATCGCCTTGTCCGAGCGAAGCCGGGAACTCTCCAGCCTCAGAGTGCTCGGTTATACCCGCGGCGAGATTTCTTATATTCTTCTGGGCGAACTGGCGCTCATTACGCTGATCGCCATACCTTTAGGCTTTTTTATCGGATACTGGCTTTGCGCTTACATTTCCCAGGCGCTGGCATCGGACCTTTTTCGGGTGCCTCTGGTGATAGAACCGAAGACCTATTCGCTCGCGGCGGCGGTCGTTCTTGCATCGGCCTCCGTATCGGGATTGATTGTGCGCCATAAACTCGATCATCTCAATCTTGTAGAGGTATTAAAAACCAGGGAGTAGAGTGATGAAGCCCGTCATACGCAGAAGTTTAATTGTCATCGGCATGATCCTGGTTGTTGTCTCGGCAACGATATACGGCTTCATCCCCAAGGCGGTGGATGTCGATCTCGTTGATGTCTCGCGAGGACCGCTCCAGGTCACGATCGAGGAAGAGGGTCGCACCCGTCTGAAAGAGCGGTTTGTCCTCTCGGCCCCGACCGCCGGGTATATGCGGCGCATCGAGTTAAAAGTCGGAGATCCGGTGCGAAAGGGGCAGATCGTTGCTGCATTGGAACCGCTGCATTCGCAAGCCCTTGACCCTCGAAGCCGCGCCGAGGCCGAAGCGACCGTCAACGCGGCGCAGGCCGGACTCAGCGCGGCAATTGAAAAGGAGCGCGCCGCGACGGCCGATGCTGACTACATCGAGAAGCGATTGGAGCGGATGACGAATTTGTACGCCAGGGGTTCCGTTGCGAAAGATCAACTGGATCAGATCCAGTCCGAGGCAAGAAAGGCGCGGGCGTTTCAAGGCGCGGCGAAAGCCGCCGTCGATGTTGCGCGCGCCGAGCTTGATCGGATTAAAAAAACCCTGCAAGACTTCACCTTGGGTGGAAGGGGCGAAAAGCGCGATACCGTGTCCGTCTCGTCCCCGGCGGACGGAACCATTTTCAGGGTCTACCGGGAGAGCGAGGGAACCGTCGCGGTCGGCGAACCCCTGATGGATGTCGGTAACGTAAAGAATCTTGAAGTCCGCGTCGATCTCCTTTCTTCGGATGCGGCGAAGATGAAAAAAGGCGCCAGGGTGTTGTTTAAACGTTGGGGCGGCGAGGGCACATTGACGGGAGCGGTGCGGGTCGTTGAGCCGGCGGGGTTTACCAAGGTATCGAGCCTTGGCGTGGAGGAACAGCGGGTATTGGTCATTGCGGATATCACATCGCCGCCTGAGATGTGGCGCGTTCTTGGCGACGGCTATCGGCTGGAGGCCCACTTTGTCGTCTGGGAGGGAAAAGCGATCCTTCAGGCGCCGGCCAGCGCCCTTTTCCGATCGGGAACGAAATGGGCTGTGTTTCTTGAAGACAACGGAAAGGCGCGGCAGCGCATCGTTGAGATCGGTCAGCGAAACGGCTTGACGGCGGAGATCATTTCCGGATTGAAGGAGAAAGAAAGGGTGATTGCCCATCCCGACGATTCCATCAGCGACGGCGCACGCATCCGGCCGAGGAAGTAAAACCGATTGACCGGGGGCTCAATCCGCAATCCCTGCCCCGTGGGCGGGCGCAAGGGGACAGATTTGAAATCTGTCCCCAAATCAAGGCGCCCGCTTAATGATCGCCCTTAATAAGAGATGGATCTTCAACAGGAGATGGATCTTCATTTCCCCTGAAGATCGATAGAATCTCTTCCTGAATCGAGAAGAAGGCCTCGGAAACCTCCGGATCAAAATGGGCGCCCGTGGCCTTTTTCAGGATTTCCAATGATTGATCGATCGGCAACGCTTTTTTATAGGGGCGATCTCGGGTCAGGGCGTCGAAAACATCGACGATCGCAGCGATTCGACCCCAGAGGGGAATTTGGGCGCCCTTCAATCCATCGGGATATCCGGACCCGTCCCATTTTTCATGGTGGGTCAATGCGATCTGTTCGGCCATTTGAATGACATCCGAGTCCGAATTGGAAAGGATTTTTCCTCCAATGGTGGTATGCAGCTTCATGATTTTCCATTCCTCGGCATCCAGAGGTCCCGGTTTGAGCAGAATCTGGTCCGGAACCCCGATCTTGCCGATATCATGCATCGGCGCCGCATAGAGACCGAGCTCAATGTCTTGTGGCGGAAGACCCATGGCTCTGGCTATGGCGGTGGAGTAAGACCCGGTCCTCTTGATATGAATCCCTGTTACTCCATCCCTGCTTTCGACTGCCTGCGCCAGTCGGAATGTGGTGTCGAGCGAAGCTTGTTTAATCTTATCGATGGCGCTTTTCAACTCCTCAAAAGCCTGACTCAGTTGACGGGTCCTTTTGTCAACCTCGGCTTCGAGGATTTTCTGGTAGTTGACCATATGATCATTGAACATCTTGACCTTCAGAAGTGACTGAACCCTGGCCCGAAGCTCGACCTGATCGATCGGCTTTGACAAAAAATCATCCGCTCCCGCCTCAAGGGCCTTGACCCGGTTTTCGACTTCGGCAAAGGATGAGACCACAACGATCGGAATGATTTTCGTTTTATCCGCCTGTTTCAGGCGGCGGGCGACTTCGTACCCATCCATTCTGGGCAGATTGAGGTCGAGTAATATCAAGTCAGGGGGAGAGGATTCGGCCTTCTCCAAACCGGTGACCCCGTCGAAGGCGGTCTCTACGGCGTATCCCAGCCGGGTGAGAATCGTGGCAAGTAAACGGCTGCTCATGACATCGTCTTCAACGACAAGAATCTGACTGGGCTTTTCCATTTTTATTAACTCCACTATGGATGATCGAATGAAAGAGGGCGCCGGTGCAAACGATTACTTCTGACCATTGGTGATCCGCGGTAATTTTAGCAGAAAGGCGGCGCCTCCCTCGGGACCCTTCGCTTCCACGGTGATCTCCCCTCCATGAGCGATCACCAGGTTGCGGACGGTGGCCAATCCCAAACCGGTCCCCGATCGCTTTTTCCCGGTGGTGAAGGCATCGAAGATATTGGGGATCATCTCCGGGGAGATGCCGGGACCATCGTCCGCAATCCGCACGCTTACCGAACGTTCATCGCAGCGGGTCGTGATCCAGATGTGTTTGTCACGAGCGTCCTGGTTTCCAGCCCAGATCGCCTCCTGGGCGTTTCGAATGAGATTTTCGATCACACGGAGCATCCGGTCATTGTCGATGTTGACAAGCAGGTCAACGCCTGATTCATGCTGTAAAATCAGCTCTATCCCCATTGCTGTCAATTTTTGTTTCATTGGCAGACAAACCGTCTCCAGGTAAACCGCAAGTTCGGTGGGCATAAGATTCAGGTCCGAGGAGCTGCCGCGGGCGAAATCGAGCACCTCGGCGATCATATGGCTTAATCGATTGGCTTCGCTGAGCACAGGTTCCAGGTCATGGGTCACCATCTCGGCCCCTTTGCCTGTCAGAACGTCCTGCCTGGTGAGCTCGGCAAATCCGATGATCGCTGAAAGCGGGTTTTTCAAATCATGAACAATGGCGCTGGTCATCTGCCCGATCGCGGCCAGACGGCTCTCCCGCTCGTTCAAGTTCCTCTCCAGGCGCCGCGTCCGAAGCTGTACTGAAACCCTCGCTTTCAGTTCACGAATTTCAAAAGGCTTGGCCAGATAGTCATTGGCGCCGACCTCAAGCCCCTCCGCAACGGCATCTCCGCCGGACTTGGCGGTGGCCAGAATCACCGGGACCTGGGATAGGGAGGGATCCTTCCGGACCTGACGCGTAAGTTCGTAGCCATCCATCCGGGGCATCATAATGTCCGAGACGATCAGATGCGGGACCCAGCGCTTCGCCAATTCGAGGCCCTCCACGCCATCCTTGGCCATCTCCACATGGTAGTCGTCGGCGAGATTGGTGGCGATGAAGAGGCGCAGGTCCGGGTTGTCTTCCACAATCAGTACTTTCTGTGCGTCCGGCGGGGCTGAATCACGGATTCTCTCAGCGATATCGAGGTTGTCTCCGAAGCGGGACCCCAAGACATCAGCCAGGAGCGTCTCCTTTTGGGTCCCTGATTTTTCCTCTGCGGCGGTGGTGATCATCGCCACGGTCCTGGCATAGGATATCTGATCCTCGTGTCTGCGCCCGATGGCCCGACGCCGTTCCAGCAATTTGGAATCGGATCGCTTCGGGAGTTCGACACGGAAGGTCGTCCCCTGGCCAAGCGTTGATCGGACCGTCACTTTACCCGCATGGAGCTTGGCCAACTGCTTGACCATGGCCAGACCGAGGCCGGTTCCCTCCTGACGCCTGGTGTGCTTGTCATCGACCTGAACGAACCGCTCAAAGACGGCATCCAGCTTGTCCTCCGGGATGCCGATGCCGGTATCCTCGACTTCAAGCCAGATCAGTTCCTCCTCTTCCGCGGTCCTTATCGTGATCCGGCCCCCCTCAGGAGTAAACTTGATCGCATTGGACAGCAGATTGGCCACCATCGTCTCGACCTTGTCCGGATCGAAGGTCGTGTCCGGTATGGCCTCCAGACCCTCCACGACCAAATCGATCTTCCGGTTTGCCAGATGCGGCCTGGCTGCAACCGCGAGGCCTTCAATGATCCTGCCGATATTATCGTGCTCATACTTGCACTCGAGCTTGCCGGCGTCGATTTTGGCAAAATCGAGCAAGGTGTTGACTTGACGCAGCAGACGACGGGCATTCCCCTCCATCGCCTGGAGGAGGGGACGTATGTCCTGCTGGTTTTGTGTACCCTTAAGGAGAGTCTCCAGGGGGCCGAGAATGAGCGTCAACGGGCTTCTAAGCTCATGGCTGACGTTGGAGAAGAACCGCATCTTGGCATTGTCGAGTTCCTTGAGTTCCTCGTTGGCCTTTTCGATCTGCATTCTCAATAGAAGGTCCCTGCGCCTGGTCAACTCCTTGCTGTAGTTTGCCGCTGCGGTAAGGGCAACCGCACCGCTCAAAAAGAAGAACGGGGAAACAGCAACAGCAAGCTTCAGCGATTCAGGCGGGCCAAAAATCAAGTTTACCGCGAGGTAACTGACCACTGTCAGCAACCCGCTGATGATCGTCACGGCTGCTGTCCAGGGAACGAATAGACCGGTCATGAAAAGAACGAACACGATCCCGACATAATAGTTGCTGGCAAACCCGCCGAGAAAGAGGGACATGATGGCGATCGCCAGGCTTGAAATGTACGCTGCCCAAATCGAGAGAGGGGCGGCTATCCTGGTTCCGTGCCTTGAGAAGAGCAGAGCGATGCCCACAAGGTGATTCAGCACCACAAACACCCGCAGTCCCAGGAAAACCACATGGTGCTCCGGCACCAGAACAAAATCGAGACCGTAGAAGCTCAAGTAGAGGAAAGAGCCGACAGCAAGAACATACCGCAGACGTGACGTGAGCAGATCGCGTCCTTCGTTCTTCAAACGCTCCTTAAAAACAGGCGTCCGTTCAATCTCGTTACTCTCTATTTCACCCATTTTTCCTTTTCTGCGCAAACGATTGAAGCGGTATTTGGGTTACCCAAAGATTCTCTTATCTGTATTTTGGTGAAACCGGCCTCATCCATTAATGTCTTCAATTCAGGGGTGGTAAAAAACCTGAATCTGCCGTTGTCCTCGAGTTCCATCAGGGTACCGGTGAAAGAGGCAAACTCCCTGAGGCTGGCCAGCAGCCGCTCTTTTTCCTCGGCGGGCAGATCGGTCCGCTTGGTGATCTCTTCTGCTTCCTCAACGTAGGACTTGGAGGAATCAAAGTTCGGTCGCAGGCTGGAAAGCACAATCTTCCCGCCGGGAGCGAGTGCCTTGTAGAATGCCTTTACCGCAGATTTTGGATCGTAAAGGTAGGGAAGCACCAGCGAAGCGCCTATACGGTCGAAGGCATTCGAGGGCAGATCCACGGTACAATCCCTCGTCGCATTGCCGAAGGAAATATGATTCAGGACGATGTCGTTTACGGTCTTTGCCTCGGCCTTGCCTGGCTTCAGATCCTCGGGTTTCAGTTTGTTTTTCAAAAATCTGCTCGCCCTGGAAATATCGCGAATGGTTTCGGCTTCGGTTTCATCCAGATCCTGACATATTTTCATGATTTCTTGAGCCGACGCGTCTTCACCGTGAAGAATCCTGTGAAGCCCCGGTCCATAGGATTCAGAAATCTTTCTGAGCGTTAAGGTGTTTAGCCCTTCTATCCTGCCTGCGAGGGCCAAGGGGCCATACAGTTTACCGGAGAGAAACTCCTTCAGGGGCGTGAGCCTGGCTGTTTCGAGGTCAACGACCTTTAGATCGAGCTTCAGTCCGGAGTAGCGTCCGTTGACCGACAGATTGATTAATTGCTCGATCTTCTCCCGGGTTCGCTGTAGTGCCTCGGGAACAAGATCGGAGCAGAGAAGATCGAGCCGGTCTCCGTTTATGCCGGCTGCCTTGAGCGCGGCGATGGAAAGGTTGCCGGTTCCGCATCCGATGTCCGCCACGCGCATGCCGCTTTTGAGATCGAGCAACTTGGCCTGTTCCTCGATAAATTCTAGATAATCCGGATTATATAGCAGGATGTCATACCCCTCCTTGTCTGAAGAAGTGCCGAACAGGTGGCCGCTCCAGAATTCCTGAGTATTGGCAATTTTTAGACGCTTCACGCGGCCCCATTCCGCCTCGGTTTGCCTGGCGTATAGTGCAAGATCAGGTTCCACCGCCGGCTTATCAATATGGAAAAGGTGCTTGAAAATAGTCTCGGCAATCAGCTTGTACGATTCAATCGCTTCCGGCCCCGATTTCAGAAAATGCCCCGCCTTGAGTTCGATGATTTCCCGGACGCCTCCGCCCGGTGCGTTGAGCATCTGACGCACCCTCTGGCGAGTCACCATATAGTCGAAAGTCCCGAGAATCCAACTCACCGGTATGGTGATCTTTTCCATGTCCTTGCGCGCGTCTTCGAGAAAAGCCAATCCTCTATTAATGGCATCGGGTATGTTGACATTGGGATCGACAAAACGACCAAAAGCGAGGAAGGGCTCCACTTTTTTTCCTTCGAGATAATTCTGGAACAGATCCACCCCCGCCAGAAGGTTTTTTAACATGTCCTGGCCGTCAGGACAACCAAAGGGTGCGATCCACAGATCCGTTTTCGGCTCGTGACCATCCGCTATAAGCCTGCGGGCAGGAATCGCCCCGACTGAGTAGGTCACAAGCGCCCTGCAATTGGGTCGGAATCTTCTTTCGAGATATTTGAGCGAAGCATGAATATCCGATTCATACTGTGAATACGTCAAATTAAGATAGGGGCATCCCCTCGCTTCGAGTTCCGGATCGACTTCACTTTCTCCAACCGTGTGGGTCATGTCAAACCTGCAGACGACACCATTGACGCCCGCAGCTCTGAAATTGTCGATAAGCGTTCGCGCCAACAGGCCGAAGACCTCCTTGCGAACCTGGAACGGAGGGACGATTGCAACTGAGACATCAACGGAGAGGGGGGTATCTTGCAGGTCAAACGACGCGTCGAGAATCGATGCGACCCGGTGACCACGGGTATTTTTATAATAAGCGACGCTAACCTTCTCGCGGGTGGACGGCTGTCTGCCGACAATCATCCGGCGAAGGCTCTGCTTTGCCATTGCGGCCAGACGGATGATCGAAGTCGAGATCGAAGGCTGAACGGACTTGTCCTCGATCTCGGCAAAGGCATCCCTGTCCTTGGAATCGTCGATGAAATTAAGACCCACCAACCAGTTGTTGGAGAGCCCCGCGGGGGCCAGCCGCATGATGGTCGCCCCGTCATGCCTGTCCGTCTGGTTCCCGCGCCTGAGTTCCACCGCAGGGAATCTCATGCCGATGGTAATGAGGCTCTCTGCATGAGCGAGGACTGAACACCCGCCCTCGCTCACGTCGTAAACGGGAAGTCGTATTCTTCCTTCTTCGAGGTGGGGGGCGGCGACGATCAGCTCTGAGTTTTCAATCGGAAAGCGCCGGCTCCATCTCCTGTCGTTGTGGTATATCCGTTCCGGGAGAAGAAGCCTTGGCTGCTCCCCGCCGGCCTCGACGATCCCTTCGAAAACCACTTGCAGAGGTCCGTCCGTCACCACGCAATAAATGACACGGGTGTTTTCAGGCAAAGGCCTGTCCAACTCGACGAGTTCGAGCAGTGCATGATCGTAGCGCAGGCGTGCGGAGATAGTCTGGATTTTTTTGGTCGAGAGAGCGATGAGCACGCTGAGTTTATTATCGCTGGCCCTTTTAAGCCAGTCTTCAATAATGGGCCATTCCGTGACCGGAAGCAGGTTCCCCTCGATCATTCCCTCCAGAGAGTGTTGAAGCTCGACGATCGCATCGTCAAGATCAACGAATCCGGAGTACTCGCCGATTCGAGATCGGTCCTTCGAGTTCAGATCCTCGAAGAGAATACCCATTCCGTATTCGTCTATCCTGGTCACCTTTCCACCAACATTCAGCGGCTTGCGATGTCCGGTAGGCAGCCTCAGCACGAAATTCAGCCTGTCCCCGACGGTGAGCGGCCTTTCCGTACTCATAAACAAACCGTCTTTACTGACGTTGGTGACGGTTGCCGGCCCTTTATCGACAAGGGCTCTCAAAAAGGAGACCGGGGCGATTGTCTTGCGTCTGTATGAGCGCCTATTTTCTACCTTACTGCCCAGCCAGGGTCTTAAATGTTTTTTTGAAGATTTGACAACTCCCACCGAGTACCCCTCCACATTTTATTGCCATGCATGGTATCTATATACTGCATACAGCACAATATGCTGTATGTCAATAACCGTATTCCATACCCGTATTCCGCAACGACTGGCATGTCCGCCGCGAACGGGCCGCCCGACCTTGACCGGATTTTTCCTGTGAGGAAGCCCTGCCCCGGGAGCGGGGAACATCATTTATTCCCGATCCCGCCATTGACGGTAGGTGTACATCCGTGCCAGGGCTTTGACGGCGCGCTCCGGTGTCAGGAAGGAAACCCCCTTGTATGGGCTCCCCTCAACGTCCGTGACGGTGCGGGCGTTCTCATCGGGCAGCAGGTTGACCCCGAGGATCGGCTTGCCATACTGCTCCATGAGGCGGGTTGCATGGACCATGTAGCTTTTTTCGAACTCAACGAGCATCCCGGGAATTGCCTCCAGAATTTTCCGGTCCATCGCCGGATCGACCGCATGGATCGAGGCGATCATCCGCTTCATGAAAACCTGCAACCCCAGGATGCCCAGATGGATGACCGCATCGCACCCGTCCCACTTCATCAACTCCTCAATAACCTGTTTAGGGATAATGGAACCCACTTCACCGACCAGGTCGATGGGGTTGGAGCGGCTCCAGTAGGGGGGGAGGATCTGATCGATGCGTGCGATCAGCTCCGGAGAGAGATCAGGTATCGTCAGGCCATTCTCGACGCAGAGGTCGGAGGCAACGACCCCCCAGCCGCCGCCGAGGGTCATCACGGCGACACGGTTGCCGCGGGGAAGGGGGAGGGAAGAGAAGGCGGCCGACAGGTCGAGGAGATCCATCGGCTGCTCTACGACGACGATCCCCGCCTGGCGGGCCGCGGCGGTAAAGATCCGGATATTCGAGGCGAGCGCCCCCGTATGGCTTGCGGCGGCTCGATTCCCTGCCTGGGTGCGACCTCCCTTGAGCATGATGACAGGTTTCTTTTTACCTACGCGTTCGGCGGATTGAAAGAAACGGCGGCCGTTTTTAACGCTTTCCAGATAGAGCACGACCGTTTGTGTCAGATCATCGACCTCGAACGCCTCCATATAATCCTCGATCGTGATCATCGCCTCGTTTCCCGAACCCGCGAAGGCGCGGATGCCGATTCCTTCGTGTTCGGCAAAGTCGAGGAGCTGCACTCCGAGATTTCCCGACTGGGAAACGATCGTGGTGGCGCCGGGCTTAGGCTGGACGTTCGATCCGCAGCAGAACAAGGTGTCGTGG
This sequence comes from uncultured Syntrophus sp., assembly GCA_964540555.1. Lineage (GTDB taxonomy): Bacteria > Desulfobacterota > Syntrophia > Syntrophales > UBA5619 > JAKAFS01. The sequence goes on along the minus strand of CAZINF010000021.1, from coordinate 19,556 downwards.
GGATTGCATATCCCCATCGTATTCGGACCGAGGATCAGGATCCCCGCCGCCCGCGCCGCCTCGACCAGTTCCTCTTCCAGGCGCCGTCCCTCGGCGCCGGTCTCGGCGAATCCGGAGGTGATCAGGAGCATATTTTTAATCCGCTTTTCTTTGAATTCAGAAATAAGGTCCAGGACCTTCGCCGCCGGGATGGTCACCACGGCCAGATCGACCGGTCCCGGGATCTCCATCACCGATTTGAAGACCGGCCGGCCGGCGATATCGCCTCCCCTGGAGTTGACGAGATGGATCTGCCCCTTGAATCCCCCCGCGACCACATTGCAGAAAAGCCTGTACCCCCACTTGCCCAACGTCCCGGAGGCGCCGACGAAGGCGATGGAGCGGGGATGGAAGAGCATGGCGATCGACCGCGGATCGATCGGCGGTGGTATGACCTTCTCCGGCGGCTGCCGGCCGAGGATGATCAGGGCATCCACTGCTGTAACCCGGCCGTCCGGGCTTACGAGAAGCGGATTGATGTCCACCTCGGTCACGTCCGGCAGCTCCAGACCGATCCGGGAGAGGCCGACCAGGGTTTGGACGATCTGCTCGCCGTTCACCGCCTGCTCGCCGCGAAACGGGCCGAGGAGCTTTTTGGCATGCAGCTCCTCAATCATCTCAGCGGCATCTTTCTTGTCGAGGGGTGCGATTCTGAAGACGACATTGTCGAGGGCTTCCGCAAAGATCCCGCCGAGACCGAACATGACGACCGGGCCGAACTGGGCGTCGCGGAAGAGGCCTGCGACGAATTCCCGGCGGCCGGAGAGCATCGGTTGGAGCAGGATTCCTTCAAGATCCGCTCCTCCGGCGGAGACGACCCGAGCCGCCGCCCGGCGGACGGCTTCCGCATCGTTGAGATTCAGGAATACAAGGCCCCGTTCCGTTTTATGCGTCAGTTTTGCCCCGAGGCCTTTGAGGACGACGGGAAACCCGATCTTCTCCGCGGCGGTCACCGCTTCTTCGGGGGTCGCGGCGATCGACTCCGGCACAACCGGCACGCCGTACCCTTTCAACACCCCTTTCGACTCCGCTTCGGTCAGGGCGGTGCGATCGTCTGTTTTTGCCTTCCGTATCAGTTCAGTTGCGTTCATATCGCCGTTATTCCTTCAGTTCCCTGGGGATTTCTCCCCTGGTGATGGATGTGTGATTTCTTGGGGGTTTTTCGCTTTATTACGCGTTTTTGTCAAGGTGATTTTGATCTGCTTGACATCGCAATCGCTTTTTGCCATAAGCGGTCAGCCCTTCTCGCTTTCTCTTCCGCCGCCGGACCTCTACCGATAGCAACGGATGAGGTAACCCGTTCCGGCCACGGCCGCCATGTCATACGGGGTTTGGAGGCAGGACATGATCACGATCAACAGCTTTCTTCACAGGGAGGCGCTCCACGACGTTATCCGCCGCTGGATGTACGACGAAGCGCGTCCGGCGGATGCGGACCTGCTCACCCGGCTGGTCCACTTCAACCATCTCTATGTCTCCCGCTATCTGGACCTCTTTTCCACGTTTATCTTCCGGGAGCTGCACCTTCAGGAAATCTCCTCCCGCCCCGTTCAACTCAAAGGCGAGCTGAAGGATGCCCTGGTTGCGGAACCGCCCTACCGCAATGCACGGATCGACGAACTGATCCACGATTACCGGCGAAATCCCGGCCGCTTCTACAGAGAAACCCCCTTTCGCGGGATGCTCTACTTCCGCCGCCAAAACGGGGATTATCTCGGATCGAGCCGGATCAAAAGGGTCCGCCGTCTGGCGGAGAAATCGGCTCGTCGAATCATCGACAAGATCTTCGACACGATCAAACGGCATGCCGATCTCCTGGCGGACGAGCGGGCGCGCCTGCTAGGGATCCCCCGGGAAAAGCTGTTGACGACGCCCGAAGATATGACGGAAGAGTTTCTTCAGGCGGAGAACAGGATACTGGAAGATCTGCGGGTAAAAAGGCCCTTTGTGGATGCGGGGGAGAAACTTGTGATCAATGATGTCGCCGGGGTGAAGGTGATCCTGGAGGAGCCTCAACAGCAGCGGCTTACGGCGCTCCTTGACCGTCTTCCCAACTGCAAGATAATAGAGGAGGAGCGGCACGTCGGGCGGTACAACGCCACCAATCTGATCGTCCGCTACAGTCCGCCCCGAAAAGATATCCTGGCCCGTCCTCTGGGAGGGGGACTCCTGAACATTATGCAGGCGCGGGGGTTTTCCCCCTATGAGGCCAGAGCGGCTTTTGTCGATTTTGTCGGTTCAGGGGAAGAGGATGTGCACTTGGAGATCATTCTTTCCACCTATCAGGAGATGCTGGAGAGCGAGATCGGTCGCTGCATCCACGAGGACCGGATCATCGAGCAGCGGCTCCGTCAGCAATACCGGGGGCCGCTCGCGCGGAACATCCAGTGCCTGATGGAGTATCTCTTCACCTATCCTACCTCCCGTCAGCGGGAGCTGGGCGAACTTCCGATCAAGCTCTGGAACCGGTATCTGCCGGATTATTTTGACGAGATTCTCAAGCAGCTTTTCCATATCCCGACGGATCATTACTTCGATTAGCCGCGATTTTCCCGGACCATCCGGAACCCCTCATCGAGAAGTCTCTCCGTTTCCCTCGTTCGAATCGCTAAATTCTTCGCCCCCATGACGACCGCGATCAAACGGGTGTCTTCGCGCTTGGCCGTGGCGATGATGTGATATCCCGCTTTGCGTACCCAGCCGGTCTTCAGGCCGTCCACACTGGGATAAAGTCTCAGGAGGTTGTTACTGTTGTGCCGGGTGATGTCGCGGTGGGTAAAGTACTGCTGGGAGTGCATGTTCAGCAACTCGGGAAAACGCCGGATATAGTCGCAGGCCAGGGTCAAGACATCCCGCGCGGTCGTGACCTGGCCTTTGGCGGGCAGTCCGTTGGGATTGACGAAGAAGCTGCCGGTCATGCCCAGTTCGCGGGCCTTTCGGTTCATCTTCTGCACGAAGCCCCGGACGTTGCCTCCGATATATTCGGCGACCGCCACGGAGGCGTCGTTCGCCGAAACCACCGCCATCCCTTCGAGGAGTTCTTCAAGGGGGATCTCGCTCCCGGCCGTGATGTGCATCGTCGAACCGTTTGTCCGCCCGGCCGTCCGACTCACTTTCACCGGGTCGCCGGGATGGACGTTTCCTTCCCGAATCGCCTCGGTGGCGATGTAGAGCGAGAGGACTTTGGTGATGGATGCGGGTTGAACGGGGGCGTCCGCATTGTGAGTGTAAAGTATCCGGTCGGTTGTCATGTCAAACAGGATAGCCGAACGGACGGTGAGTCTGAGATCTTCGGCCTCGGCGAGACCGGCCGATAGAAGAAGGGCCAGCAGAATAACGATGAAACCAGAGACACGTTGGGTGATGGTCATTTTCGGCTCCCATGACACAGTAAAAAGGCGCCCCGTTTCCGGGGCGCCCTTGTTCATTCCACCTGATGGATGGCTGAGAGTTTCCAGGGATGATCCCCGACCGGACGCTTGAATGTCCAGTACTCGTTGAATTTGACGGGTTCCGTCCGGCTGCCGGAGAGGACCTGGCCGGTCGACTCGTCGATGGTGTAATCGAGAAGGTTGGCGTAGAGTTTTACGGTGATGAAATCCTCTCCCCCTTCCTGCCAAATCTCAGTCATCTCAACGGAACGTACGGCAATATTCTCCAGGCGGTTGATCTGCTTTTTGGCTTTCAGTTGCTCGGCATCTTCTTGCAGCTTCCCGAACATCTCGTCGGTCAGAGAGTTCCTGACACCGGAGAGGTCACGGTTTGCCCACGCCCCCTGGATGAGGAAGAAATGGTCCATGCAACCGTCGGTAAAGCGTTTTTCGTCAAAATAGGGATCCATCTGACGGATGTGGCTAAGGCCTGCCGCCGCGGCGTCTTCCTGTCCTGACGGGTCAAACGCTGGCAACGGTAAAGCCGTCTGCCCGGCGCCTGCCGCCGACGATTCCCGATAAAAGGTTCCTGTGGGCGCCGAAGCAGTCGCTTCCCTGCGTCGTCGTTTGATGAACCAGTATATGCCGTAGAGAAGCGCCCCGATCAGGAGGATATCCATCATCCCAATGCCGCCTCCGGTGCCTCCAGCACTGCCGGCGCCTCCCCCAGCAAAGCCGAGGCTGCGAAAGAGCATACCACCGATCATCCCGCCCACGATCCCGCCGGCCATACTCCGAAGAAAACCGCCGCCGCCAAAGGGAGAGGGTGCAGGCGTAGAGGGGGCGCCGTACTGCTTTGAGCTCTGGGAAGGACTCACAGGGGCAGGGGCCGGTGTGGAGCGGGGGGGTGTATAAGAACGCGAACCCCGGCTTCCCGAGGACCTTCCGCCGCCGGCCCGGGCCCAGGCGTCGATCTCCAGGATCGTCAGGAAAAAGAATACCGTAAACACAACAAGGCCGCTTAAAGCCCACCGATTCTTAAACATCACACCCTCCTTAAAATTGTTTTCATTTTGGCTCAGTATTATGTAAACGCATCGTCTTGTCAATCTCTTTCTCAGAATCCTCTTTCTTGAGGCTGTGAATTAAGTGTTATTTCATGCGTTCAGGCAGCATTTTTTGTATTTGCGGCCGCTGCCGCAGGGGCAGGGGTCGTTGCGCCCGGCTGCGGGATGGGCCTTGACCTCCGCGTCGCGGAGAAGCTGCATCATACGCTCGGCCGGTTGCCCGGCCAGTCGCAGCGCCGCCATTTGTCCGGTGTAGTCGCGGCAGTAGGCGAAGAACCTTCGATAGCCCGCACACAGGTAGTTCAGTCCCGCTTCGCCGTCCGGGGTCCGGATGATGCGATCCTTCGGACATCCCCCGTTGCACATGGTCCTGACGTCGCACTCCCGGCAGTAGCGGGGCAGCGCCTCCCGCTTGGCCTGCCCAAAGGCGAGTTGCACCGGATGTTCAATGAGTTCGATAAGCGGGGTCGTGCGGATGTTGCCGAGGCGGTGCTCGGGTGTGACGAAGTGATCGCAGCAGTAGAAGTCGCCGTTGTGCTCGACGACCGGGACATCCCCGCAGGCAGGCCGAAAGATGCACAGGGAATGGTCCTGGCCGTATGCCGGCCTGGCCGCCTCCTCGAACATTTGCACGATGATCCGCCCGACGTCCTGCCGCACCCACTCGTCGAAGACGGCGCAAAGGAAGGCGCCGAACGCTTCAGCCGGCACGGTGCGCGGGCTCACGCCGCCCTGGAGAGCCGGTTGCCACTCGACAAGCGGGATGAAGCTGATGTATTGGGCTTTGATCTCCTTGAAGAAGCGGTACACCTGGAGGGGATGCCGGACGTTCTCGGCATGCACGACACACAGGAGATCGACCGGGACCTTGTGTTTGCGCAGGAGCCGATAGCCCTGCATCACTTGCCGGTGCGTGGGCTTCCCGTCCTTGGTCGCGCGATAGACGTCGTGCAGCATCGGCGGACCGTCGAGGCTGAGCCCGACGGCAAAATGTTCAGCCGCAAAAAAGCGGCACCAGTCGTCGTCAAGGAGCACGCCGTTGGTCTGGATGCCGTTGTTGATGCGCCGATCGGGTGGCAGGTGTTTGCGCTGGAGCCCGGTTATCTTGCGGAAATAGTCTATCCCGAGGACGGTCGGCTCGCCGCCGTGCCAGAAGAAATTGATCTCCGGTTCGGGGGCGATTGCGATCTGTTGGCGGATGTACTCCTCCAGCAGATCGTCGGGCATGCGAAACGACTCGCTGTCCGGGTAGAGCAGGTTCTTATGCAGGTAGTAACAGTAGCGGCAATCAAGGTTGCACGCGGCCCCTGCCGGTTTTGCAAAGATCTGGAATTCCCGTGAAGCTTTGACCACGCACCCCTCCGAAAATCCGCCACCAACGTCATACCGGCCCCGTATCGGGTACGGGGTAAACTCCAGCCGGTATCCAGGCTTCGTCCCGGCGAAAGCCGGGAACCAGTAACACGCTGGACCCCGGCCTTCGCCGGAGTGACGACTTATTACGAGACCGTCAATTCATGGACTGCATTGTACCGATTATCATGATCTGGCTATCACACTGAATCACCGTGAGGCAACCGAATTCTTGCTTTCCGATCCCCCTGCCGGAACCTCCATCCGAAAGAGTGGGCAGAAAAGTTGCCTCCGTTTACGGGATCGAGTATACTACTGAATATTCCACGAGACCTAAGCATCTTTTTTTGAAGGAGGGGAAAATACTTATGAGTTTCGTCGAGAAAAAGCGGAATGGACTCACTCGAAGGGATTTCATCAAGGGGACCGCGGCCGGAGCAGTGGGGGGAATGATGGCGGGTGCGGCAGGGACGGCGCTTGCGGCGTCAAAGGCGGAGCCCAAACCCTCGCAGCCCGCCAAGGGGACGCCGCCTGAAGCCATGTGTGCGGAGATCGTGACTATGCGCGGGCATGAGGGCGACACGATCGATGCATACCTGGCGCGCCCCACGGGACCCGGCCCTCACCCCGGGGTTGTGGTGATCCACCACATGCCCGGCTGGGACGAAGCGGCAAAGGAGATCACCCGCAAATTCGCGCACCACGGCTATGCAGCCATTTCGCCGAATCTGCATTTCCGCGAAGGCAAAGGGACGCCCGAGGAAAACAGCGCCAGCGTGCGGGCCGCCGGCGGCATGCCCGATAACCGCACCATGGGCGATGTGGAAGGCGCCATCCGGTATCTCCGCAGCCTGCCGTATCTCAGCGGCAAGGTCGGCATCATTGGCTATTGTTCCGGAGGCCGGCAAGTCTACCTGGCCGCGTGCACGCTCAAGGGGATCGACGCCGCGGTCAACTGTTACGGAGGCGGTGTCGGGGCGGGCAAGGAGGGACTGACGCCGCGTCAACCCGTTGATCCGATCGATTACACGAAGGACCTGAGCTGTCCTTTGCTCGGGCTGTTCGGCAGGGAGGACAAGCGTCCCTCGCCCGAGCATGTGGCGAAGACCGAAGCGGAACTCAAGAAATGGGGGAAGACCTACGAGTTCCATACGTACGATAATGCCGGCCACTCCATCTTCGCGGTGGATCGCGCGGATTATCGGCCGGTGGCTGCGGTCGACGGATGGAAAAAGGTTTTTCAGTGGTTTGGAAAATATCTCCGCTGATCCTTAAGCGGGTCAGTATTCTCGGACGCATTCCTGCCATAGCTCAGTCGCACGGGCGACCTGTTTCTGCCGACCGCCCCCCATAGCCGCGCTAACGGGATACAACCGCGCAGTATGCAGGACTTCAAATACAAAGTTGGAGGTCAGATTTTCGGAGGAGATTATTGAATACGGCTGGAAAGATGAAATCGTAGGATCATGCTTCGCTGCCCACCTGACGAAATCATAGAGAATCTGAGGATCGCTTCAATATCTCGACGGGGATTTTACCCTTGCCATGGTCCTGGCGCTTTCCACGTCAGGGAAAAGGGTTGATGATTGACCAGATGCTCAACGACCGGTTTGAGAAAAGCAGAAACGGCATAAACCGCTTCCGCGAAGGTATCCGCTCTGTCTGTCATCCGATTCTTACGGAGGAAGACCTTCCATTGGGTTGTTTTCGTTTCGTCCCTCATGAAGGTTTCGGTAAAGGCGATCGGATCGGCCGGAATGTCGGTGTGGCGCTTCGAAAAGGTTTCCGCAATCGCAGCCGCCAGCGTCTTGCCTTTGAAATCGAACTGTCGGGAAAGAAGGCTGATGTCCCAGAAATCTTTCATGCGGCTGTTCATGACGCCATGCCTGACCATCGCCTCGAACTTCTCGGCAATTGTGCTCTCCCGACTGTATCCCCGGACTTGCGGCGCCGGCAGATCGAGAATGGGGGGATAGGTCATCAGCTTTGGAGACGGAACCACAACATCGCCGAACCCAAGATCAAGCTGAATGGCGATACGCGCGGTATCCAAAGCCCCACGGAAGCGGACACGCACCCCTTCGTAGTTGGCGTCTTCAGTGATCCGCTCTCCTCGAACACTGTTCGGATCGAAAACAACCCCATCCGGCTCCACATCCTGACGGCATATCTCACGGACCATGTCGATGACGACTTCAGGGTTGTTTTTCATCCTTCCCAGCATGTCGATGTCCATTGTGGAGCGAGAGGCGCGCGCTTCCCACACCAGGAACATCAACGCCCCTTTGAGAATGAATTTTCCGGCGTGGGAAGACCGGGAGAGACGGTATAGAAAACGCTCGATCGCGTAGTATTGGAAAATTTCGTTGAAGGGTCGGGCGGATTCTTTTGACTTGTCGAGCAGGCGTTGATGAATGGAAGCGGCATTATTCTGGGGACGGGGGTTCGTCATAGGGTCGCCTCCAGATACGGGCGCATGACCTTCTCCACACGGCAGATCCGGGCAAAGCGCATGAGCGCGTCAGCCTTGAACCGTTTTCGCTGCCGATAATGCTTCAGGGCCTCCAGGGCAACATCGAGGCCGATCTTGTTGCGGTATTTGAAGCAGTCGACCAGGGTCTTTTCCGGGCTGTAGATCCGAACCCGGATGCCGTCCATATCATGCACCTCCACCCCTTCTTCGAATGCGTCTCCTTGAAACCAGAAGATCCTGAGAGGTGGATACGCCAGGCGGGGCGGTTCGGCACCGCGCGGCAGGGCGAGGTAGATCTCATGGGGAATCTCAGATGTCATCTCATGCCAGGAGAGAGCGGAAATGAGGCAGATCACACCCTTCGGGACCTTCAGGGCGACGGTTGCGAGATCCGGGTTTCCCATCGCCGGCATGTTGGCAAAGCGGTACATCCCACGCCCCAGCCTCTCAATGACTCCTTGATCAAGCAGGGCGTAAATGGTCCGCGGATGGACACCCGCTTTGATCGCCCCCCCGGTGCGAAAGGCGCCGCTTCGAGAACGGAGGAGATCCTCGGCCTTCTTTACTGCCGCTGTGTCTGTCTTTCTTATGTTTGGTTCCATGGATAAAGATACCTGCACTTGTTTTTATTTGCTGGTAATTCTATCCAAGATGATTCGATTTAGCAAGAGGAATAATTTTTAAGATTCTGGTCATCCTGGTGTAGGTGACGTCAAGTTTCGGCGAATTTCAATTTTTACTAATCACGCCGTCTCAATTACAAATACTTATCTTTACAAAGGCTCATCGGACCTGATTAATGAAAACGGATTGAAAGGTTCACATCTCTCATGGGGATTTTTCACGGGAGAGATGATACCGTTCACTTCCTGACACGATGGGATCCAGCCGGGCGGCCTTGAGCGCCGGGAAATAGCCGAAGATCACCCCTACCATTGCCGAGAAGAGGAAAGCGATCAGGACGATCCCCCCGTTGAAGACGAAGGGCACGTGGAGCGATCACCTTATCCATCGTTCGCCAAGTCATAATTTGTGCTGCGACCGCCTCCTGGCTCTTTCACTAAAACACCACGCTTCACCAGATCATCAATGTCCCTCAGGGCGGTATCTTGAGAGCACTTGGCCAGTTTGGCCCATTTAGAAGAAGTCAGCTTGCCTTCAAAACCGTTGAACAGCCGGTTGATGACGGCTCGCTGGCGTTCATTGAATGGCTTGTGGGTATGAGCCTCCCAGAAATGGGCTTTATGGAAGATGCCGGCCAGAATATGATCCGCGCCTTCAATGGCGCGATCAAGACATCCCAGGAACCATTCAAGCCAGGGGGTTATGTCCAGGCCGCTTCTTTGGGTTTTTTCCAGCATATCGTAGTAGGCGTTTCGCTCCAGGCGAATTTGCGCCGACATACTATAAAAACGCTGCGTACTATTTTCCGAACGCGCCAGAGCCATATCGGCAATCGCCCGAGCAATCCGGCCGTTGCCATCCTCAAACGGATGGATTGTTACAAACCAGAGATGCGCCAGACCTGCCGCCAAAACCGGATCAATAGATTGGGGACCGTTAAACCATTTCAGGAAAGCGCTCATCTCCTTGGGAACACGCTTAGCCTCAGGGGCCTGATAATGCACCTTCTCCCGGCCAATCGGGCCGGAAACCACCTGCATGGGGTCGGATTTATCATCACGCCAGCGGCCAACCGCGATTTTAGTCATACCACTGCGCCCGGTTGGGAACAGAGCGGAGTGCCAGGCAAGCAGACGTTCCTCGGTCAATGGATCGGTAAAATGCCCGGTGGCATCGAGCATCATTTCAACGACCCCCTCAACATGCCGGTCAACCGGTATAAGTCCGCCGATATCGAGCCCCAGTCTGCGGGCGATAGAAGACCGCACCTGGTCTTTATCCAGCTTTTCACCTTCGATTTCGCTGGATTTGAGAACATCCTCGGTCAGGGTTTGCAGTACGGCTTCGCTGCGGAGCGAAAAACCCAACCCTTCCATACGCCCGATGAGCCGCCCCTGCCGATGACGCACGCCGGCAAGCTGCCCTGCCAGCCGCTCCTGGCTCCAAGTCAGTTTTGGCCAATTCTTCCTATTGTGGATATAGTTCATAATTCTCTGACACTCCGTGGTGATATTATGCCGCGTATTCGCCGCAAAAAGCAAGAACAATCTCCGCATTTGTTGCGTCGAATAAGGCCGCTATTCACCGCAGGTCAAACAATGAGGTATCTCCACGAATTGAAAGAAGGGCACGTGGAGTACGGCGGAAAGCCACAGCGGTCCGGCCAGGGCCAGGACGATGCCGATCAGGCCGCTGAAGGAGGAGAGGACCACCGCCTCAACCAGGAACTGGGTGAGGAGCTAATTTAACTCCTCATCCGGATGCGGCGGCTGACAAGGCGGAAGACGAATCCTATCAGAACGATCCCCAGAATGTGGAGCAGAATGACAATCCCGATCGCCCCGTAGGTGATCCGGTTTCCGCCGGCGATGAGCCGGATCGGGTTCCAGGAGGGAGAGGGGGAAAAGCGCCCTTCCGGCTGCCGGTAACGGGAGGGGATATCGGGGATTCCGTTCCCGTCCTCGTCGGGAAAACTCTTCATGTACGTTGCCAGTGCCACCCATTCCTTGATCTCCTGGACACCCGGAGCGGCTAAGTCTGCGTCGATGATCCCCTGTTTCGTATCGGCGACGGGCCGTCCCTCGCGATCCCTCGGCGTGATCGAAAGCAGGCCGTAGGAGGCATCGCGGACAAAGTTCACCATTTGGGCGGTGTAGTAGTTCATGCAGATGCGGTAGAGCTTCTCCGGTACGACCGGCTCATAGACGCCTTTGGGGTTTCTGACCGTGATCGATGTCACGCGGTCGAAGGGGACCCGGTGGGGGTTGAACGAGAAATTCACACCTGAAAACTGCAAATGGGCGTCTCGTTTCATGTTTCCCACCGTGGTCTCCACCTCCAGGAGATCCTTGAGCTCTTTGCCGGTGGTATGGTACGCGACAAGCGGATAGCCGGGTTTGCCGTCGACCCCGAGACCGAGGGAGAGGGTGCGGAAGATATCGGCGACGGTGATCGGCCCCTTCAAAAATGAATCCCGGATCAGGCCGAGCGGCTGTATGGCGATGTCGATGTGTTCATAGCGCGATCCCTCGGCCTTCTCCACGGCGTGCCGGAAGGCGTCCGTAATCATGTCCCCGATCCCCGTCTCGCCGGGATGGGCCTGGGCGTACTCCAGGGTCTCCATATCGAATGCGCTTTCGGCGACGACCGTATCGATCCGATAACCATAGGCGGCCAGATACCCCTTGTCCACATCCTTCCTGTAACCGGCAATCTCGCGCGCAAGACCGGGGTCGTCCGGGATTTCTCTGGTCACAGGTTTCAGGTCATAGCCGGCGAGCGTCACCCCTGCCCTTTTTTCATAATCCACTGCCAGCCTGCCGAGAAAGGCGCCGTAGGATCCTGCCGATACGATGAGGGTCTTTCCGATGACGATCGGTTTGGACAGGACGGTGTGGGTGTGGCCGCTGACGATCACGTCGATTTCGGGGACGGCGCGGGCGAGGTTTTCATCCTCGGAACGCTTCTTCTCCAACGATGTTCCGGTGTGCGAAAGGCAGACGATCACATCGGCTTTTTCTTTATTTTTCAGGAGATCGACCATTTTCTTACTCGTCTCAACGGGATCGCCGAAGGTGACCGGTTTGGCGAAGGGGGCGTCGATCTGGGCGTCCTTCCCCAGGATGCCGAACAGGCCGATCCTGACGCCCCGGCGCTCGATGACTGTATAGGGGACGACCGGGTATTCCTGGAAGGCTTCCTTCAGGTTGGCGTCTCCCTTGCCTTCCGGGGTGAAGACCACGTTGGAGGCGACGATGACGGGGAGTTTCTTTTCCGCTGTCCGGGCCTTTCGAAGCATCCTCGCCAGGCCGTCCGGGCGGAAGTCGAAATCGTGATTCCCGAGGGTCATCACATCATACCCCATTGCCGCCATCAGGCGGAGTTCTGCCGCCTCCGTCATGAAGGTCGTGTGGAAGAGGGTCCCCATGCTGAAGTCGCCGGCATCGACAAGGAGCGTCCTGTCGGCCTCGCGGTTCTCCCGGATGAGCGACAGAAGCTTCGCATATCCGCCCCGTTCCAGAGGCGGGCCGCCCGGGGCGGCTACGCGCTGGGGGAGAAAATAGGAGTGCAGATCATGGGTGAATAAAATGACGATTCGTTCGCTGGCCGTCGTCCCACCGGCTGCGACATCCATACGGGGAAAACCGGCAGCGATGACAAGCAGAGCGACCATCGCCGGGACCATTCTTCGCAGAAAGAAAGGGTGTTTCATCAAATACCTCCTTTATTCTTGACGGCTACGTCAAAAGGCCGGATGCTGCGTTGCGTTTCATCCTTCCCCGGCTTTCGCCGGGGGCCTTTTTACGAAGCCGTCCCATTTTGAGCCTTTTTGCGATGTCTTCGTTCTTTATATGATCACTCCCGGATCTTCAGACCGCTGATGAGAAAAACATTCAGCAGGATGATGGTCCCGACGATAACAAAGGCAAGGTCGAAGGCCCCTGCATCCCCAAAGATGCCCAATGCGATCGGGATGAGACCGCCGCCGATCAGGTAGGAGATCAACATCGTCAGCGAGACGGAGAGGTTACGGCTGCCCGCCGGGACGATCCGGGAGAGGACCGTGAACCCGGCCGGAAAGAAGCAGACCATCAGCATCGGCTGGATAAAGAGCATCAGGATCATCCACCTGTCGGGCAAGATACCCAGGAGGATCGTCGTAAAGCCGCTGAACACCAGGGCAAGGGTCATCGTCGGTTTCGGTCCGAAACGGTCCGAGACCCAGCCGGAGAGGGGGGCGATGGCGAAGACGGGGAGTCGAGAGAGACCGACCAGTGTGTTTGCCAGACCCCGGTCGATCCCCCTTTCGGCGACAAGGTAGAGGGTCATCATGCTGTACAGACCCATGCTGAAAGCGATGGCCAGGCTGAACAGGACGACCATGATCCAGAAGGCAGGCTTGCCGATCAGCAAAAGGATATTTCCCACTGTGGGCGCTTCGCCTCTGAAGTCTCCCCCTTGTCCGAGACGGAGAAAAGAGAGCCCCAGGATGAGGGAGACGCCGCCGATCAGGGCCAGAACCCCTTGCCAGGGAAAGAAGACGAGAAGCCCTTCGACGATCAGCGGCGCGGCCATGTAAGCCAGCGAGGGGGCGAGTTCATGGATGGAGATCGCCTTTCCCCAGTTGGCGGGGCTGACCGATGCGGTGATCGTCGTGATGCCCGAGGGAAGATAGATCCCGGCGGGGATGCCTGTGAGGAAAAGGCCGATCCGGATCGCCCAGAGCGAGCGGCTCGCGGCGACGAGGAAAAAGGCGCAGCCGATGGCGATGGCAGACAGTGCGATCGTCTGCCGGAAGGTGAGCCTTGACGAGAGGTATCCCGATACGAAGAGACCCGTCGCATAGCCGATCGCCATCATCATGAAAAAGCTTCCGGCGCCGGCGTGGCTGAGGCCGAGGTCCTTCTCGATGACCGGGAGGAGCGGCGCCAGGACGATCCTAGCGAGGAAATTGACGAAAAAGATGGCGGTTAAAAGTCCGAGGAGGAAGAGCTGGGATTTTCGTGTGAGGGGAACGCCGGTCATGCCTTGCCCTCTCCGGTAAGTCTCGACCGGCGGTTCATTGCCATCTTCCACATTACATCACCCCGTACTTCCGGAGCTTTTGGTGGATGGTCCTGCGGGTGATGCCGAGGCGGCGGGCGGCCTCGCTCTTGTTGCCCTGTGCGGCATCCAGTGCCTTCAGGATCGTTTCCCGCTCGACGGTTTCGAGGGAGGGGTGTTCGGCGCTGCCTGCAAGCGGCGCTGCCGCCAAAGGGGGAAGAGAACCGGTTTCGGGCATGAGAATGGAGAGCTCCTTTTCGTCAAGGTACTCGCCGCGTGAGAGGACGACGCCCCGTTCCACGGCATTCATCAGTTCTCGAACGTTTCCCGGCCAGGAATGACGGAGCAGCCGGTCCATCGCCTGCGGTGTGAATCCCTTGATGGTCTTGTGGTTCTTCGCGGCGAACCGGGTGAGAAACGCCTGGGATAAAAGCGGGATGTCCTCCGGCCTCTCTCGAAGGGGCGGGACATGGAGCGTAACGACGTTCAGCCGGTAAAAGAGGTCTTCCCTGAATCGCCCGGCCGTGATCTCCTTCAGGAGATCCCGGTTCGTCGCGGCGATAAGCCGGACATCGACAGTGAGCACTTCCGAGCCGCCCACGCGGGTGAGTTCCCGCTCCTGGAGAACGCGAAGGAGTTTGACCTGCATCCCGAACGACATCTCGCTCACCTCGTCGAGGAAGAGACTCCCCCCGTCCGCCTGGCGGAACTTGCCCTCTTTCCGCCGGTCGGCGCCGGTGAAGGCCCCTTTCTCGTGGCCGAACAGCTCGGATTCAAGAAGGGTCTCGGCGATCGCCGCACAGTTGAACCGGATGAAAGGGCCGTCCTTTCGATGGCTGTTATAATGGATGAGCCCCGCGATCATCTCCTTCCCGGTCCCCGATTCCCCCGTGACCAGGACCGTCGCCTCGGAGGGGGCGACCTGGGAGGCGGTGTCGATCAGTCGGGTCATGGCGGCGGAGCGGCCGATCAGGTTCCGCCGGTCGAGCCGCTCGCCGAGGCTCTCCTTCAGAAGGCGGTTCTCCTTCCTGAGATGGCTGTGGTCCATCGCCCGTTCCAGCGTGAGGTGTAACTCATCGAAATCCAATGGTTTGGTAAGGTAGTCGTAGGCCCCTTTTTTCAGGGCCGTAACAGCCGTTTCCACCGAGGCGTATGCGGTCATGATGACGACGGGGATCGCCGGATTGAATGCCTTGATCCCGGCCAGGGCTTCCAGGCCCGAGACCCTGATCATCCTGATATCCATGAGGATGAGGTCGAAAGGCTGACGGCGGACGGCTTCCATGGCGCTTTGGCCGTCATCGGCTTCGGTGATCGCGTATCCCCATCCCGAAAGGAGTGTCCGGAGCATCGTCCGGTGGGCAATGTCATCGTCCACCACGAGGATCTCATTTTTTGTCTTCATAAGTGACTCCTCATCATGATGACGGCTTCATCGGGAGAATGACCGTCGCCGTCGTTCCTTCCCCCGGCTCGCTCGCCAGCGAAATCTTTCCGCCGTGCGCCTCGACGATTTTCTCGACGATGGGGAGGCCGAGGCCTGTGCCCGACGGTTTCGTCGTGAAGTAGGGATCGAAGACCCGGGGAAGATCCTCCTTCCGGATCCCGGCGCCGGTATCGGTGATTGAAATCCGGATCCGCCGGTCGTCCTGCCGGGCAAGCGCGACGCGCAGGGTTCCTCCCGCTTCGGTGGCCGCGATGGCGTTCAGGCAGAGGTTCATCAATACCTGGCTCATCCGGTCGGCGTCGAGGGGGACCTCCCCGATCTCGGGCGAGAGATCCGTTTCGATGGTGATTCCCTTCTCCCGCGCCTGGCCTTCAACCATTTTAAGGGCGTGACGGATCAGGGTTTGGAGCGATGCAGGGACAAGCGTCATCGTCAGCGGCCGGGCGAATTCGAGAAGCTGGTTGATGACCCGGTTCAGCCGATCCACTTCGCTGATCATTACCTCGGCGGTTTCGCGGTCGGTCTGGTTCTCCCGGAACCGCTCCCGGAAATAGGTGGCGAATCCTTTAAGCGAACTGAGCGGATTTCGTATCTCGTGGGCCACTCCGGCGGCGAGGCTTCCGAGCGAGGCCAGGCGACGGTTCCGGGTGACCTCCTGTTGAAGGCGGCGCACCTCTGTCATGTCTCGAAAGAGAAGGACATAGCCCAGAAAGACGCCGTCATCCTCCTCAAGCGTCGTCGCGATCACTTCCAGCGGGAGTGAACGGCCATCGTTGATGGTGCAGTCGATCTCACGTTCGATCATCCGCTGCTCGGCGGTCACCTCCAGGAGGATCTCCCGGCAGTTGCCGGGGAGGATCTCTCCGGCCTGCTTTCCAAGTACCTCCCCGGCGCTCCGCCCGAGAATGCTCTCCGCCGACTGGTTAAAGGCAGTCAGGATTCCCGAACCGTCGAAGGCGGCCAGGCCGATAGGCATGTTTTCCACCAGGTTGTCGGAAAAAGCCTTGATCCGCGAGAGGGAGCTCCGTGCGGTGCGATATCCCTGAGCCAGCAGCAGGGATACGATTCCCGCGAAGCCGATGAGAAGGAAAACGACGGCCATCCAGATCGTGCGACGCTGGTCCTCTTTATGGGCAGCCAGGATCGGCCCCATATCCAGTCCAACGAAAATGGCGAAACCCGGGGTTTCGGTATCCGGTGAACCGGGCGCCATGAGCATCGGATCGGGGAATCCCGGGAGGGGGCCGCCGGTCGGCGCGAACCGCCTGTAGATTTCGAAGGTGTCTGCCCCTTCGTTGTTCGGGACCCGGCGCCAGGCGAGTGTTTCCGTTTTGGCGATCTTCGAAAGGTCGAGATCCAGGCCGTAACCCATACCGAGCCGCGAGGGGTCGCTGTCGGCGAGGATCGTCCCCTTGACGTCCGTGACGATCAGGTAGTCGATGTCCTGCTCCCTGGCCGTCTCCATCAGGAGCTTCTGGAGCTGGAACCCGCCCCACCGCAGCCCGATTCCTGTCCGGGCGCCCGCCTCGAAGGAGCGGATCAGGGCCGCCCCTTTCTCCACAAGGAGTCGGGTCGTCTGCTCTTCCTGCCGGTTGATGTTCTCCAGGGTCATGAAGATGAAAAGCGGCGCGAGGATCACAACCGCACCGATGATCAGCCAGGGCGGGATCACCGCCCAGATCCGTCGCTTTCTCGCATTTTTCCTCATCATGATCGTATGTACCGTCTCTGCCCGCTTCCGGATACTTATTGATCGATTGGATACCACAAGTGGATACTAATTATCCATCTTTTTCTCCGCCAGGCGGTAAACGGACCTGTCTCCGAAAAGGGATAGATCATGATCTTTTGCAGTATGGATCTCAATGACAGCGATCTTGCATCGATCCTGGCACGACTGTTGCTCTATGAGACAGCCAAACGAGAATCTGCATTCTCAAAAATGAAAAGGAGAACGGAAAATGAAGAAAATGATGGTTACAGTGATGGCGCTGCTCGTTACGGCGATGATCGCGACCTCCGCCCTGGCCTTTGGCCCGGGAAGGGGGCCCGGTTACGGACCCTGCGGGCGGGGAGATTTCGGGGGATTCGGCGAATTGAATCTGACGGCAGACCAGAAAGTCAAGATCACCGAACTGCGGGATGCACACTTCAAGGGTGTCCAGCCGCTTCGGGACCAGATGTTCACAAAACGGGATGAACTGCGAAAGCTCTGGCTGGAGCCGAATCCGGATCAGGGAAGGATCACGGCGGCCCAGAAGGAGATGAGGACGGTGCGGGATCAGATGCAGGACAAAATGACGGCATTTCGTCTGGATTCACTAAAGGTCCTTACGCCGGATCAGCGGGAGAAGGCCAAGTCCTTTGCCGCCGGCTACTCTGCCGGTCGCGGGTCTCAGCCTGGGCGGGGACAGGGCATGAGTCGCGGTTTCGGGCCCGGCGGTTGCGGCAGCGGCTTCCAGGGCGGCGGTCCCGGGGCCGGGGGCCAGGGCAGACTGTAATCCATTAATAACAACGGGGACATCATCCGGGAGGTTCTGGCGCCCCCCTCCCCTTCTGGATGATGTCCCCTTTTTCGGTTTTCCCATCCCCCAAAAGTATCAACAAGGCTTCTTCGCCATAAACCTCCTTGGATAATGTTCTCTTTTTTTTGGTTTCCTCTCTGAAAGGGTTTTTCAAAAGTTTTTTCAAAAAGAGCTGTGAAAAGTTCTAACCCGCTCATCAAACCTGACGTTCAAAAGTTGCGCTTTTGTCCGCCGGTTATGGTAGCGTCGTTATGCCCTGTCATGGTCACGGAAAATGGGGCGGGGCAATTGCGAATAATGTTTGACATTGCTAACGCAGTTCGTTAGTATTGACTCATGATCTCGACATTCAAGTGCTTCGACACGGAAGCCCTGTTCAACGGCAAGCGGGTTGCCCGTTTCGTGAATATTCAAGTCGTGGCTTTGCGCAAGCTGGCGATGCTCAACCGAGCGGAAAATCTGGGAGATCTGCGTATCCCGCCCAATAACAAACTGGAGCAATTGAAGCGCGACCGAGTTGGGCAATGGAGCATCTGCATAAACGATCAATGGCGCGTATGCTTCCGCTTCGAGGGCGGCCATGCATACGATGTTGAGATCGTCGATTACCATTGAAGGAGAGTGACCATGCCGCGTGAAATACCTTACCCTACCCCCGGCGAAATCTTGCTGGAGGAATTTTTGAAGCCGATGGGGATTACCCAGTACCGGCTCGCCAAGGAAATCGGAGTGCCGCAACGGCGCATCGGAGAGATCGTCGCGGGCAAGCGGGCCGTGACCGTCGATACCGGTTTACGCCTGTCTCGCTTCTTTGGTACCAGCGACGGTTTCTGGGTCGGCTTGCAGACCGATTACGATACAGCGCAAGCCAAAGACGCCCTCTCTGATGTGTTGTCGCGGATTCATCGTTTCGAGCCCGTCCATGTTTAGCCCTGCGGCATATCCCGTCATTCCACGGGACGTGTGCCGGCACCCGTGAACCAGGTCTTCGTTGCCAAATGCTTATTAAAAAAGAGCTTGACAGGATCTGTTAATTGATTTAAAGAACCACACCTTTTGAAGGATAAGAGAAAAAAGGGAAAAGGTTTTTATTGAAATGACAGCGGCTGCGCCAAGAGCGAACATCATCGGTATCATCGCACTGCCCAATCTTCTGGGTCTCGCTCTTCTTTGCCTGTCAAACAGGACCCGCCGCCCGTCGTACGTAGGATTTCCGTAACAACCGATCATAAGATCGCAATCTGAAGGCCATGGGCGGTAAAGCCCATGGCCTTTTTTATTTCGCGTGAAAGGAGTCAATTATGGAGGGAGCGGGAGAGAGGGTTTTTATTTTTGACACGACACTTCGGGACGGCGAGCAGTCGCCTGGGGCGAGCATGAACCCGGACGAGAAACTGCGGATCGCCCGCCAGCTTGAAAAAATGGGCGTGGATATCATCGAGGCAGGTTTCCCCGTGGCGTCGGACGGTGACTTTGCATCCGTACAGCAGATCGCCCGGGAGGTCCGGGGCTGTCAGATTGCGGCGCTCGCCCGGGCGAATACAGGCGACATCGAGCGCGCCTGGGAGGCGATCTCCGGGGCGGCGGCGCCCCGGATCCACACCTTCATCTCGT